>CAKTNN010000008.1 GCA_934589065.1 uncultured Oscillospiraceae bacterium
ATGGAGCGGGTGACGGGAATCGGACCCGCGTATCCAGCTTGGAAGGCTGGTGTTCTACCATTGAACTACACCCGCAAAGCCCTTGCTTGACTGATTCAGCTATGGCATTTTATCACACATTTCCCGTCTTGTCAAGAGGACACCCCCGGCTTTTTCCAAAAAATGTTCCGGCAAGAGGAGAAAGCTATAGCGCCCTTCCCCCATGTGGGAGAAGGGCGCTGATTTGTTTACTCAACGAGTTTACTCGATGAGGCCGCTTTCCTTCAGCAGCAGCTCAATATCCGTTCCACGGGTCTTCTTGACCAGGATCTTCAGCATTTCCTTTTCGGCAAAGCCAAGAGGAGCCTGGTTCAGAGGCTTCTTATCGATGGCGTAGTAGCAAGCCCGCAGCAGCTCCCGCACATCGTACTTGCTGCCCCAGACCTCAGGCACAGCCCGGTCTACGTTCAGCAGGGTATACACGGCCTCCATGCCGGTACGCATGGAATACTCAGTAGTGAAGATGGTATCTCTGGGAGTCTCGGTGAACTGGCCCAGGAATGCAAAGTTCACAGCACCCTCCGGCACGACCTTAGGCCGATCGGATTCCTTTCTCGGCTGGAAGAAGGCATTGATATAGGGCATATAGCAGGTAGTGGTATTGCAGGCGCTGGCGGCAAGCTCCGGGATCTCCTCTTCCGGCACGCCGATGTGATACAGCCACTCCTGGCAGATTTCCTCGCCGGTGCACTCCCGCATTGCCTTCTTGACGAACTGACCGGGCTTATTGGTGCTCAGGCCGTAAATCCAAACCAGAACGGTGTCCTTATCCTGGGCTCTGAACTGGGGCTGACGGTTGATGGTCCAGCTGAGGTACCAGTTCTCGGTGCTGTCCTTAACGGTGACGATGCCGCCGGTGGTAACTTTACCGGAGCGGGGGTCACGCTGGCAGATATCCATAATGTGACGGATAACCTTTTCGTTCTTGGTCTGCACCGTGGCGCTCATCCAGTTGGTGGCCTCTACATCGGAGCAGAAGGCCTCCGGGTTGCCGTATTCCCCATGGGTAGCCTGGGCAGCAATGTTCTTCCACAGATCCCAGCTCTCGCCGCAGCCATTGACAATTCCGGAAAGATCCGGGGCATGGGTCTGGTCGCCATAGCAGGAGGTATCGGTGCAGCAGCCATTGGTGATGAACACCAGATCGTCCTCCACCAGGTCGATGGTCTGCTCCTTGCCGTCCTTTACATAGACAATGGCCTTGGCAATCTGCTTGCCATCCACATGGTCGATGACCACGTTTTTCACATCCATGCCGAACTCGATCTTCACGCCGTGGCTTTCCAGGTACTTGCACAGGGGCAGGATCATGCTCTCGTACTGATTGTACTTGGTAAACCGCAGGGCGGAGAAATCGGGCAGGCCGTCAATATGGTGGACATAGCGGCACAGATAGCGCTTCATTTCCAGGGCGCTGGACCAGCGCTGGAACGCAAACATGGTCTGCCAGTACAGCCAGAAATTGGTCTCCCAGAAGGAATCGGGCAGCACTTCGGAAATCTTCTTGTCCTCCAGCTGCTCCTCCGGCGTAATGAAGAGCTTGCTCAGAGCCATTGCAGACTCCCGGTCCAGCTTAAACTGCTTGTCCGTGTGGGCATCCTGACCGCACTTAACGGTTGCCCGGCACAGAGAATAGTTGGGGTCGTGCTTATTGAGCCAGTAGTATTCGTCCAGGACGGAAACACCAGGAGTTTCGATGCTGGGCACATCCCGGAAGACATCCCACATCACTTCAAAGTGGTTGTCCATTTCCCGACCGCCGCGCATATAGAAGCCCTTGGAAATATCCTTATAGCCATCGCAGCTGCCGCCGGCAAGCTCCAGCTTTTCCAGCAGGTGAATCCGCTCGCCCTTCATCTGACCGTCCCGCACCAGATAGAAGGCTGCGGTAAGACCGGCAAGGCCGGTGCCGATGATATAGGCGGACTTGTTATCCACGCCCTCCGGCTTTTCGGGATGGGCAAATGCTTCATAAGTTCCTGCAGAGTAATACATACGATTTACCTCCTGTATTTTTATCTTATGGCAACAGTATACCCCGGAACGTAAAAATTGACCATAAACAGAAAAAGAGGCCTGATGAAAAGTCCATCAGGCCTCTTTAAGTGATGTTCTTTTTGACAAATCGGGGGATTTGATAAAATCAGCCCACCCGGAAACGCTCCAATGCAGAAGACAAATCGTTGTGGATGACCAGGGCAAAGCGCTCCACCAGTGCCTCCGGGTCGGCGCGCATATCGTCCTTGATCCAGTCCAGCATCAGCCCCACAAAGGCATAAGAGAAGACCCGGGCAATAAAGGCCTTGTCTTCGTCCCGCACCACCATATTCTTGGACAGCTCGTTGATGACCCCCATCAGCAGATTGTCCGTCAGCGGGGTGAGATACCGCTCCACCTGCTCCCGGCTGACGCAGCGGTACACATTCATAATAAAGGGCTTGTTATCCAGCACCGCCTGGAAAATCTGCACAAATCCCTGCTGCCAGCTATCGTAGGTACTTTTTCCGTCCAGAGCCCGCTGGGCATCCTCCAGGCAAGACCATTCCACCAGATCGTAAATATCCTTAAAGTGGTAATAGAAGGTCATGCGGTTGATGCCGCAGTCCTCGGTGATGTCGTTGATGGTGATTTTGTTCAGGGGCTTTTTCAGAAGCAGGTGCTTCAGGGATTCCTCCAGCGCCCGTTTGGTGAATTGCGGCATGGTTCCTCCTGTCTTTGTTTACATAACGTTTGTTATAGCTGCTTATTCCGAAAAATTTGAACGGCTAAAAAATCAAGGCGCTCCGTCATTGGGCCGAATTCCTCTTACTCCAAACGGTAAAGGCGCTTTCCGTTTTCATAAGTGATGGCCTGGGCTTCCTCCGGGGAAATTTGCCACAGGGCCGCCAGAGCCTGGGCCATGCGGTAGACTTTTCCCGGGTCATTCCGCTGCCCCCGAAAGGGTTCCGGGGACATATAGGGGCAGTCCGTTTCGATAACCACCCGGTCTCTGGGCACGGCAGCGGCAGCTTCCAGTGCCCGGCGGGCATTCTTAAAGGTCAGCACCCCGGTAAAGCCCACATACCAGCCCTTTTTTACCAGCTGACGCGCCATTTCCGCCGAGCCGGAAAAGCAATGGAATACCCCTGTCACCTCCGGATAATCCCGGAGAATATTCAGTCCGTCCTCGTGGGCCTCCCGCTCATGGACAATGACGGGAAGATTTAATTCCCTTGCCAGATCCAGCTGCATCCGAAAGGCCCGCTTTTGGATTTCCCTGGGGATATCCTCATAGTGGTAGTCCAGGCCAATTTCGCCGATGGCTACCACCTTGGGGTTCTCTCTTACCAGGCAGCGGTATTCCTCCAGGCACGCCTCGGTCACCTCGTCCGCAGCATCCGGGTGAGAACCCACGGCGGCATAGATGTAGGGGTATTCCCGAGCCAGATCGCAGGCCGCCCTGGAAGACGCCAACGTGCAGCCGGGATTTACCAGAAGTCCGATGCCCTTTTGGGGGAGCGCCTCCAGAAGGCGCTCCCGGTCCGGGTCAAAGGCCCGGTCATCTATATGGGCATGGGTATCAAACAGCATTATTTGTCTCCTTTTCCTTGACAATCATTCCGATCAGGCATCCGTCCCACTCCCACACTCTGGGGTCATCCAGCCGAAAATGGGTACGGTTTGGAAAGCCCCGGAGTCCCAGACCGGTGCACTTGACCTGGGCTTCTTTCAGCACCCAGAATTGCAGGATTGCCCGGCGCTTATCCGGCGCTTTTTCAAACTGGGCAAGCTCCGTATCCGACAGTACCCGCTGGGCAAGCCGCAGGTTTACCCGCCGGTCAAGCTCTTCGGCATCCAGCCCCACGGGGTGCTTCCCCAGCACGCACAGGGCATGGCGGGAGGTATGGGCAATGGAAAAGCGGTAGTCGCTCCCCGGAAAATAGGGGCGGCCCGCCGGGGAAATGTGAATGGGCGGCAGCTCTTTTCCGGTTTCCTCCCGGTAAAGGGTTTCCAATAACGCTCTTCCGGCCTGATGCCCGGTAAGGCCGGACAGACGACAGGCGGCAAATCTCATTGGGAATCGATGATGTTGCCCCCGTCAGACAGGAGCTTGCCGGGCTTCAGCCGATCCAGTGCCATAAGGACTCCCAGGAACGTCACCAGAACCCCCAACAGCACCATCACCACCCGGGAGGTGGTCATGGGCAGCACAATGAGCACCGCGCCCACAATGGCGGAAATCAGGGCATAGCGCATTCCGCACTTCCAGCGGGAGGCATTGATAATATCCTGCACCCCGCGAATGAGAATCAGCAGTCCGGCAATCCGCCCAATGGCGGCAGCCATCCGCAGGGGATTGCGCACCAGCCACACACCAGCAGCCAGGGCAACGGCGGCGAAGAAAATCTTTCCCGCCAGGGTATCCTTGGTTCTCAGGGCGCTGATAATCAGTCCGCCCCCCAGAAGGATCAAAATCCAGCCCACAATTCTGCCCACCAGTGCGGAGGCAGAGTCCGGGCGCACCATCAGTACAATTCCCAGAAGAATCATCAACACCGGAGTTAGCAGGAGCTTTGCCAGCTGGGCAGCGTCCTTCTTTTTCATATTCACCACGCCTTTCCAAAAAATGAAGAGCCTGTTCTTCTACTTAGTATGATACCCAATTTTGATGGCGCTGTCAATTATCCGCTTTCCCGCCGGGAAGAAAAAACCATTGTGTAAACATTTCTGAATGCCTCTTGGCGAAATGGGGGAAATATGATATAATCGGACGAAAGCTACAAAAATACGAGGTGGCCTATGGAAAAAGAAAAAAAGCCCCTCCGCCCGGAAGCGGTGATGGCGATCATTGCCCTTGCTTGCCTGGTGGTACTCATTGGGGTTGTGGCAGCCTGTGTTCCCTATTTTGGGCAAGCCTCTGACCCGGAAGCGCTGCTGCAGCACATCCGGGAATCGGAGCAGAATTGGGAAGAGGTAGACCCCCTGGAGCCGACGGAGGACGTGACCGAAGAAACCACCGAGCCCACCATCCCGCCGGAGGCCAATCCCTACACAAAATGGGATTTTCAATACGACCGGCAGAACTATCTCTACTGCACCCGGCAGGACAGCTTCCCTGGAATTGACGTTTCCTCCTTCCAGGGGGAAATCGACTGGAAGCAGGTGAAGAATTCCGGCATCCGCTTTGCCATGATCCGCCTGGGCTACCGGGGCTACGGAGCAGCGGGCAATATGGTCGTGGATGAATACGCCAAGCAGAATCTGGAAGGGGCCAAAAAGGCCGGACTGGAAGTGGGCGCTTACTTCTTCTCCCAGGCCACCAGCATCGACGAGGTGGACGACGAAATCTTCTTCTTTATGCAAGCCCTGGGGGATTTTCAGCTGACCATGCCCATTGTGCTGGACTGGGAATATATCAGCGATACCGCCCGGACGGCCTACGTGGACGCCCGCACCCTGACGGATATGCAGAAGCACTTCTGCCAGGTGATGACGGAATTTGGCTATCAGCCCATGATATACTTCAACTGGACCCTCAGCGACAAGCGGATGTATCTGAACGAGCTGGAGGACTACCCCTTCTGGCTGGCCCTGTATCAGGACCGGATGACCTACCCCTTCCGGGTAGAAATGTGGCAGTACACCTGCACCGGTCGCGTTCCCGGCATCCAGGGCGACGTGGATATCAACGTATTTATGCCGGACGCACGGAAAATCTGGATTAGCTGACTCTTCCAAAACAAAATGGGGCCGTTGCAAAAAAAGAAATGTCATTCCGAGGCAATGCGCACACTGCCGAAAGATGGGAGGGATCTCATGCGGTCGATCAATCTGCTGATAAAGCCCGCCAGTGGTATGTGCAATATGCGCTGCAAATACTGCTTCTATGCCGATGAGACCAGCAAACGCCAGGTACCCAATTATGGCATTATGTCCAGGCAGACGATTTCTGCGGTTTTGGAGCACGCATTGGATGCCGCCACCGGGGAATGCTCCATTGCCTTTCAGGGGGGTGAGCCGACTCTGGCGGGGCTGGATTTTTTCCGGTTTGCCGTAGCGGAAGCAAAGGCAAAAAACAAGAATCACGCCCGGCTGCATTTTTCCCTGCAAACCAACGGTCTGCTCATCGATGACGCCTGGGCAGCCTTTTTCGCGGAGAACCGTTTCCTGATCGGGATTTCCCTGGACGGCACCAAGGAGGTTCACGACCGCAACCGGATGGATGCCGCAGGGAAGGGAACCTTTGGGCGGGTTATCCACGCCATTGAAATACTGGAGCAGCACCGGGTTGAATACAACATTCTCGCGGTCATCACCAAAAATACGGTGCGAAATTACCGCTCCATTCACAGCTTTTTTCAGAAAAAGGGATTCCGCTATCAGCAGTTTATCCCCTGTCTGGACCCGCTGGAAGAGCAGAGGGGCAGTCAGCACTGGTCACTTACACCGGAGCTCTTTGAAAAATACCTAAAGCAGGCCTTTGACCTGTGGTATGAGGAGGCTATGGCAGGGAACAAGCAGTACCACCGGTACTTTGATAATCTGCTGTTCCTTCTTGACGGGCAGGCACCGGAAGCCTGCGGCATGGCGGGCAGATGCGGGATGCAGTATGTGATAGAGGCGGACGGCAGCACCTATCCCTGCGACTTTTATATGCTGGACCGCTACCGCATTGGCAATCTGGCTGAGGACACCGTTGAAGCGGTGGACGTTCGGCGAAAGGAGCTTGGCTTTATTGAGCAGAGCCTGCCCGTGGCAGACGCCTGCAAGGATTGCCAGTGGTTTGCACTGTGCCGGGGCGGCTGCCGCAGAGACCGGGACTATTTTGAAGACGGCATTCGCCTGAACTATTACTGCTCTGCCTATCAGGCATTTTTCTCCTACGCCTATCCCCGGTTGGTACGGCTCTACCGGCTTTTGACCGGGCCGGGAAGGCGGTAAACACAGCAGCCAAACGGGTATGCTCCCTGCAATTTGCAAGGGGAAGGGGTATTGGGCCATCGTGCATAATTTCCCTTTTCCTCCAAATACTACTGCAAATCATTTATAAAAGGAAAAAGTAAGGGTGAAATGGGGGCTTTACACCGGTTTGCCAATCTGGTATAATCATATACAAGAATTCCCATGTAGAGGAGCTTGTGCCATGAGGTGTCCGTTTTGTGGTGATCAGGAAAGCAAGGTTGTGGATTCCCGCCATTCCGATGACGGGCTCAGCATCCGGCGGCGCAGGGAATGCAGCCGCTGCCAGCATCGGTTTACGACCTACGAGGTGGTGGAAAATCTGCCGATATTGGTGGTCAAGCGCAATGGCTCCCGCCAAAACTTTGATAAAAATAAAATCGTCAACAGCATGATCCGGGCCTTTGATAAGCGGAAGGCCGATATTGTAGAGCTGGAGCGCATCGCCTCCGAGATCGAGCAGACCGTGCAGAATTCTCTGGAGCGGGAGGTTACCACCGAGCGCCTGGGGGAAATGGTCATGGAGCGGCTAAAGCCTGTGGACGAGGTGGCCTATATCCGCTTCGCCTCCATCTATCACCAGTTTCAGGATGCCAACAGCTTTATGAAAGAGATCAGCAAATTCCTGGAGGAAAAATAATGCTTACCACAATTGCCACCGCTGCCACTGAGGCGGCCCTGGATCTGGATGCCATTAAGGGAGCTCTGCAAGGGCTGGATGGCCTGGACCCCGCTGCTCTGCTGCCCCAGATGGATTCCGTTTTCAGCCGTGTCCTGCTGGTGTGCCGGATCTGCGTGATGCTTGGGCCGGTGCTCCTGCTGATATTGGGGCTGTGCTATCTGTTCCTTGCCCCGAAGGAGGCAAACTATTACTTTGGCTATCGCTGCTTCTATGGCATGGGCTCCGTCAATGCCTGGCAGTTCACCCAGCGCATTGCTGGCATGATTTTAGGTGCCTTGGGACTTATTTTGTCTGTCATCATGCTGATTATCAGTATGCGCTTTCCCACTATGGAAATAGAGGCCATGGCCTGGCTGACGGTGAAGTGCCTGATCTGGCAGGCGGTTCTGGCCCTGCTGGCAACGGCTGCCATCAATGGCCTTGCCATGTTTTGGTTCAACCGCAAGGGCGAATTGAGAAGAAGGCCCCCGAAAAAGGCCTGAATAAAAGGGACTGTTGCAAAACAGCCCCTCTTTTTTGTCCTTGCACCTGTCTGCAAAAAACGAAGAAACCCCGGCAACCGAAGTTGCCGGGGCTTTTTCATGGTGAGCGACGGCACTCGGAATACAAATACTACACTTTACTCATCATAAATAAAGCTGAGGCCTAATCACGCAGCAGGGTGTGAAACCGATTACATTACAGGGAGATGTACAGAATGCACAAATGACGAATGATTCTGTTGGCGAAATAGGAGAATCTTTCAAATATATTCAATTTGTGGTTGCATTTGCAAACGGGAGGGGCTATATTAAATGTAACAGCCATGAAATCGTTTACAAATGGTGAATAAAAACTCCTGCGCTTGTATCAGAGCGTGTTTCTCCTGTTACATGTGCAACAGGATGAATATCATTGGCTTATGCGGCTTTGGCCGATTAAGTATACAACTAACAACATATCTAGGAGGAAACACAATGAAAAAGCTGATTGCAATGCTGCTGGCTCTGGTTATGGTTCTGGGTCTGGTTGCTTGCGGCGGCAATACTGCCCCCGCTGCTACTGAAGCTCCCAAGGCTGAAGCTACTGAAGCCCCCGCTGCTACCGAGGCTGCCAAGGAAGAGACTCCCGCAGCAACCGGTTCCGTCTACTACCTGAACTTCAAGCCCGAACAGGACGAAGCTTGGCAGAAGCTGGCTGCTGCATACACTGCAGAGACTGGCGTTCCCGTCACCGTTCTGACCGCTGCTTCCGGCACCTACGAAGAGACTCTGATGGCCGAAATGGGCAAGACTGAGGCTCCCACCCTGTTCCAGGTCAACGGCCCCAACGCTCTGGCTAACTGGGCTGACTACTGCTACGATCTGTCCGGTACCGACATCTACAGCCACCTGACCAATGACTCCTTTGCTCTGAAGCAGGACGGTGCTGTTATGGCTATCGGTTATGTTATCGAGTCCTACGGCATCATCACCAACAAGACCCTGCTGGAGAAGGCAGGCTACAAGGTCGAAGACATCGCTTCCTTTGCTGATCTGAAGAAGGTCGCTGAAGACATCACCGCTCGCTCCGCTGAGCTGGGCTTCTCCGCATTCTCCTCCGCCGGTATGGATCCCTCCTCCGACTGGAGATTCAAGACCCACCTGGCAAACCTGCCCATCTATTTCGAGTACCAGGCAGACGGCATCAACACCACCAAGGAAATCAAGGGTACTTATCTGGACAACTACCGTCAGATCTTTGATCTGTACATCAACAACTCCACCTGCGCTCCCTCTGAGCTGTCCGCTAAAACGGGCGACGACTCCCGTAACGAGTTCCTGGCTGGCAAGGCTGTCTTCTTCCAGAACGGTTCCTGGGAGTACGGCAACCTGAAGGGCACCTTCACCGATGACGAGCTGGCTATGATCCCCATCTACGTGGGCGCTGGCGACGAGGCTAACCAGGGTCTGTGCACCGGCTGTGAGAACTTCTGGTGTGTCAACAAGGATGCTTCCGAGGAAGACATCGCTGCTACTCTGACCTTCATCAATTGGTGTGTCACCGAGGGTGCTGAAACTCTGGCAAACGACATGGGCTTCGTTATCCCCTTCGACACTGCTGCTGAGACTGCAAACCTGTTCGTTAAGCAGGACGCGGCTTACACTGCTGCTGGCAAGAACCCCGTCTCCTGGACTTTCACCACCATGCCTTCCGAAGAGTGGAAGAACGGTGTCGGCTCCGCTCTGACTGCTTACGCTGCTGACCAGACCGACGACAACTGGGCAAAGGTTGTTGAGGCATTCGTTGACGGCTGGGCTTCCGAGTACGCATTGCTGGGCTAATTTTCAATTCTAAATGAGGGTGGGCCACTGCCCACCCTCATCCTTTAATAACAGAAGTGAGATGCTATATGGTATGGCATTTGAGTTTTGTTATTAAAAAATATTAGGAGGAGATACTTTTGATCAAAGCAACAAAGAAATGGTGGCCGCTTTTTGTGCTGCCTACATTTTGTGCCTTCATAATCGGTTTTGTAGTCCCGTTTGCCGAAGGCCTGTATCTGTCATTCTGTAAGTTTACTACCATCAATAAAGCTGCCTGGGTGGGCATCGGCAACTATATCAAGGTATTTCAGGATGCTCAGTTCTGGGATTCTTTGACCTTTACTGCAAGCTTCACAGTGGTATCCACCGTCCTGATCAACGTGCTGGCCTTTGCGATCGCCCTCGCCCTGACAAAGGGAATCGTGGGAACCAATGTGTTCCGCACTGTCTACTTTATGCCCAATCTGATCGGCGGTATTGTGCTTGGCTATATCTGGAATATTTTGATTAACTGTGTTCTGAGCCTAGTGGGTGCTCCTCTGATTGCACTGAACACCTCAGCCGGCTATTCGGGCATGATCATTCTGATGTGCTGGCAGCAGATCGGATATATGATGATCATTTACATTGCTGGCCTTCAGTCCATTCCCAACGAACTGATTGAGGCGGCCCGAATCGATGGCGCTACCCCCACCCAGACCCTGTTCCAGGTGAAGATCCCCAATGTGATGCCTTCCATCACCATTTGTCTCTTCCTGACTCTGACCAATTCATTCAAGCTCTTTGACCAGAACCTGGCGCTGACCGGCGGTGATCCCAACCACGCCACCGAAATGCTGGCTCTGAATATCTATAATAATTTCTATGCCCGCTCAGGTGCAGCCTGGAAGGGCATCGGTCAGGCCAAGGCAGTGGTGTTCTGCATCATGGTGATCGCTATTTCCATGATTCAGCTTAAGGCTACCCGCTCCAAGGAGGTGCAGCAGTAATGAAGAACAGAAAATCGATCTCCGATACTCTAATGACAATCATTCTGACGGTTCTCAGCATTGTTTGGGTGTACCCTGTCATCATGATCCTGTTCAATTCCCTGAAGGTAGAAACCGCGATCTCTACCAATACCGCTTTTGATCTGCCCACTGCAGAAACATTTACAGGTCTGCAGAACTTCGTCAATGCAGTGAGCTCCAAGGGCTTTGTGGATGCATTTTTCACCAGCCTGGTGATTACCATCACTTCTGTGGCAGCGATTCTGCTGTTTTGCTCCATGTGTGCATGGTTTATCACCCGTGTTGAAAATATCTTCACGAAACTGGTGTATTTTCTGTTTGTGTTCTCCATGGTGGTGCCGTTCCAGATGCTGATGTTCACACTGGCAGCCACCTCTGACCAGTTGAATCTGAATACGCCTTGGAATATCTGGGTGATCTATCTTGGCTTTGGCGCAGGTTTGGCTGTGTTTATGTTTGCGGGTTTTATGAAATCAATTCCGCTGGAAATTGAGGAAGCGGCGATGATTGACGGCTGTAACCCCTTGCAGACTTTCTTTATGATTGTCCTTCCTGTGCTGAAACCCACTATGATTTCAGTTGGTATTCTGGAAACTATGTGGGTCTGGAATGACTATCTGCTGCCCTATCTGGTTTTGGACCGTAAGAAATACACCACCATTCCGATTCTGATCCAGTATTTCAAGGGAAGCTACGGTCGTGTTGAAATGGGTCCCATGATGGCCTGTATTATGCTGACCGTTCTGCCCATCATCGTCGTTTACCTGATCTGCCAGAAGCATATCATCAAAGGTGTTGTGGCTGGTGCTGTAAAGGGCTGATATCCCACGACATGCAAAGGAGGTCATTCTATGACCATCAAAGATCTGGCAGAAAAGTCTGGATACAGTGTCGCCACTGTATCCAGAGTGCTGAATAATCATCCCAATGTCAGCGATAAGGCGCGTGAAGAGATCAACCGGCTGGTAAAAGAAAGCGGTTTCCAGATCAACACCAACGCACAGCAGCTGAAGCAGCATGCTAACTCCATACTGGTGGTGGTAAAAGGTACTTCCAACGAGATGTTTGCCGAAATGATCGAAACCATTCAGGCGCTGATCGATAAGACGCACTATCCCCTCCATGTGGACTATATGGACGAGGATAATAACGAAGTTCTGCGGGCAATCCAGTTATGCCGGGAAAAGAAACCGCTGGGTATTCTGTTCTTGGGCGGAAACAGCCAAAATTTCCTGAAGGACTTTGGTAAAATCGAAATACCCTGTGTTCTGGTGTCCAACGATGCGTCCGGATTGCCCTTTGATAACCTTTCCAGTGTGTCCACCGATGACCGCCAGGCTGCCCGCTGCGCCATGGATTCCCTGATTGCTCTGGGTCACAGAAAAGTTGTGATCGTGGGCGGTAACCGGGAAGTGTCCGATACCAGCCGCCTTCGCTATGAGGGCTGCATGCAGTCTTTCCGGAATCATGGAATTGAATATGACGAAGAATTGGACTATCAGGATGTTCGTTTCTCATACCAGGATGGATACAATGCCACCCAGCAGCTGATTGCCAATGGCCGGAAGTTTACCGCCTTGTTTGCTATTGCGGATGTTATGGCCATCGGCGCCATTCGGGCGCTTCATAATAACGGTCTGCGGGTTCCCAAAGATGTATCTGTGATGGGCTTTGATGGCCTGCGGTTGGGCTCATTTCTGGTTCCCGAACTATCAACTGTCATCCAGTCGGCGCAGAAAATGGCCCAGAGAAGTGTGGAGATCCTGATTGACCGTATCGAACATGGGGGCCATGCCTGTCATGAAGCCGTTCCCTATGCCCTGCATCAACGGGAAAGTACACGGCGTATTGATGATGACTAAGGAGGAAAGTATGAGAAAAAGTGGAATTTTGATGCATGTCACATCATTACCCAGTCCCTATGGCATTGGCAGCATGGGAAAGTGTGCCTATGAATTTGTGGACTTCTTATACAAAGCGGGCCAATCTTATTGGCAGGTGCTTCCTCTGAACCCCACCGGATATGGCGACTCCCCTTATCAGGCATTCTCCTCCTTTGCGGGCAATCATTATCTGATCGATCTGGATATGCTGATCCAGGAGCAACTGCTGTTGCAGGAGGAAGTGGATGCGGTAAACTGGAGCCGGGATGAAAACCGTGTGGATTTTGGCTGTCTGTTTGAGAACCGCTGCAAACTGCTGCATCTTGCCTATGAACGCTTTTCTGAAAACGAGGAATATCGCCAGTTTATCAGTGAAAACGCGGATTGGCTGGAGGATTACGGGCTGTTTATGTCCCTGAAAGAAAAAAATCATGGCACTCCCTGGTATGAATGGTCCCTCAGTCTTATGAAGCGTCTCCCTGAAATTCTTGCCAGCGCCCGTGAGGAAATGCGTGATTCGGTTCAGTTCCACTACTTCCTCCAGTATCAGTTTTTCAGGCAATGGAAGGCGTTGCGCAGCTATGCGAACCAGCGGGGCATTAAAATCATCGGTGACGTTCCGATTTATGTTCCTCTGGATTCCGTGGATGTTTGGTCCGCGCCTGAGCTGTTTCAGCTGGACGGTAATTGCCGCCCCACAGCGGTTGCAGGCTGTCCGCCGGATTCCTTTACAGCCGATGGTCAGCTTTGGGGCAATCCCCTGTACCGGTGGGATAAAATGAAAGAAACCGGATTTGCCTGGTGGATCCGCCGGCTGACCGCTGCGGCCAGAATGTATGATGTGGTGCGTCTGGACCACTTTAGAGGATTTGAGAGCTTCTGGGCCGTTCCAGCGGGTGACAAGACCGCTGCGGGTGGTCAGTGGATGAAAGGCCCCGGCCTGGATTATATTCAAGCCATTCAGGCAGCATTACCGGATCTGGACTTTATTGCGGAAGATTTGGGCTATGTTACGCCGGAGGTGCGGCAGCTCCAGCTGGATTCCGGTTATCCCAGCATGAAGGTTCTTCAGTTTGCCTTTGATTCCCGGGAGGAATCGGATTATTTGCCCCATACATACCCAGTCAATTCGGTTTGCTATGTGGGTACCCACGATAATATGACCCTTGCCCAGTGGCTTTCGGAAGCGGATCCGCAGGATGTGGCGTTAGCAAAGAACTATTTGGGCCTCAACGAAGAAGAGGGTTTTGCCTGGGGTATGATCCGGGGCGCTATGGGATCGGTCAGCAAGCTCTGCGTGATCCAGATGCAGGACTATCTGGCATTGGACGGTGCGGCCCGCATGAATTTCCCGGGTACACTGTCATCTGCCAACTGGACTTGGCGGGCGGGAAAGGATTATCTTTCCGAAGCGCTGACAGCGCGGATCTACGAAATTACACGGCGTTATGCGCGAGTATAAAAGATTATTGCAAGACTCATTATCAACTTGCAGCTGGAAGATGATGTCTATGACGGCATAATGCATCGGGAAAAATAAAAATGCGTGATATTTGGTGAATAAACCAAATATCACGCATTTTCATCTATAGCGAACCTATGAAGCCGCTTTGTTCATACGCCACAGAATGTTTTGGTGTAAAAAAATCCCACCTGATTACTCAGGTGGGATTTTTTCAGTGAACGCAAATACATTCCTCACAATGTGCATGGTTCGTATTTGCGCGTCATGGTGACCCGTACGGGAATCGAACCCATGTTACCGCCGTGAAAGGGCGGTGTCTTAACCGCTTGACCAACGGGCCTGGTAGCGGCAATCTGATTCGAACAGATGACATACCGGGTATGAACCGGCTACTCTACCAACTGAGTTATGCCGCCATGTGGTCAATGCAAATTTCGGCACCGCCGAAACAGCTTCTGTATTATATACGAAGGGGCACGGTTTGTCAAGAGCTCAATTGTATTTTTTTAGAAAAAAACGGGAATGCTCTTCCGTGAGGTGAGGTTGGATGTGGATAGAAACCCTTTCCATGTTTCTTCTGGGGGGTGCGGGTTATGTGGCAATTGAGCTCCTTTACCGGGGCAGAAGCCATATCAGTATGTTTTTTGCCGGCGGCGTATGCTTTTTGCTCCTGGGCAAACTGGAAAAGGTAAAGCCCAGGCTGCCGGGGCTTCTCCGTCCGGTGGCAGGGGCGGGAATTATCACCACGGTAGAGCTGGCGGCAGGAATGCTCTTCAACCGGAATTACGCCGTATGGGATTACCGGGGGCTTCCCGGCAACTACCAGGGGCAGATCTGCCCCCGGTTTTTCCTGATGTGGATTCCTCTGGCCTGGGCCGCCGGAAAGCTCTACCTGGGGGCAGAAAAGGCTATCCCCGGAAAACGGGGATAGCCCACTGTGTTTATTTCTCTTTCTGCACCGGCAGAGCGGAAACTACGGGCTTGCCGTCCCGGTCCAGGAGAACCGTCAGGCCGCCGCTGTATCCGCTTTGCTGGAACAAATAATTGACACCGGTCTGGGTGTCCACCCAGATTTCCATAGACCCTGCAAAGCCCTGGGAATAGATTTTTACAAAACGCTTTTCCATAGGGAACGCTCCTTCTGAAAACCGCCGCCGGTTTTTCACGGCGGCGGATGGGGTTACTTGGTACCTTCTACAATGCCGTTGGCAAGACCTACAAGGCCCTGCATCTCGCTGGGGATGATAATCTTGGTGGCCTGACCGTCGGCAATCTTCTGCATGGCTTCAATTGCTTTGAGCTTCAGCACGTTGTCGTTGGGGGCCTTTTCGTTCAGCATTTCCAGGGAGTCAGCCAGGGCCTGCTGCACGGAGCGGATGGCCTGGGCTTCGCCGTCGGCCTTCAGGATGGCAGCCTGCTTCTCGGCCTCGGCCCGGAGAATGGCGGCCTGCTTTTCGGCATCGGCCTTCAAAATGGCGGATTCCTTCTCGCCTTCGGCAATCAGAATGGCGGACTTCTTCTGGCCCTCGGCCTGAAGGATGGACTGACGGCGGTCACGCTCAGCCTTCATCTGCTTTTCCATGGAGTTCTGGATGTCGGCAGGGGGCAGGATGTTTTTCAGCTCCACACGGTTGACCTTGATGCCCCAGGGGTCGGTGGCATCGTCCAGAATGGAGCGCATCTTGGTATTGACGACGTCACGGCTGGTCAGAGTCTGGTCCAGCTCCAGGTCGCCGATGATGTTACGCAGGGTGGTGGCAGTCAGGGTTTCCATAGCCATCATAGGCTGCTCCACGCCGTAGCAGTAGAGCTTGGGGTCGGTAATCTGGAAGTAGACAACGGTATCAATCTGCATGGTAACGTTATCCTTGGTAATCACAGGCTGAGGGGGATAGTCCAAAACCTGCTCCTTCAGACTGACCTTCCGGGCAATGCGGTCGATGAAGGGAACCTTAAAGTGCATACCCACGCCCCACACGGTATGGAATGCACCCAGCCGCTCAATGACATAAGCCCGGGACTGCTGAACAACGGCAATATTGGTGACGACAATGATGATTGCCAGAACAATCAGAACGAGAATGAAAAAACCCATAAAGAATCCTCCTTATTTTACACTTTTTCGGGAACGGATACCGGGGAAACGATCAGCTTGACGCCCTCGATCCGTTCGATTTTTACAATGGAATCTGCCGGGATATCCTCCCCCGCTGCGCTGCGGGCGCTCCAGGTCATTCCATTGATCTTTACCTGGCCCTGGGAGCGGAGATTGCATATTTCCTCCGTTACCGGGCACTCCTTGCCAACCAGGGAGTCTGCATTGGTTTTCTGAATGGTGGGGTTCAGGTACTTCTTTATCATGGGCCTGAGCAGCGCCAGAAGCACAATGGAAACCCCCAGAAAGAGCCCAATCTGCAGTGGCAGCGATGCACCCAGCAGCGCAGCAACGGCCGCCACCAGGGCGCCTGCCGCAAACCAGGCGGAAACCAGAGCCACGGTTGCGCCCTCCATCACCAGAAATCCGATCAGCAGACCCAGCCAGAGGTAAGCATACATACGCATTTTTGTTCCCTCCTCTGCTTTCTTGCTTACAGGGCTATCATACCAGCAAGGGGGCACAACGTCAATTCCCTTTCGAGCAAAATAACGGGGGTTATTTTTGTTCAAAAAGGAAAATAGAAGCAAAGGAAAAAGGGCCGTTAAAAACACATGGTCACAGCCCGCCTGCGCACCTTCCCGGTGCGGCAATGCTAAGTTCTCTATTGAAAGAGAATGCGATTGCGAACCGGCCTGCGCCGGTTCGCAATGACGTGTTTTTAACAGCCCTTTGTATGTTTCGGTTACTTCCTGGCAGCCAGCTTCTTTTCCCGCTTATCTTCCAGGTTGGAAACCACCATGGCGCAGGCGGCGTCACCGGTGATGTTCACGGTGGTGCGGCCCATATCGAAGATGCGGTCAACGCCTGCAACCAGGGCAATGCCGTCCACAGGCAGGCCCACGGAGGTCAGCACCATGGCAAGCATCACCATGCCCGCACCGGGAACACCGGCAGTGCCGATAGAGGCCAGGGTAGCGGTGAGCACGATGGTGAGCATCTGGGGCAGGGTCAGCTGAATGCCATAGCAGGAAGCGATAAAGATGGCGCACACGCCCTGATAGATGGCAGTGCCGTCCATATTGATGGTGGCGCCCAGGGGCAGCACAAAGGAGGCAACCTCCTTCTTAGCGCCCAGCTTTTCGGTGCAGCTCATGTTGATTGGCAGCGTACCTACGGAAGAGGCGCTGGAGAAGGCGAAGAGGATTGCGGGCATCATACCCTTAAAGAAGGTAATGGGGCTCATGCCGCCCATGGTCTTCACCGTCAGGGAGTAGACGAGCAGCGCATGGAAAATGTAGCATATATAGGCCGTCAGCAGCACCATGGCAAGAGAGTCGATGATGGCGGTGCCGTTGGTGGCAATAATGGGGCACAGCAGGCAGAACACGCCAATGGGGGAGAGCTTGAGGATCAGCTCCATGCACTTCATGAAAATGTCGTTCAGGTCATTGAAGGCGGCAACCACCCGGACATTCTTTTCCCCAACCAGAATGATGGAGAAACCCAAAAGCACAGCCATCACGATCACCTGGAGCATATTGGCCTCCACCAGGGGCTTAAAGAAGTTGGAGGGGAAGATATTTACCAGGGTATCCATAAAGGAGGCGGCAGCGGAAGCATCGTAGGTCAGGTCGGTGGTGGCAATCACCGGGAACAGGCCCTTAAAGAGGTTTCCGCCCAGCAGGCCGATGGTAACGGCAAAGGCAGTGGTGCACAGATAGAAGACCACGGTTTTCAGGCCGATGACGCCCACCTTGCGGATATCGCTCATGGAAATGATGCCGCACATAATGGAGAACAGGACAATGGGAACAACGATGAACTTAACCAGGTTCAGGAAGATCGTGCCGAAGGGCTTGATGATGTTGTCGGCGAAATCCGCCCGTCCCTGCAGCAGCAGCCCCGTGAAGATTGCCAACAGCATGGCTATGAAAATCTGCATAGCCAGGGACATTTTTTTCTTTTCCTTCATGATGAATCGCTCCTTTTCTTTTCCTTTGCAAAAAGCAGTCTGACTGCCGAGATGGATTCATTATAGCATCCCTTCCACGGCCTTGCAATCCCTTTGAAAGGAGAACTTGAAATTTTTATTTGTCAAAAATGCAAAAACATTTGTTAAGGAGCGCGCAGGCCCTTTACCCCATCGCCATTGCTTTCCCGGTGCGCAGACGTCCCATCCTTCGTCATCGTGAACCACTACGCCCGCAGTCGTGTATAGAGCGCAACCGCCGAAGGCGGCTCTTAGCGCGAGTAGTCCTCTTTCCTGGTGTGGCAATCTTAGCCCTCCCGCCCGTCATTGCGAACCAGTGACCGATATCACTGGTGTGGCAATCTCGACCTTCTTCCTGTCATTGCGAACCAGTCCTCAGACTGGTGTGGCAATCCCCCGGGTATTTAGACTGCCTAAAGGTACTGCCGCGTCCTCTCCTCACCCCGTCACGGCTTCGCCGTGCCACCCCTCCCCACACGGGGAGGGACTTATCAATCCCTCAGTCAGCCTAACAGCCCCACGGATGAGGCCGCTCCTGTTTAACAAAAAATCCCCGCTGCAAACAGCAGCGGGGAAACGCTCAGCAGTAGAAATCCCGAATCTTCTTTGCACGGCTGGGGTGGCGCAGCTTGCGGATGGCCTTGTTTTCAATCTGGCGAATCCGCTCCCGGGTGACGCCGAAGATCTGGCCCACCTCTTCCAGGGTGTGGGTGCGACCATCGTACATACCGAACCGCATCCGGAGCACATCGGCTTCCCGCTCGGTCAGAGTCCCAAGAATTTCCTTCAGGGCCTCGGCAAGCAGGGCGTTGGAGGTGGCATCGGCAGGGCCGGGGGTGCGCTCGTCTTCCACAAAGGAGCCGATGGAGGTATCCTCTTCGTCACCTACGGGGGTATCCAGGCTCAGGGTATCCGCAGCGGTGCGGTTGGCCTCGATGATCTTTTCCACAGGCAGCCCCAGCTCGGCGGCAATTTCTTCCATAGTGGGCTCCCGGCCCAGCTCCTGTACCAGCTTCCGGTTGCAGCGGGTGGCCTTGTTGATTACCTCTACCATGTGCACCGGCACCCGGATTGTCCGGGCCTGGTCGGCAATGGCACGGGTAATGGCCTGCCGAATCCACCAGGTGGCGTATGTAGAGAATTTGTTTCCCTTTGTCCAGTCGAATTTGTCTACCGCGCGGATAAGGCCGGTGTTGCCCTCCTGAATCAGGTCCAGGATGTGCAGGCCGCGCCCGGAATACTTCTTGGCAATGGATACAACCAGCCGCAGGTTTGCTTCCGTCAGCTTGTTTTTTGCTTCCTGATCGCCCTCGGATACCCGCTTGGCAAGCTCTACCTCTTCCTCGGCAGACAGCAGCTTTACCTGACCGATTTCCTTCAGGTACATCCGCACGGGGTCATCCAGGCTATATTCCGCCGCCAGATCCACCGGGTCGATGAGCTCTTCTTCTTCGATGTTCCGCAGGTCAAGGCCATCGTCCAGGTTGTCTCCCAGGCCGTCCCCCAAAACATCCAGGTTGTCGTCCATATCCAGCTCGGTGGTCACGACCTGAATATTCATGGAATCAAACCGGTCGTAGATCTCTTCGATCTTTTCCGGAGACAGCTGCATCTTTTCCAGGATGGCATTGAGCTCGGTATCCTTGATCATGCCCTCTTTTTTGCCCTTTAGAATCAGGGCCTGCATGGAGGCCTGGAGGTCTTCTGTGGGCTTGGTCGGCTTTTTGGCAGTACTCATATTCTTTCCCTTCTCGTCTTCTCGAAACTACTGACTGTGTAACATTTTCTTACGCCATAAGACTATACCCCGAAAATGTTTTTTCGGCAAGGGTTTTTTCAAAGAATAATTCCCTTTTTGCGTAAATTGTCGGATTTTTCTGGGTGACGCTTAGAGTTTTCCCCATTTTTCGTGAAAACATACGGTTTACTTTTCTGGAAAAAATCGTTATAATTGATAAAATGCAATTTGTATGCCCAATTTATCAAGAGAGGTAGCCCAATATGACGGATCTGTCCCACATCCGAAACTTTTCCATTATCGCCCATATTGACCACGGCAAGTCTACTCTGGCAGACCGGCTGATGGAGCAGTGCAAGGCCGTTGACCTGCGCCAGAAAGCCGAACAGCTGCTGGACTCCATGGATTTGGAGCGGGAGCGGGGCATTACCATCAAGGCCACCGCCGTGCAGCTGAACTACACCGCCGACAACGGGGAAACTTACGATTTAAACCTCATCGATACCCCGGGCCACGTGGACTTTAACTACGAGGTTTCCCGTTCCCTTGCCGCCTGCGAGGGCGCGGTGCTGGTGGTGGATGCCAGCCAGGGGGTGGAAGCCCAGACTCTGGCAAACACCTACCTTGCCATTGATGCAGGGCTGGAAGTGCTGCCCGTCATCAATAAAATCGATCTGCCCTCTGCAAGGCCCAAGGAGGTCAAGGCCGAGGTAGAGGATATCATCGGCATTCCCGCAGAGGATGCCCCGGAAATCTCCGCCAAAAACGGCATTAATATTCATTCCGTTCTGGAGATGATCGTCCGGGATATCCCCGCCCCCAAGGGCGACCGGAGCGCGCCGCTGCAGGCCCTGATCTTTGACAGCCAGTACGATGCCTACCGGGGCGTCATTGTCTACACCCGGATTAAGGAAGGCACGGTTCGGGCCGGGATGGACATTAAAATGATGGCAACCGGCGCAGTTTATAAGGTGGTGGAAGTGGGCACCATGAATCCCCTTGGCCTGACCCCCGGGGCAGAGCTGGGGGCCGGCGAAGTGGGCTACATCACCGCCTCCATTAAAAATGTGGCGGATACCCGGGTGGGCGATACCATCACTGCCTTGGAAAATCCCGCCGCCGAACCCCTGCCCGGCTACCGCCAGGTGCAGCCCATGGTGTATTCCGGTGTGTACCCGGCAGACGGCGCCAAGTATCAGGATTTACGGGACGCTCTGGAGAAGCTCAAACTAAACGATGCCTCCATGAGCTACGAGCCGGAGAGCTCCATTGCTCTGGGCTTTGGCTTCCGCTGCGGCTTTTTGGGGCTGCTGCACATGGAAATCATCCAGGAGCGGCTGGAACGGGAATACAACCTGGATCTCATCACCACCGCCCCCAACGTTGTGTACCGGGTGACCAAAACCGATGGCACGGTGCTGATGGTGGATAACCCCCTGGACTACCCCGACCCCATGGAAATTGAGCTGGCGGAGGAGCCCTTTGTTAAGGCCAGCCTGATCACGCCCCAGGAGTATGTGGGCAACATTATGGATTTGTGCCAGGCCCGCCGGGGGGAATTCAAGAATATGGAATACCTGGATGCCAACCGGGTGGAGCTCCACTACGAAATGCCCCTGAACGAAATCATCTACGATTTCTTCGATGCCCTCAAGTCCCGCACCCGGGGCTATGGCAGCCTGGACTATACCTTCCTGGGCTATCGGCCCAGCCGCCTGGTCAAGCTGGATATTCTCTTAAACGGCGATGTGGTGGACGCTCTGAGTTTCATCCTCTTTGCGGACAACGCCTACCCCAGAGCCCGGAAGATCTGCGAAAAGCTGAAGGATAATATTCCCAGAGCCCAGTTTGAAATCCCCGTGCAGGCAGCCATCGGTGGCAAGATCATTGCCCGGGAGACCATCAAGGCCCTGCGTAAGGATGTGCTTGCCAAGTGCTACGGCGGCGACATTACCCGGAAAAAGAAGCTTCTGGAAAAGCAGAAGGAGGGCAAAAAGCGGATGCGCACCTTTGGCACCGTTGCCGTCCCCTCCGAGGCCTTTATGGCTGTGCTGAAGCTGGATGATGAATAACCCCTTTGCCGGATGAATTTCTTGAATCATAGGAGGTGCACCCCATGCCCATCTTAACGAAACGAATGAACAAGACCCCTTTGGGAATTTATATTCACATTCCCTTCTGCCGCAGCAAGTGCCAGTATTGCGATTTCTATTCCCTGCCCTGCAAGGATGATGCCCTGATGGATGCCTACCTGGACGCAATCTGCGCCCATATCAAGGAGGCCGGCGCCCTGTGCCCCGGCTATCGGGTGGATACGGTGTATTTTGGCGGCGGCACGCCCAGCTTTTTTGGGGCGGACGCCCTGGCAATTATCCTGACCCAGCTGCGCCGGAGCTTTGACGTGGCAACGGACGCGGAAATCACCTTTGAGGCGAACCCGGATTCCGTTACCGACCGGCTGCTGCACCGGCTGAGAGCCGAGGGCTTCAACCGGGTAAGCCTGGGGGTGCAGTGCGACAACGATGAGATCCTCAAAAAGCTGGGCCGTCCCCATACCTATGCCCAGGCGGTAACTGCCTATCAGCGCATCCGCAAGGCGGGCTTCCGGAATGTCTCCCTGGACCTTATGTACGGTCTGCCGGGGCAATCCCTTCACGATTGGCAGGAAACCCTGGAAAACGTGCTGCGCCTGAACCCGGAGCATATCTCCTGCTACGGTCTGAAGGTGGAAGAGGGAACGCCTCTGTATGAAATCAAGGATTTTGCAAACCTTGCCAATGACGATACCCAGGCGGATATGTATATGGCGGCGGTAGAAGCGCTGCAAAACCGGGGCTTCCGCCAGTATGAAATTTCCAATTTCTGCCGCAAGGGCCTCTACTCCCGGCACAATACCAAGTATTGGACGGGGGGCGAATACCTGGGCTTCGGCCCCAGCGCCAGCTCGGACTTTGCAGGCAAGCGCTTTACCATGGTGCGGGATCTGCAGGCCTACATCCAGGGCATCCGCACCGGCGGCAATATTATGGAGGACGTACAGGAAATCCCCCTGCGGGAGCGGGCGGGAGAATACCTGATGCTCCGGCTGCGCACCACTGCCGGCATCTATAAAGAGGAATACGAGCGCACCTTCCTGCTGCCCTTCAAGCCCCTGGAGGATATCCTGCTGAAATATCGGGCCTATTACCGCACCGCCCAGAGTGAGGACGGACGCTGGTACCTGACCCCCAGAGGATTTTTGGTATCCAACGATATCATTTCCGATCTGCTCATTGCCCAGGACGAATCCGAGCCGCTGAAAAAGCTGTAAAGAGTCCCTTGGAACGGAATCAAAACAATTGGGAGGAATTGTCATGAAACGGGAAGACTATATCAGCTGGGATGAATACTTTATGGGCATTGCCATGCTGGCAGCCAGACGGAGCAAGGATCCCAATACCCAGGTGGGGGCCTGCATTGTCTCCCAGGACAATATCATCCTCTCCACCGGCTACAACGGAATGCCCAAGGGCTGCTCCGATGACGAATATCCCTGGGAGCGGGAGGGGGAGCAGACCAAATACCCCTATGTTGTCCATGCGGAGCTCAACGCCATTCTCAATGCCCACGGCAGAAATCTTCAGGGCAGCCGTCTGTTTGTGGCGCTGTTTCCCTGCAACGAATGCGCCAAGGCCATTATTCAGAGCGGCGTGAAGGAAGTGCTGTATCTTTCCGATAAGTATGCTGACTCCCTGGCAACCCTGGCTTCCAAACGGATGATGCGGTCTGCCGGTGTGAAATTTACCCAGCTGCGGCCCCGGCTGAAATCCATCACCCTGGACTTTGTGCCGGAAGAAGAAAGGAACGGAACGCAATGATTTCCACAAGAGGACGCTATGCCCTGCGGATGATGCTGGACTTAAGCGAACACAGTGCAGATGGCTTTGTGGCGCTGAAGGACATTGCCGCCCGGCAGGACATTTCCAAAAAATATCTGGAGCAGATCATTCCCGTGCTGAATCGGGCGGGCCTTTTGCAGACCACCCGGGGGGTGCAGGGCGGCTACCGCCTGGCCCGGAAGCCTTCGGAATACACCGTGGGGGATATTCTCCGGGTGACGGAGACTAGCCTTACGAGCGTTGCCTGTCTGGAATCCGGCGCGACTACCTGCCCCAGGCAGCAGGACTGCCTGACCAAGCCCGTGTGGGAGGGCCTGGACCGGGTGATCAACGAATACCTGGATTCCATCACCCTTCAGGACATTCTGGACAGAAGGCAGTCCACCGTAGGGAACGACTATGTTATCTAAAATATAGAAAACAGGGTTTCAGCGCACCCTTATGGGGCAATCTGCCAAAAGAAAAACTGTCATTCCGAATCTACCCCGGAATGACAGTTTTTATATGTATTTGCCTGGTCATCGTACCGAATCAGTTGCTTTTTCTGCCAACTCCAAAAAGTTTGCACAGTCGGTATTCCATTGGGCATAGGCAGGGTCGCTCCGATGATCCTGCAGCAAGCCGGTATCTGCCAGATAGGAGGCCAGATAAGTACTTACCTTCTCGTCGCCCAGATAGTTCAGGTGGTCGCCCCCGTCCATGGTATCGGTTTCCCAGTTAAGGGCCAAATCTATTTGGTTTAGTTCCAAATAAGATACCTGCAGCCGGCCTGCCAGTTTTTCCAGCGGTGCTGCCATTTCCTTCTCCCAACTGATTACGCTTGGCATACTGAAAAGAATCAGCTTTGCACCCATGCGGTCACAGTGCGCCTTGATTTGTGTCAGCGTTTTTTGGACATTGGCTGGAATTTCGGGATCCCGATATCCCCAGGGCTCCCGCCCCGCTTCCGTCACCCCGACCATTAGCTTCCGGTGGAAATGCCCCCTGCCGGCAGGCTTGTAGGTGTAGCGCACCGGGCGAAGCATCTGGGTTAGGGAGAGCTTCTTCCAGTTATCATGATACCGCAGCACCGGAACCACGCGGGAAGCCCAGCGGGTCAGTACATCCAGCTTTGCGTAGTTGCTGTAAAGATGATTGGTTTCCACCATTACCACCCGGGGCTTCTGGTGCCTGCAAAACTGTTCCAAATTCTCCAGCGAACCCAGAGCCGTCTGTCCCTGGGCGGCACAGACATAAGAGGTAATGCCCCTCTTTTGCCAAAGTACCCAGGGGTCGAAGTCCGTCAAGGGCAGGCTGTCCCCCAGCACCAGTACGTCCAGAGTATTATCCGGCTCCGTCAGATAGCCGGTGGTGAGTTCATTCACCATACCCGCTTTTTCACTGTTGTCCTTTGGCAAAAACAGCCAGGAAACGCCCCCCAGCAGCGCCGCCAGGATAAGCAGCCACAGGGCAACCGATTGAACGCGCTTTCCCATAATATACACCTTCCCAATTTCCCCCAGGGAATCTGTGCTTGCATAATATCGCTTTTGATTCCGGACATCATCCGGGAGAAAACGGTTTTATCAGTGGTTTTGCAACCGTTTTCATCTATTATACCAGAGATACGTGGAAAAAGCCATTCTTTTTTGCTAAATCGTGCTGTCAAAATGCCCCCACAGACTTCAAATACAGCACTTAGGCACAATAAAAGGGCTGCCTTGCAAAGCGGCCTTAAATTTCCAAATGCACAAGCAAAAACTGTCATTGCAGAAGCAGCGAGCCCGGCCCGCTCTCGGCAATGACAGTTGTTTGCTTTCTCATTTTTGGGGACGGCAGTCCCGTTTACTCTTACCTGTCTCCGTAGCCCTGAGGGTTTTTGGACTGCCAGTTCCAGGAATCCCGGCACATATCGGCGAGGGTTTCCTCTGCCTTCCAGCCCAGCACCTGGGCGCTCTTGCCGGGGTCTGCATAGCAGGTGGCGATATCACCGGCCCGGCGGCCTACAATCTGATAGGGCACATCCACATGGTTCACTTCCATAAAGGTGTTTACCATATCCAGCACGCTGTAGCCAATGCCCGTGCCCAGGTTGAAGACCTCGGTGCCCTTGTTTTCTGTGGCATATTTCACTGCCGCCACATGGCCCTTTGCCAGATCCACCACGTGGATGTAGTCCCGGACGCCGGTGCCGTCGTGGGTGGGATAGTCATTGCCGTAGACGCTGAGCTTCTCCCGGCGGCCGATGGCGACCTGGGTGATGTAGGGCATCAGGTTATTGGGGATGCCTCTGGGATCCTCGCCCATCAGACCGGACTTGTGGGCGCCGATGGGGTTAAAGTAGCGCAGCAGCACCACAGACCAATCGGGGTCTGCGTGGGAAATGCCGGAAAGAATCTGCTCGGTCATATATTTTGTCCAGCCGTAGGGGTTGGTGCAGCCGCCGGTGCGGCTTGTTTCCCGCAGGGGCATTTCGTTATCGGAGGAATAGACGGTGGCGGAGGAGGAGAAGATAATGTTCTTCATGCCCACTTCCTTCATCACCTTGGTCAGGATCAGGGTGGTGTTCAGATTGTTGTCGTAGTATTCCCAGGGCTTTGCCACGCTTTCACCCACGGCCTTCAGGCCTGCAAAATGGATGACGCAGGAGATGTCGTTTTCGGCAAAAATCTTCCGCAGCAGGGCTTCGTCCCGCACGTCCCCTTCATAAAAAGTGACGCTCTTGCCAGTGAGGGTTTCCACCCGCTTGAGGGCAACGGGGTTGGAATTGCACAGGTTGTCAATAACGACAACGCCGTAGCCGCTGTTCAGCAGCTCTACACAGGTATGGGAACCGATATATCCGGCGCCGCCTGTAACCAAAACGCTCATATCGCATCCTCCTTTGATTTCTTCAGGATGCCCTTATTCTAGTATATCTACGCCAAAAATGCAATGATGGATTTGTAAAATCTGCAAAGAATTCCTTCGTCCGCCCCCTCACCCGCGTCATTGCAGTGGCAGCCCCGCGCCCGCTGGTGTGCCCGGTCAACCAGTACAGCTGCTGCAAAGAGAAGATTCCCACGGCAGTGACATCGGTCACTGCCTCGGAATGACGATAGAAGTGTCATTGCGAACCAGCGCGCACGCTGGTGTGGCAATCTCGGACGAAGTACCACCCCTTTTCATCGCGGGGGGAGAAGATTCCCACGGCACTACGCCCGCAGGCGTGTACAGAGCGCAACCGCCGCAGGCGGCTCTTAGCGCGGAGTAGTGACATCGGTCACTGCCTCGGAATGACGAAGGAAGGGCAGCATGCGCGCTAAGAAAGCAATGACGAAGGGCGCGCAGCGCCTTGGCCTCCCTACAGGGGGAGCCAAAGCGAAGCGAGACTGGGGAGTCTCTGCGTGTCAAAATTACACAACGTTTCCGTTGAATGATGCGGCCTAACTTTCTACGGTTTTTCTGTTCAATCGGACAGAGTTGTTGCGGAAACGTGAAGACAACTCATCCGTCACACGCTTCGCGCGTGCCACCTTCCCTACTAGGGAAGGCAAGGCGGCTTCGCCGCGCCACGTCAAAAGCGAACCACTACGCCCGCAAGGGGGGGGGATTTTTCTATTGCGTTTTTGCTGTTTTGATACTATAATGTTAGCTAGCATACTATTGGTTACAAGAAAGGCGCACCCATGACGAAAAAGAAAATCCTGTTGCTGACCACCGGCGGAACCATCGCCTGTACCCCCGGCGGGGAGGGGTTGGAGCCCCGGAAGGCCGACATTATGGAGCGGGAACTGGAACGGCTGCGCAGCTTTTACGAAATTACCGTGAAGGATATTATCTGCCTGGATTCCTCCAACATCACCCCGGAGGAGTGGCAGCTGATTGCCCGGAGTATTTTTGAAGCGCGAGGGGATTTTGACGGAATCGTGGTGTCCCACGGGACGGATACCATGGCCTATACCGCCTCCGCCGTCAGTTTTATGCTGCCGAATATCGATCTGCCTGTGGTGTTTACCGGCTCACAGCTGCCCCTGACGGATATGCTCTCCGATGGCCCTGCCAACCTGCGCACAGCCTTTGCCATGGCGGCCTCCGGCGCAAGGGGCGTGTTCCTGGCCTTTGACCGGAAGGTGATGCTGGGCTGCCGGGCGGTAAAGGTGCGGGCTGCCGGCTTTTCCGCTTTTGAAAGCGTCAATGCCCGCTATGCTGCCACCGTCAGCAACCGGGGCCTGGTGATTGATCCCACTGCCCTGCCTGCCCTTTCCGGGACACCCCGGCTGGAGGAGAAGCTGTGCCGGGAGGTATTTCTTTTAAAGCTGACCCCGGGGCTGAACCCTGCGGTGTTTGATATGCTGGCTGCCATGGGCTACAAGGGCATCGTGATTGAGGCCTTCGGCCTGGGCGGCGTGAATGTGCTCCACAAGGGCCTGCGGGGAATCCGCCGGGCGGTGGAGGACGGGATTTCCGTGGTGATTACAACCCAGTGCCTGTATGACAGCTCCGATCTGCGGGTATATCAGGTGGGGAACAAGCTGCTGGAGCTTGGGGTGATCCAGGGCCTGGATATGACCTCCGAGGCCGCCTACACCAAGCTGATGTGGGGCCTGGGCCAGGGGATGAACCAGGAGGAGATTCAAAAACTCTTTGCGACGGATTTAACCGGAGAGATTACATTGGAAGAATAGAGGCAAAGAAGCTTGGGTAAGTACCGTTCAGCCAAAGCGATACCGTGTTTCAGATTGCCGCAGCTAGTGACGACTTTCTCGTTTCCCTGTTTATTTTGATTACAAAGGAGGACTTTTATGGATCCTATTTATGTTACCGGGCATCGCAACCCGGATACCGACTCCATTGTGGCGGCTATGGCCTACGCGGCCCTGCGCAACGCCGTGGGAGATCGGGAGTATAAGGCGGCCTGTCTGGGCCGCGTGTCTGATGAAACCCAGCTGGTGCTGGATCGCTTCGGCTTCGAGGCCCCTAAGCGCATCACCAGTATGTATACCCAGGTGCAGGACCTGGACTACGATACCCCTCCGGTGCTGGATGCCAACGTAACCGTGGCCCAGGCCTGGAAGGTGTTCCAGGCTCAGCCCAACATCACCGCCCTGCCGGTTGCCAACGAGGACGGCACCCTGTACGGAATGCTCTCCAAGGACTACATCGCCACCTACAATATGGATTTGATTGCCGGTGCGGAATTGGTGGATGTGCCCCTGTTTAACGTACTGTCCGTGCTGGAGGGCAAGGTGCTCAACGATGCCGGCGACCAGGTGGATACCATCTCCGGCAAGGTGACCATCGCCCTGCCCCAGAGCCGGAAAAGCCTGCTGTGGAGCCGGAAGGATTCCATCGTATTCTGCGGGCATCAGCCGGATATGATCCGCCGGGCCCTGGAAATGAACGTCACCGCCCTGGTGCTGTGCCAGGCAGAGCTGGACGAGGAGCTGCGGAAGCTCCCCACCACCACCTGCATCATCTCCACCCCTTATGCCGCCTACCGGGCAAGCCGGATGATCTTCCTGTCCACCCCCATCGGGCGGATCTGCCGGAAGAACGATCTGGTGTGCTTCCATTTGGAAGACCGGGTGGACGATGTAAAGGAAACCGTGCTGAAGCACAGAGAATCCAGCTACCCCATTCTGGATGGAGAAGAGAAGATCGCGGGCCTGCTGAGCCGGTATCATCTGCTCCGTCCCCGCCGGAAGCGGGTGGTGCTGGTGGACCACAACGAGGCGGCCCAGTCTGTCCCCGGCCTGGAGGAAGCGGAAATTCTGGAGATCATCGATCACCACCGTCTGGCGGACATCCAGACCACCAACCCCATTTATGTGCGCAATGAGCCCGTGGGCTCTACCAATACCATTCTTGCCGGTATGTACCAGGATCGGGGCCTGATGCCCTCCAAGGGTATGGCAGGCATGATGGCGGCAGCCATCCTCTCCGATACCGTCATGTTCAAGTCCCCCACCTGCACGGAGCGGGACCGGAAAATGGCAGAGCGGCTGGCAAGAATGGCGGATATCTCCCTGGACGAGCTGGGCAAGGCCATCTTCTCCGGCTCCTTGGGCGGCAAGAGCGCCGAAGAGCTGCTGTTTACGGACTACAAGGAATTCCACATTGCAGGCCACGATTTTGCCGTGTCCCAGATTACCTGCGTGGACAGCCCCAGCATACTGGAGCGGAAGGAGGAATTCCTGGAGCACATGCGCAAGCAGGCAAAGAAGGAAGGCCTTACCATGATGATCCTCATGCTGACGGATGTGCTGCTGGAAGGCACGCAGCTCATCTACGTGGGGGATGACGATACCATCCAGCAGGCCTTTGGCGTGACCCCCAAGGACAGCACCGTGTTCCTGCCCAGAGTGATGAGCCGAAAGAAGCAGATCATTCCCATGCTCTCCGCTCTGTGGGGCTAAAAATATGGGCTTTGACGCGCTTTACGGCAACGACCATATTAAGCAAAATCTGGGGATTTCCCTGAAAAAGGGACATATTTCCCACTTTTATCTGATTTCCGGCCCGGAGGGTTCGGGAAAACACACCCTGGCAAGGCTGATGGCATCCGCCATCCTCTGCACCGGGGAGGATAAGCCCTGTATGCACTGCACCGCCTGCCGCAAGGTGGCAGAGGGGCTGCACCCGGATTTTATCACCGTGGATGACCCGGAGAAAAAAACCGTCCCCGTGGATCTCATCCGGCAGGCAAGGGCGGATATGTACGTCCTGCCCAATGAATCCGAGCACAAAATCTATCTCTTCCCCCGGGCCCAGGATATGGGCATTCCGGGACAGAACGCCCTTTTGAAGGTGCTGGAGGAGCCCCCCAGCTATGGGGTGTTTCTGCTGCTGACCAACAATCCCGATGCCCTGCTGCCCACCGTCCGCTCCCGGTGCACGGAACTGCGGATGCAGGCCCTGCCCCAGAAGGTGCTTCTGGAGGCGCTGGCCCGGGAATTCCCCCAGGCAGACAGTGCGGACTTAAAGGCGGCAGCTGACCGCAGCGGCGGCTTTTTGGGCCAGGCAAAAGCCCTTTTGACCGAGGGAGCACAATTTGACCCGGAAACCCAGAATTTCGTCCAGGCCCTTTGTAAGCGGGATGCCCTGGGGTTGACCCAGGTGCTGGTTCCCATGGAAAAATGGAAGCGGGATGCTCTGGCGGAAACCCTTCGGTCCTGGCAGTCCCTTTTGGAGAGCGCTCTGGCCTCCGCCTGCGGCCTGGATGCCCTGTCGTCCCTGGCAAGAGCCCTGGCTTCCAGCCGGGAAAGCCGGGAGCTGTACGCAATGTACCAAACCGTAAAAAAAGCCAGGGAGTATACCCTGAGCAATGTGTCCCCCGCTGCCGTCTGCGGATTTTTGGCGTGGGCACTCCGATAAAGTAAGGAGCAAATCATGGAAGAAACGAACACTCCCTTGGTAGCCGTTGTGGATATTCAGTTCCGCCCGGGGCAGAAGATCTATTTCTTTGACCCGGCGGGAATCCCCTGCGCCCAGGGCGACCATGTGATTATTGATACCGCCCGGGGGGCGGAATACGGCGTGTGTGCCTCCGGCGTTCACCGGATTCCGGAGAAGGACGTGGTGGCGCCTTTGCGGAAGGTACTGCGTCTGGCAACGGAGCAGGATGAACGGATCGTGGCGGAAAACCGGGCCAAGGAAGCCCGGGCAGAGACGGTCTGCGCCCAGAAGATCCAGTCCCACGGCCTGGATATGCAGCTGGTGTGCGCCGAGTGCGCCTTTGACGGCAGCAAGATCCTCTTCTATTTCACCGCCGATGAGCGGGTGGATTTCCGGGAGCTTGTGAAGGATTTGGCAAGCATCTTCCACACCCGCATTGAATTGCGGCAGATCGGCGTCCGGGACAAGGCCAAGATGGTGGGCGGCCTGGGCATTTGCGGCAGGCCCTTCTGCTGTGCCAGCTTCCTGGATGATTTCCAGCCGGTGTCCATTAAAATGGCAAAATCTCAGAACCTGAGCCTGAATCCCACCAAGATTTCCGGCACCTGCGGCAGACTGATGTGCTGCCTGAAATACGAGCAGGATACCTACGAGGCTCTGATCCGCACCAGCCCCAAGCCGGAATCCTTTGTGGATACCCCCGACGGTCGGGGTACGGTGGTAGAGGCGGATATCCTGCGCCAGCGGGTAAAGGTTCGTATGGAGAACAACCCCGATACCATCAACGTATACGAAAACGAGGATGTGGCGGTGCTGCGCAGCGGCAAGGCAAAAAAGACCGATGCCCCCATCCCGACAGACCTGGCCCCCATCTCCGGCAGCGGCAAGCGGGCAGCAAAGAAAGAGCCGGAGGAGACCATGGTGCTGGAATCCATCAAGTTCCGCTACTCCACCGATACCATTGCCGAGGAGCGGCAGGCCGTGCCTGCGCCCCAGGCAGAAGAGGAGCCCGCCCAGCCTGCTGAGGAGACGGCTCCCCGTCCCCCCAAGCCCCGCCGGGATAACCGCAGAAAGCCCCGCCGGGAGCGCCCGGAGGGCCAGACGGAGGAAGCAGAGGAGAGCAAACCAGGCAATAAGCTCAGACCCCCCAGAAGAGACAATCGGCCCAACCGCCCCCGCCGGGAAAATAAACCCCGGGGCGAGGAGCAAAAGCAGGGGGATAGCGGCGAAGCAGCCAATCGCCCCCGCCGCCGGAACTATCGGGGCTACCGCAAGGGCCCCAAGCCCCAGGATAAGGGAGAAAAGTAACCGTCTGTTTGGAACAACGGAAGGAGAAAGAAAATGAAACGAGTGACTGTTCGTGTGCCTGCCACCACCGCCAACCTTGGCCCGGGGTTTGATGCCTTTGGCTGTGCCCTGAGCCTGTATACCGATGTGACCTTTGAGGAAACCGACTCCGGCCTGGAGATCACCGGCTGCGACGAGGCCTATACCGGCCCGGATAACCTGGCCTATACCTCCTACTGCGCAGTCCTGGCCTCCCTGAGCGAGGAAGTGCGGGGGGTAAAAATCCACATCGATGCCCACATCCCCATTTGCCGGGGCTTGGGCTCTTCGGCGGCACTGCTGGTTGCGGGCGCTATGGGAGCCAATGTCCTGCGGGGCAGCAAGCTTTCCACTCAGGGTCTTCTCAACATCACCAATGCCATGGAAGGCCACCCGGACAATCTGGCGCCCGCCTTTTATGGCGGCCTGACCGCCTCTATGGTGGATAACGGCCTGCCGGTTACCGTAAGCTTTCCTCTGCATCCCAGCTGGGAATTTCTGGCCCTGATCCCGGATTTTGATCTGCCCACTTCCCTGGCCCGTTCGGTGCTGCCGGAGCAGGTCAGCCGGGGAGATGCCATCTACAATATCGCCCACGGCGCCATGGTTCTCAAAGCCCTGGAGCTGGGAGACGAAAAGCTTCTGCGCACCGCCATGCAGGATCGGCTGCACCAGAAGTACCGGAAAAAGCTGATTCCCGATTACGAAAAAATTGAAGCTCTGGCCCGCACCCACGGCGCGGCCTTCTGCCTCAGCGGTGCAGGCCCTACTCTGCTGTGCATGACCAGGGACAAGGAGCTTTCTCAGAAGCTGACGAAAAAGCTGCCCGCCGTTACGGAGCACAATTGGGAAATCCTTCCCCTCCATGTGGAATTCCAGGGGGCGCAGGCCTTCCCGGAGGAATAAACCGAACGGATTCGCGTCCCTTACGTAAGTGCGGCAAAGATGCCCTCCCTGCCCTGGCATAACCCATGTTCCCTTTCATATACTTTCCATAGAAAGGGGGGAATGGCCCATGGTGCAGGAGGAACACGCACTGCGTTTGGTGGGCAGAGCGGATTTGACGGTCACAGGAGTGACGGAGGTATCCCGCTTTGAAGAGGATGCCGTGCTGCTGCAAACGGACTTGGGAGAGCTGACCATTCAGGGGGAGAGCCTGCAGCTGAAGGAGCTCTCTCTGGACGGAGGGCGGGTGGCTGTCAGCGGCAATATCAGCGCCCTGATTTACGGCGGCCCGCGGCAGTCCGGCGGCTGGCTCCACAGGCTTCTGGGATGATTCCGCCGGGGCAGGCCCTTCGGTTTTTTGGCTTTGCGTTTCTTGCCGGGGCGGCCCTGGGAATCTTTTACGGCTTCCTGACGCCGCTCCGCCGGGGCCATCCGATCCTTTGTGACCTGGCGTTCGTCCTGGGAACCGGCTGGGTGCTGGTGCTGCTGGCCTTCCGCCTGTGCGGCGGCGACCTGCGGCCCGCCTGTCTGGTTGCCCTGGCTCTGGGCTTTTTCTGGGAGCAGCAGGGGCTTAACGGGGCGTTACGCCCCATATTTGAAATATTTTGGCATATTTTCGGATGGGTGGGAAGCTGCCTTGCCGGCCCACCGAAAAAAATTTTCAAATTCGCAAAAAATATGTTTGCATCTGGGGAAAAATGGGTTACAATAAGACGGAATCCCCGTGAGTCCGTCCAATCCAAGCCGGGAGGTGTTACCCATGACAGACACATCGAAAAAACGCTATCGCGTGGTGTTCAGCCAATCTTCCCCCCTGCTGAAGATTCTGGTGGTGCTGCTGCTGACCTTTTCTCTGGTGGCCCTGGCTGCCCTGACCTGGGTAAAGCTCAGCGTGGAAAAGCAAACCGAGGCCCTGCGGGAGGAGGCCGTTGCCGTATCCGGAGAAAACCAAAAGCTGGAAAACCGTCTGGCTGATATGGAAAGCGATGATACGGTAAAGGAAATCGCGAAAGAAGAACTGGGGCTCGCAGAGCCGGGCACCGTGATTATTCAACCGAACTAATTATTTTTGGAGGAAGCAAATCATTTATGGAGTTAACCGTGGGAGCCGTCTTAGAGGGTAAAGTCAAATCCATCACCAATTTTGGCGCTTTTATCGCCCTGCCGGAGAACAAAACCGGCATGGTACATATTTCCGAGGTCGCCAATGCTTACGTCAGCGATATTCGCCAGCATCTGACCGAGGGGCAGAGCGTCAAGGTCATGGTTATCGGCGTGGACGGCGGGAAAATCAACCTGTCCATCAAGCGTCTGGAGCCCAAGCCCCAGCGGGAGAATACGCCCAGAAATGATTTCCGCAGCAACGGCGGCCCTCGCCGGGAGGGCGCGCCCAACCGCAGCGCCAACCGTCAGCCGGTGCAGCCCGCAGCCCCCAAAACCGCAGACCAGCTGTTTGAGGAAAAGCTGAAGGCATTTATGTCCGAGTCCGACAGCAAGATTTCCTCCATCCGGCAGTATTCCGACCACCGCACCAAGAGCCGCCGTCGGTAAAATCGCATATTTGGGGCTGCCGTATTCCCCTGCCGCCCTGGGCCTGGGCCCGGGATACCAAAGGCGGGGGCGTTTGGCAGCCCCTTTTTGGAGGAAATTATGTCAACTGTTGTGATTACCGGCGGCTCCCGGGGCATCGGTCGGGCCGCGGTAGAGCTCTTCGCCGCCCGGGGGGATCGGGTGTATTTTCTGTACGAGAAAAACACCCAGGCCGCCCAGGAGGTCGCCGCAAAAACCGGGGCAGCCGGAATCTGCTGTGACGTTGCCGACGGCGCAGCCGTGAAGCGGGCATTTGCTCCACTGCCGGATGTGGATATTCTGATCTGCAATGCAGGAATTTGCCACTATGGCCTGATGCAATCCATGGAAGAAGAAACGTGGGATCGGCTGTTTGCCGTGAATGTAAAGGGCATTTACAATTGCGTAAATGCCGCGCTGCCCTTTTTCCTGCAAAAGCAGGCGGGGAGCATCGTCACCGTGTCCAGTATGTGGGGACGGGTGGGGGCCAGCTGCGAAAGCGCCTACGCCGCCACCAAGGGGGCGGTCATCGCCCTTTCCAAATCCCTGGCAAAGGAACTGGGGCCCAGCGGCATCCGGGTAAACTGCGTTGCCCCCGGGGTGATTTTAACGGATATGTGCGCCCAGGTGGACCCGGAAATATTGGAGGAAATGGCCCAGGATACCCCCGTGGGCCGGAACGGAAGGCCGGAGGACGTGGCAAAGGCCATGGCCTATCTGGCAGACGCGGAATTTATCACCGGACACGTTCTGAATGTGGACGGCGGTTATGTAATATAAGGAGGATACCAATGAAAATTGCAGTTGCCTGTGATCATGGCGCATTTGATTTGAAGCAGAAGGTCGTCAGCCACCTGAAAAGCGAAGGCTATGAAGTAGAGGATTTCGGCACCCACAGCAAGGATAGCTGCGACTATCCCGATTTTGCCGCTCCCGCTGCCAAGGCGGTTGCCGCCGGTCAGTGCGATATGGGCGTATTGCTGTGCACCACCGGCATCGGCGTATCCATCACCGCCAACAAGGTGAAGGGCATCCGCTGCGCCCTGCTGTCGGATCTTCTGTCCGCCGAGCTGACCCGGCTGCACAACAATACCAACATGATGGCCCTGGGCGCCGGTGTGGTGGGGGAAAACCTGGCCCTGGTGATTATCGACAAGTGGCTGACCACCCCCTTCTCCGGAGAAGCGCGGCATCAGCGCCGCATCGACAAGATGATGGCCCTGGAAAAGGAATAAATAGACAAGGCTGCAAAAGCCAAATTCCCAATCAAAAAATGTCATTGCGGGGCCGTCCGAAGACCGGCTCTGCAATGACATTTCTTTTCTTTGTGTTCTTTTCCCCACGCTCCCATTTTGCCGGCACAGGCTTTCTCCCTTTGACATACGGAGGAAAATACGGTATACTAGGAAAAACGCACTTTTTATTTCTTTAAAGGACGAATGATGCAATGAATAAGCTTGTTTCCGACAACACGAAACGCCTGCAGGCCTGCTTTTGGCTGTGTATGCTGTGCACCCTGTGCACCAATATCCACCTGATCGTGGGTATGAATCTGTATGAAAAAATCTGGTTTTACACCTCCGACGTTCAGCTGGTCGCCACGCTGGTATTTCTCATTCTGGCAATTCGCCGTCCCATCAGCCGGATGGGTGGCTGGCATCTGGCCCTGGGCATCGGTCTGACCTGCTGGCTTTTGGTGACCCGGTATATGCACGCCCTATATGGCGAGCCCCCGGAAATCGTAGGCCTGATGATGAGCCGCTACCTGGTGCTGCTCCCCTTTGCCGAGCTCTGCGGGGATACGGAAACGTGCAGGGGGATCAAGGGCGCGGGCGTGCTCACCTGGATCGTATGCCTGTGGCTGGGATTTGTTTCCTTGCTTCTGATTCTGAATCTGGTTCCCCAGGGGCTTTCGGAATCCGTCTACTGGTCCGGAGCCAGAATGAACGCCCTGTGGAATCCCATTATCTACGCGGTGATCCTCTTTATGGGCATTGCCCTGTGCGTAGCTGCCTGCTTCCTGGTGAAGAAGGACTGGCAGCGGGGGCTGCTGATTGCCGGGGCACTGGCCCAGCTGGCTCTTATTTTCCTGACCCACTCCCGGGCCACCATCCTGATGATCTGCGCCTTTGCCATGGGAACCTTCCTCTTTACCGCCGGCGGCGGAAAAATGCGGAGGAATCTGCTGATTGCCGTGCTGGGCGTGTGCCTGGCAGGTGGCATTTACCTGGGCTCTGAGGCCCTTTATAAGGCCAACAACCAGCGCCTGATTCATGAAATCCAGTCCCAGCCCGATACGGAGCTGCTGACCAAGGAGGAGCTGGATCAGGGCCACCCGGATGTGGATATCTGGATCAACGAAGAGGGATACCTGACCGATGGCGTCAGCAATCAGGGCTCTCTTACGGAAGACATTGGCACGCTGAACGGACGGAAGAACACCTGGAGCAGAATCATTCAGGTATTCCGGGAAGACAGGGATCTGCGGCTCTTTGGCACCAGCCGGTTCCGGGATCGGATTTTGCCCAATATGGCCCATGCCCACAATTCCTGGCTGCAAATGATGGTGCAGCTGGGCATTCCGGGACTTCTGTTCTCCCTGGTGCTGACGGCGGAAATTCTCGTCGCCTGCGCCCGGGTGCTGCTGCGCTGCCGGGACAAGGCAAAAATCACCATGACCGTATGGGTGATTTGTATGCTGCCCATCGGCTTTATGGAGCCCTTCCTCTTTAATACCGCCCACGTCGGCGACCTGTTTATCCTGGTTTCCGGCTACCTTTGGAGCTGGGGCGGAAAGAAAAAAGAAACCCCTCAGGGGAATGCACTGTAGATTTCCCCCGGCTTTAGGTTTCTCCCCGCCGCCAGCTGGGAGACGGTGGCAAACCGGAAGCCTCTGGCGGTGAGCTCGTCCACAATTGCCAGGGCGGCGGACACGGAACTGGTGGACATATCGTGCATCAAAATGACATCCCCGCCCTTCACATCCTTTATGACCCTTCCCTTTACCACGGCGGCGTCGTGAATGGCCCAGTCCTTCGGGTCTACCGACCACTGGAGAATGGGCATCTGCTTTGCCTGGGCCACCTGCCGGACGGCAGCACTGCAGCAGCCGCCGGGCGGACGCAGAAACCGGACTCTGGTTCCCGGGGGCAGCAGCGCCAATGTGGCGGACACCTCCTCGGCAATGTCCCTGCGGCTCATGGCCTCCATGGAGCTGTGGGAGAAGCCGTGACAGCCGATCTCGTGGCCCTCTGCGGCGATGCGCTGTGTAAGCTCCGGGTATTGCCGGATTCGGTAGCCGCACAAAAAGAAGGTGGCCTTCACCTGCCTTTTTTTCAGGCCGTCCAGCAGGGCCGTGGTAAACCGCCCGGAGGGCCCGTCGTCAAAGGTCAGGGCCACCGTTGGGGCCTGGGCGCTGACGGGCAGAACCAGTATGGAGAAAAGCGCAAGGAATGCAAGAAGCTTCTTCATAAAATCACCTCGTTTGGAAATGATCCCGCCATTGTTGACGCAGGGCAGAAAATGGGGTATGATAAAGAAGTGAAAGGATGACTTGCCATGGATTTACTTTGCCCCTTATGTGCCGAGCCCTTGATCCGGCAGGAAAAACGCTATTGCTGCAGTGCGGGCCACAGCTTTGATATTGCCCGGCAGGGGTATGTGAACCTGCTGCCTGTGCAGCAGAAGCACTCCGTTGACCCCGGGGATACCCGGGAGCAGGTGCTTTCCCGGCGGGCATTTTTGGATACCCAGACCTACACCCCCATTCTGGAGGCGGTGATTCACCAGGCCCAAAAGTGGGGCGCCCAAGGAGAAATCCTGGATGTGGGCTGCGGCGAGGGCTACTACGGAGCCGGCCTGTCGAAAGCCCTGGGGCTGCCGCTGACCGGAGTGGATATTTCCAAAGAGGCCGTGCGGTGCGCTGCCGCCCGGTACAAGGGCCCCACCTGGCTTTGCGCCACGGCGGCCCATCTGCCGGTAAAGCGTGAAAGCGTGGGCCTGCTTACCAGCCTTTTTGCCGTGACCATGGAGGAAGAATTCCTCCGGGTGCTGCAAAAAGGCGGCCTTTATATTCAGGTTTTGGCGGCGGAAGACCACCTGCTGGGGCTGAAACGCATCATTTATGACGAGCTGACCCACAAGCACAAGGATTCCACTCCCGTGCTTCCCGGCTTTACCCTGGTGGAAAGCCAGCGGGTTTCCTTTTCCTTTACCCTGGAAGGGGAGCAGATTCCCTGGCTGTTTTCCATGACGCCCCACGTATTCCGCATTGGGGCAGCCGGTGCAAAGAGACTGGCCCAAACTCAGGTGCTGCAGGATACGGCGAGCTGCGTAGTGAATGTTTACCGAAAGTAGCATTCCCCGAATGCAAAGGAATATGCCGTCAAACAGTGCAGCAAATAATCAGATTTCATCTCCAAAGGAGTAGAGCGAATGCTTTCTAAGCTTCAAGCCGTTGCAAACCGCTATGAAGAGCTGTGTGCCAAATCGGAGCAGCCGGATTTTTATAATGACCCCAAGCAGGCCGCCAAGCTCCTGCGGGAGAAAAATGAATTGGAGCCCATTGTAGAGGCCTTCCAGGCCTACAACCGGGCAGAGCAGGAAATGGCGGATGCCCAGGAACTGATGGCAGACCCGGAAATGAAGGAGCTGTGCCAGCAGACCTATGGGGAGGCCAAGGAAGAGAAGGAGCGGCTGTACCGTCAGCTTCAGATCCTGCTGCTGCCCAAAGACCCCAATGACGAAAAAAACGTGATTGTGGAAATTCGCGGCGGCGTTGGCGGGGAGGAAAGCGCTCTGTTTGCCCACAGCCTGTTCCGGATGTACTCCATGTACGCCGCCTCCAAGGGCTGGAGCGTGGAGCTGATGAACTACAACGAAACGGAGCTGGGAGGCGTAAAGGAAGCCGATTTTGTTATGAGCGGACGGGGGGCGTACTCCCGGATGAAATACGAAAGCGGCGTGCACCGGGTGCAGCGCGTGCCGGAGACGGAATCCGGCGGTCGGGTGCACACCTCCACCGCAACCGTTGCGGTGCTGCCGGAAATGGAAGAGGTAGACGTGCAGCTGAACCCGGCGGATATCGAAATGCAGGTCTACCGGGCCTCCGGCGCCGGCGGTCAGCACGTCAATAAAACCAGCTCCGCCGTTCGGCTGATTCACAAGCCCTCGGGCATTGTGGTGGCCTGCCAGGAAGAGCGCAGTCAGGTGCAGAACCGGGAGAAATGTATGCGGATGCTGGCCTCCAAGCTTTACGAGCAGGAGCAGGAGCGGCTGAGCAGCCAGGTGACGGGTATGCGCCGCAGCCAGGTGGGGACGGGTATGCGCAATGAGCGCATCCGCACCTACAATTTTCCTCAGGGCCGGGTGACGGATCACCGCATCGGCCTGACCCTCTACAAAATCGATGCCATTATGGATGGGGATTTGGACGAGATCATCGATGCCCTGGCAACCGCCGACCAGGCGGAAAAGCTGAAAATGGCAAAGGAATAAAGAGGTATAATACTATGGAGTTTATCACCCATTCCCCGGAGGAAACGGAAGCCATCGGGGAAAGGCTGGCAGAAAAATTGCATCCCGGCACGGTGCTTGCCTACCGGGGCGACCTGGGGGCGGGGAAAACCGCCTTTACCAGAGGCCTTTGCCGGGGCCTGGGCTGCCGGGAAACCGTCACCAGCCCCACCTATACCATTGTCAATGAATATCTGGGGGGACGGCTTCCCCTGTTCCATTTTGATATGTACCGCCTTGCTTCCGATGATGACCTGTGGGATATCGGCTGGGAGGACTACCTGGATCGCCAGGGGGTATGCGCCGTGGAATGGAGCGAAAATGTGCCGGAAGCCATGGCAGGAGCGCTGACTGTCAGCATCGAAAAGCTGGGGGATACCACCCGGCGCATTACCGTGGATGGAGGAAACGAATATGCGGATCTTAGCCTTTGAAACCTCTGCCAAGGCGGCGTCGGTTGCCCTGGTGGAGGATGGGCGTCTTCTGGCGGAAAGCTACCAGAATACCGGCCTTACCCACAGCCAGACCCTGATGGTCATGACCCAGGATATGCTGAGCACCCTGGCCCTGACCCCCGGGGATGTAGATGTGGTCGCCGTGGCAGCCGGCCCCGGCTCCTTTACCGGGGTGCGCATCGGCGTGGCTGCCGCCAAGGGCTTCGCCTGGGGGCGGGAGCTTCCTTGCTGCGCCGTCAGCACTCTGGCGGCAATGGCAGTGGGCCTTGGGGTGTATCAGGGCTATGTCTGCCCGGTGATGGATGCCCGGAGAAGCCAGGTTTACAATGCCCTATTCCATGTTTCTGGTGGAAATTTCCAAAGGCTGCATCCTGACCGGGCTATTTCCCTGGAGGAATTGGGCGAAGAATTAAAAAATTTGGAAGAACCCATTTTTCTTGTTGGAGATGGGAGCATTCTGTGCTATAATACACTATTGGAAAACGTGCCGGGTCTGGTTCTTCCCCCGGAGCACCGGATGCATCAGCGTGCCGCCGGTGTGGCGCTGGAGGGCTGGCGCATGGTTCAGGAGGGCAAAACCTGCTCCGGTCAGGAGCTGGAGCCCAACTACCTGCGGCTGAGTCAGGCAGAGCGGGAGCGGCTGGAACGGCAGAAAAACGGGCAGGCATAAAACTGCTCCACAGATAAAAAAGGAGTCTAAAGGTTATGGCAGAAGTACATGTATTGGATCATCCCCTCATTCAGCACAAGCTGGCAATCCTGCGCAGCAAGGATACCCCCGTTAAGGAATTCCGGGAATTGATCGGCGAGATTTCCGGCCTGATGTGCTACGAGGCAACCCGGAAGCTGCCCCTGAAGGAAGTGGAAGTGGAAACCCCTGTGGCTGCTGCAAAGTGCCGCATGCTCTCCGGCAAGAAGCTGGCAATCGTCCCCGTTCTCCGGGCCGGCCTGGGCATGGTTGACCAGATGGTTGCCCTGATCCCCTCTGCCAAAATCGGTCACATCGGCCTGTACCGGGATCCCGAGACCCACAAGCCCGTGGAATACTACTGCAAGCTGCCCGAAGACATCGCCAACCGGCAGGTATTTGTGGTGGATCCCATGCTGGCTACCGGCGGCAGCGCCGTTGCTGCCATCGACTTTTTGAAGGAGCACGGCTGCAAGAACATCATTATGATGAACATCATCGGCGCTCCCGAGGGCGTAGCTGCCGTGCAGAAGGCCCACCCCGATGTAGAGATCTACCTGGCTGCTCTGGATGAAAAGCTCAACGAGCACGCCTACATCGTGCCCGGCCTGGGCGATGCCGGTGACCGGATCTTCGGTACCAAATAATTCTTTGATGGCAATGGGGGCTGTCTCGCAGCAGCCCCCATTTATTTCATTTGAGAAGGAGAATACGATGAAACAGTTTGCTGCAGTTCTCCCGGCCCTCCTATTATATTGGCTGGTTACCGCCATTGGCCTGTGGCGCGTTTTTGCCAAGGCAGACCGCCCCGGCTGGTGGGGACTCATTCCCCTGGTGCGGCTGTACGGACTCTATGCCATTGCCTGGGAAACCAAAATTTTCTGGTATCAGATGATCCTGATTGCCGCGGTCATGACGGTGCTGGGCGTAAAGATGGATATGGCCTCCACTTATGCCATGCTCATGAGTCTGGCGGCAGGGGTGATGGCGATGATCCTCCCCTTCCGGCTGGCAAAAACCTTTGACAAGGATGTGTTCTTTGGCATCGGCCTGCTGCTTTTGGGCCCCATCTTTCTTCTGATTCTGGGCTTTGACGGCTCAAAGCCCCTGGAAAGCACCGGCTCCGGCAGACGCCTGGGATAAGCGCTTCGCGCCCCCTCTCCACACAGGGGGGACTTGCAATCCCTCAGTCAGCCTGGCATTTGACAGCTCCCTTTACACAAGGGAGCCACTACAGTACCATTCAACCAAAGTGATACCACGTCCGAGATTGCCACACCAGTGACATCGGTCACTACTCGCGCTAAGAGCCGCCTTTGGCGGTTGCGCTCTGTACACGCCTGCGGGCGTAGTGGTTCGCAATGACAGCTTTTTTGAGGGATCGTACCCAAGGGCAATCCCCCGGACGGTTAGACCGCCATAGAATTTCAGCGCGCCGGGTTTTCAGATCTTTACGGTCTGGAAACCCGGCGCGCCGTGTTATGCAAGTATTTCTGTTTTACTCCAGCATTCGGGAGAGCACCTCTGCCAGCTTGTCCGGCTCTACGGGCTTGGACAGGTGGGCATTCATGCCGCTGGCAAGGGAGCGCTTGATATCCTCGTCAAAGGCGTTGGCGCTGACTGCCACAATGGGGATGTTTTTGCTGTCTTCCTTCCCCATTGTCCGGATCTGGTGGGTGGCCTCCAGGCCGTTGAGCCGGGGCATCATCACATCCATAAGGATCAGCTGATAGGTTCCTGCCGGGGAATCCCGGAAGAGATCCACGGCCTCCTGACCGTCTCTGGCCTCCGTTACCCGGCAGCCCAGATCTTCCAGGAAGAAGTGGAGAATTTCCATATTCAGCTCATTATCCTCGGCAACCAGGATGTGCGCCCCTGCAAAATCGGTGCGTACCACCTGGGGCCGTTCCTGAGTCTGCCGGTCGGCAGCCGATGCCAGGGGCAGGGTAAAATAGAAGAAGCTGCCATTGCCCACGTCGCTTTCCAGCTGGATGGAGGAGCCCATCAGATGCACCAGACGGTTGCTGATGGCAAGGCCCAGGCCGGTGCCCTGCTGCCGCACGGGGCTGTTTTCCAGCTGCTCGAAATTCTGGAAGATTCGGGCGTGATCCTCCTGGCTGATGCCAACGCCCTGGTCTTTTACGCCAAAGAACACCTGACTCTCTCCCTCGGGACTGTGTTCCTCCCGGACGGTGAGGGTCACGGTGGTGTCCGTGGGCGAATACTTAACGGCATTGCCCAAAAGATTAATGAGCACCTGGTTGATCCGCAGGGCGTCCCCACAGAACCAGTCATGCTCCAGGGTGACATTTACCTGGAACTGCTGGTGCTTTTCCGTGAATTTGGCGTCCAGCACCGGGTGCAGGTCGTTAATCAGCTGGCGCAGGTTAAAGTCTTTCCTGACGATGTTCATTTTGCCGCTTTCAATCTTGGACATATCCAGAATATCATTCAGCAGCCCCAGCAGATAGTGGGAAGAGGACTGCACCTTCCGCAGGCAATCCAGCCGCTCCTCCTCCGTCTGATCCTCTCGCAGGGCAATTTCCGTCATGCCGATAATGCCGTTCATGGGGGTGCGGATTTCGTGGGACATCCGGGCCAGGAAATCGGACTTTGCCTGGGCGGACTGGTCGTGGCGATCCAGATTGATGCGGTTCTGGACAATGGCGCCCAGCTCCCACAACAGGTTGCAGTCCGCCTCACTGCCGGTAACGGCATCGGGAAGACCCACCAGGAAAATGGAACCGGAGTAGCGCCCGTTGTCCGCCATGGGGATGCTCACGCCCTTTGTGCCCCTGGGCATCAGGGGAATGCAGCCCAGGGTCTCATCCATGCTTTGCAGGGCACTGCGCTGCAAGGCATCCATAAGAATACGGTGATCCTTTTCCGTGCAGTGGAAAATGGTCTGGGGGATATCCAGAGGCTTCCAGCAGTATTCCACGGTGCTGGACAGGTATTCCTCCTGGAAGAAGGTGACAATCAGATTGGTCAGGCCGTACTTTTGAGAAAGCTTCCGGGCCAGCAGATCGTTGGCGGCCTCCAGGCTCACACTGCGGTCATACAGGTTAAGGGCCAGGGAGGCAAGGCCCATCTGACCGGCGTAGCCCAGGGAGACGATTTCCCCAAAGGGCTTTCCGGTGGCGGGGACAGTCTGGTTTTCCCAGCGCAGGAAGGGCAGCCCCTGACGTTTTGCCCCTTCCAGGGCGGAGGCGGCCTGCTTCACCAGGCTGCGGGTGGAAAGTCCCGGCTGACCGGTGGCAGAGCCCACCCGGAAGCCAAGGCTCAGCACATTTTCCCGCACCAGGGCGGCGAAGCGTTTGCGCAGCTGCTCCAAGGGCCAGCGGATTTCCGGGGGCGTTGCACCGGGCATCCACACCAGGAATTCATCGGAGCCTGCCCGAATGAGAATGGTGTCCTCCCGGCTCGGGCCCTGAAACAGTTCCCGCAAATCCCGGGCGAACTCTTCCAGAATTACGTCACCGAAGGTCAGACCGTAGCTCTGGGTCAGGCTGCCAAAACGGTTTAAGTCCAGCAGCAGAATCTCTCCCTGGGGCTTTTGCTGCCGGGCCTGGTTCAGCGTCTCTACACCCTGGCGCAGCCGGTGCAGACCGGTGACGGGATCCCGCCCCTGCTTCTGCTCCTGTTCCTGCTCCCGCAGCTTGCTTTCCGTGATGTTCCGCAGGAAGCCCACCACCCGGCGCTGACCGGTTTGGGCATCCACCACGGCAACGCCCTGGATGGCGTACCAGGTTCCGTCCCCTTCCGGGTGACTGAGCACTTCAACCCGGATAGAGCCGGATTCCAGGGAGATGACATCCGCGATTTTCTTTTGATCGGCAGGGGAGAAATAGGGGTGAATGCATTTACTCCATACGTCCTCCAAACCCCATACGCCGCTGTTTTCCTTGCTGTTGACCACTTCGATGGTGCGGTTCTGCTCCCGATAGGTGAAAAACACATCGCTGGAGCTTTCCACAGCCACCCGGTAGCGTTCCTTTTCCTCGTTAAGCTGAGCCTCTGTGCGCAGCTCGCTTTCCGTCAGGTTCTCTACCACCTGATGCAGCTCGTCGATTTCCAGAATTTTCGAGGGGCGGAAAGCCCGCAATCCCTCGACTCCGCCCCGAATGCTGTCCATCAACTGATAGACGGGGCGGGAAATGTGCCGCACCACGAAAATCATGACCACAACGCCGATCAGAGCGCACAGAACCATGATCAGCAGAATGTTCCGGTACAGCTGATTTCCCAGGGCAAAAACGGAATCCTCCGTAACAAAGCCGCAGAGTATCCAGTCCTTGCTTTCGTAGGGCACATTGCTGCCGTATAGATTCAAAGGGGAGGTGACACAGTAAATTTTCTGACTGCCGATTTTGCTTCCGGGCACCAGTTTCAGCTTGCTGTAGCCGGTACCCGTCAGGACAAAGCGTCCCCCGTCCTGGAGCAAAACGTCATACAGAGCGCCCTTGCCGGTTACGATGCTGTAGCTGCCGTCTTCCTGCTTCAGGGCGATGGCGTAGCCTGCGTTCTGATTCCGGTCCAGATCTCTGGCGGAAAAATAGCTGTTTGCCAGGTGGGCAGTGGAAATCTCCGTACCCAGAATGCCGTATACCGTGCCGTCATAAATCAGGGGTACGGAATAGGTGATCATTTTGTGGTTGTCCAGCGGGTGATCTTCCAGGATAAAGGGCGTTGCCCAGTAGCCCAGGCTTGCCATATCCACATCCGGATGCTGCAGGGCCAGAAGATAGGGGGTGTAGAAGAAATCATCGGCACTGCGGTTTCCCTGACCGCAAAAATGGAAGCCGGTAGACCAGCTGCTATCCAGGGCAATTCCAGCCTGACGGGCCAGAGCTTTGCTGCCCCGTTCCAGCAGAAAGTCGGAATTGGTTTCTACTTTGGTAGTGGGGTCGGAATCCCGGAGGAAAAAGCCGGAATAGTTCCCCTCTGCGGCGGCATCCCCATCTTTTGCCAGCACCAGGAAGATGCCGCAGGAGGTATCTCTGCGCAGATAGTCCAATAGCTCCGGAAAAACCTCCTGCACATACTGCTCCTGCAGCTCTTTGGAACGCAGGAAGTCGGCTTTTTTGGCCTTGTTCTGCACCAAAAGCCGTTCCAGAAGGGTATCCAGATAGTCGCTTTTCTTGCGGACGGCGCTCCACTGGTCTACCATTGCCCCTTCCAGAACCACCTTTCGGTTTTCCACAATGTTCTGGTCGATGTCCACGGCATTCTTTTCCATGGTCTGTTTTGTGCCGCTGACGAACAGGGTATAAAAAGGCAGAAGGCCCTGGAGAAGCACCACGAGCAGCAGCGGGATGAGCAGCAAATGGGTCAGGGATTTCTGATCGTTTTTCACGGGGCTTTCCTCCTTTCCGGGGAAGGTTTCAAATAAGGCTGCATCTATGCTGCCCTTCGGGCCGGGGCTGCGTAATGCCCAGGATTTTTACGGGTGCGCTTTGCTTTCCAACTTGGCGCAGAAGGCATTGTACCAGGTATCAAAGGCAGCGTCGGTGACGTAGGGCGCTGCGGCCTCCTGCCGGGGGGTTCCGGAAGCGACAGCGGCGTCAATTTCCGCCCGGTCGGCAAGAGCCTTGTCGGAAAGGTCGTAGTCCAGCACCTTCCGGGTGGCGTAGCCGTTTTCAAAGCAGGCGGGGATATAGAAGGCAGCGGAGTCAAAGTTCTCAAGGATTCCCTTCAGGCAGTCGTAGGACTTGGGGCTGATGGTAAGGTTATTGTCGGCAATGGCCTTATCCAATGCCTCCACCGTGTTGGCATCCTTCCGCACCGGCAGGTAGGAGCTTTCGCAGACGAAGCGCAGGCTATTTTCCGGTTGGGTGAACCACTTGAGGAATTCACAGGCGGCATACTCGTGGAGCTCATCGGACTTGGTGACGCACATTCCTGCGCCCTGCTGCACATTGATTTTCGTGCAGCCCTCAAATACCGGCGCTGGGAGCACCGCATAGCCAATGGGGTGGTCGCCATCCTCCTGAATCACCTGGTCCGGGAAGTAGACGGCAGAGGAGGAAGAGCCGGTATAGGCAAGCAGATCGCCGGTTTTCACATCGTCGGAACGGAATTTGCCCAGACTGGTAAACCAGCCGTTTACGTAGGGAACATAGTAGTTATCCCACAGCTTGCGAATCTGCTCTTTGTTTGCCTGGATGGTTACGGCGCCGTCCTGCACGCTGAAGATGTCCGTCCCCTGCTGCTTCATGCCAATAACAAAATAGTTGCTCATGGAGTCCCGACCGTAGAAGGCCTTGCCGTCGTCGGGGATATCCGGGGTCTGGGCATCCGTCCACTGATAGTAGCGCTGGGCGACGGAGGTAATGCCCTCAAAGGTGGAGAGTTCCTCCAGCGTTGCACCGGTGGCCTCGGCAAAGGGAGCCCAGTCGGTGGTATTGATCATGGTAATTTCCGTGGATTTCGCCACGGGGAACAGGTAGAGCTTTCCGTCATTGTGGAAATAGCCCTCCTGAATGTAGGAAGGAACATACGCTTCCAGTTCGTCCTGGGTGAAATAGGCAGAAAGGTCTGCCAGCTTACCGCTCTTTTCCACGGCGTAGGCAGTGTCGGAATAGGAAGAGAAGATATCCGGCAGTTCCTTTGCCCCCACCGCACCGGCAGCGGCATCGGAGACGGCGCTTTCCAGGTCGCTCACAGAGCCCTGGCTGTAGCCCTCCACATAGATTCCCTTTTCTCTGCCCACGGTGGCATTGAAATCCGATACCAGAGCATCAAAGGCGGCCTGCTGTGCGCCGTTATAATAGTGCCAGACGGTCAGAGATACGGGGTTGCTGGGGTCCAGGGTAACGGCATCCGTTTTATTCGTGCTGCCGCAGCCGGAAAGAGCCGTAAGGCTCATCGCTCCCGCCAAGACGAACGCAAGCAGTTTCTCTCTCTTTTTCATATTTCAATTCCTCCGAAATGCGCCTTTGGCGCTGCGTTCGGCTTTTACAGCCCCCGGGAAAAGGCTGCGCAGTCATACATCCCTATTATACGATGAGGCCCTGGGAATTTCAATGCAAAACCGGAAAAAAACAGGGTTATTCCGGGATTGGCTGCCGCGCCCTTGCGGAAAGCGGGGGAGTGTGGTATACTACCGGAAACGGCGTTTTCCCCGGCGCATCCCGGGAAAAGCGCCGCATTTCTTAAATGGACAGGAGGGCCTGTATGAATCGCCTGTTGTCCCGGCTCCTGCCGGGGTTTTCCTGGAAGCGCCTGGGCCTTATGGTGCTGGGGGCGGCAATTGCCTCCTTTGGCCTTTACAATATTCACCAGCAGTGCGGCATTACCGAGGGCGGCGTGCTGGGCAGCGTCCTGCTGCTGCACCACTGGCTGAAGCTTCCGGCCTCCGTTGTCACGCCGGTGCTGGATATCATCTGCTATCTTCTGGCCCTGAAGGTTCTGGGGGTCAGCTTTATCCGCTGGTCGCTGGTATCCACCGCCTTTATTTCCGCCTTTTTCCGGCTGTGGGAGTGCCGGGAGCCGGTGCTGCCCAACCTCTCCGCCTATCCTTTGGCGGCAGCAGTGCTGGGGGCACTGTTTGTGGGAGTTGGAGTTGGCCTGGTGGTTCGTCAGGGCGGCTCCTCCGGGGGAGATGACGCTCTGGCCCTGTCTATTTCCCGTCTTACCGGCAAGCGGGTATCCCTTTGCTACCTGGCTACGGATTTAACGGTGCTGGCGCTGTCGTTAAGCTATATTCCGGCAAAACGCATTGCATATTCCCTGGTTACCGTGACCCTTTCCTCCTGGCTGATCGATTGGATTCAGGGCGGAAGGGGAGAGAAATTCCAATAACCCTCCCAAATTGCAGCCCAGGCAAGGGGATTATTTGTTTATTTTTACTTGACAATTGTCTTTCTCACCGATACAATAAGATTTGATGTGGGCTTGCTATTGCTTGCCCTGTTACCGGCGCATTCGCCGGGGTTAGCGTTTTGCGCCTTGTGGCGTTTTGCGATAGAGGAGCCGCCTGCCGGCTCAATTGCACAATTTCACATGGGAACAATCCGCAGCCCTCCTGCGCCAATTTTACGGAAGGAGGTGCGTAGTGGAATTATGGAATGGACAACGATTCTTGCAATCGTTCTTGGGATTCTTGCAGCTGCTGCCATCGGCTTTGCCGGCGGCGTCCTGTACCGGAAAAAGGTTGCAGAGCGGGAAATCGGTTCTGCAGAGGCAGAGGCCACCCGCCTGATCAACGAGGCAATCCGCAACGGTGAAAACCGGAAGAAGGAAATGCTTCTGGAAGCCAAGGACGAGATCCATAAATCCCGCACAGAAAACGATCGGGAAGTCAAAGAACGCCGGGCGGAACTGACCAAACAGGAGCGCCGGCTTGAGCAAAAAGAAACTACTCTGGACCGAAAGACCGAAGCATTTGAACGAAAAGAGGAAGACCTCAACAAGCGCCTTGCCGCCGCAGCACAAACCCAGGCAGAGGCCGAAAAAATTCGCGCCCAGCAGCTGGAAACCCTGGAGCAGCTCTCCGGACTGACCCAGGAGCAGGCCAAGCAGTATCTGCTGGAAAGCATTGAAAACGACGTCCGTCACGAGGCCGCTATGAAGATCAAGGAGATCGAGCAGCAGCTGAAGGACGAGGCGGAGGAGAAGGGCAGAGAGATCATCGCCACCGCCATCCAGCGCTGTGCCGCCGATCACGCCGCCGAAACCACCGTCTCTGTGGTTCCCCTGCCCAATGACGAAATGAAGGGCCGCATCATCGGTCGTGAGGGCCGGAATATCCGCACCCTGGAAACCATCACCGGTGTTGACCTGATTATTGACGATACCCCCGAGGCCATTACCGTCAGCAGCTTCGATCCCGTTCGCCGGGAGGTGGCAAGACTTGCCCTGGAGAAGCTGATTGTAGACGGGCGAATCCACCCCACCCGCATCGAGGATATGGTGGAAAAGGCCCGGAAGGAAGTAGACCGCACCATCCGGGAGGAGGGCGAGCGTGCCTGCTACGAAACCGGCGTGCACAACCTGAACCCTGAGCTCATCAAGATTCTGGGCCGCCAGAAGTACCGTACCTCTTACGGTCAGAACGTACTGAACCACTCCATCGAGGTTGCCCATATTGCAGGCCTGATGGCCTCCGAACTGGGTGTGGATGTGGCAATGGCAAAGCGGGCAGGCCTGCTGCATGACCTGGGCAAGGCCATCGACCACGAGGTCGAGGGCAGCCATGTGCAGCTGGGTGCCGACCTTGCACGGAAGTACAAGGAAAATCCTGTGATTATCAACGCCATCGAGGCCCACCACGGCGACGTGGAGCCCAAGACGGTAATTGCCGTCCTGGTTCAGGCTGCCGATGCCATCTCCGCTGCCCGGCCCGGTGCACGGAGAGAAAACGTGGAGAACTATATCCGCCGCCTGCAAAAGCTGGAGGAGCTCACAGGATCCTATCCCGGCGTAGAAAAGGCTTACGCCATCCAGGCAGGCCGGGAGGTTCGGATTATGGTCAAGCCCGAGGTGGTCACCGAGGACAATATGATCCTCCTGGCCCGGGACATTGCCAAGAAGATCGAAGCCGAGCTGGAATACCCCGGTCAGATCAAGGTAAACGTCATCCGCGAGACAAAAGCTGTGGAGTTTGCCAAGTAAGCGCTTTCCGATTCAACAAATATCACACCGCCCGGTGGTCGCTCTTGCGTACCCCGGGCGGTGTACATTTATAGGATGTTGTCCTTGCAAAGGGGAAACCGGCTTTTGAATATCCAAAATACCTTTGCTGCAAACAAGGCAACGGTAAGTAACAGCCCTATTTCACCCTTGCCTTTTTCCTTTGTATAGGGTAAAATAACGGAAAACATTCTGGAAGGAGCGTCTATGAGGAAAACAATTCTGCACACCCTGTGGGGTGCTTTGTTTATTCTGTGCGCCTGCCTTGGGTTTATTCAGGAGCGCAATTCCCTTTTGCAGGGCATACTCACCTGCCTGGGTTTTGCATTTTTTATCCCCCCGGCGGCGCTGCTGTATGGGGCTTACCGGGAAAAGGATCGAAAAGAGGCGTTTCTGCTGCGCAACCTGAGCATTCTTTCCCTGGGACTGACCCTGGTAGGGCTGATTCTCGCCATTGCCACGGCACCCCGCGGAAGCGCCGGGCTAATGAACGTTTTACTGACCGTTGTCTCCGTCCCTATGTACTGCACCAGCGCATGGGCACTGAGCCTGCTTCTGTGGGCCTGCCTGCTGATTGCTGCCATGGAGACGGGGAAGAAAACCAAACCACAAGAAAAGGAGTGAAGGAAATGTCTTATCAAATTATCACCGATTCCTGCTGTGATTTTACCAAGGAGCGCTACGAAGAGCTGGAGCTGCGCCCTCTGCCCCTGACCGTCACCTTCCGGGGAGAAAGCTACCCTGACAGGAACGATGACAGTCTGCGGGATATGTACGCCGGTCTTCGCGCCGGAGAGGTGGCAATCACCGCCGCCGTTAACCCCGAGCACTGGAAGGAGGGGATGGAGCCCATCCTGTCCGCCGGAGAGGATATCCTGGTGCTGGCCTTTTCTTCCGGCCTGTCCACCACCTATCAGTCTGCGGTCATTGCCGCCGAAGAGCTCCGGGAAAGCTATCCTGACCGGAAAATTCTGGTGGTAGACAGTCTGTGCGCCTCTCTGGGTGAGGGACTGCTTGCCTACTACGCCGCAAAAAAGCGTCAGGCCGGAATGCCCATAGAGGAACTGGCCCAATGGCTGACGGACAACCGGCTGCACTTGTGCCACTGGTTCACCGTCAACGACCTGATGTACCTGAAACGGGGCGGGCGAATCAGCGCCGCCACCGCAGTGATGGGCACAATGCTCTCCATCAAGCCCATTCTTCACGTGGATGACGAGGGCCACCTGATCAGCGTAGGCAAGGCCCGGGGGCGGAAGGCCTCCATCCAGGCCCTGGCTGCCAAGGTCGGGGAGCTTGCCAAGGGCTGCGATAACCCCGTGATGTTCATCTCCCACGGCGACTGCCGGGAGGATGCGGAGTATCTTGCCGGACTGCTCAAGGAGCAATACGGAGTAACAGAAGTATACATTAACTATGTGGGTGCGGTGATCGGCTCCCACTCCGGCCCCGGAACCCTGGCCCTCTTCTTCCTGGGAGAGCACCGGTAAGGGCAGCATTTGAAAAGTGCCAAAAACGCCAAAACAAAAAATGCCATTGCAGGACGGCCCTGCAATGGCATTTTTATGCACTTATTGTCTTTCGCCCCTGAAACGCGGCATCAGGTGTTGGCCTGATCAATGTAGAACTTATAGTGATCCGTGCGGTAGTAGCACTTAAACGTCTCGAAAGGGATTTCCTTTCCGTTGAGAATACCGCAGGTGGTGCTGTAGAAGAGAATCACCGGCATATTGACGCTGATGCCCAGCAGGGAAGCAATCCGCGCCGCCGGCAGCACCGCCTCCAGGGTACGGCGGGACTTGGTAATCACCAGGGAATAGTCCTTGCGCAGCACCTCGTACAGTGACCGCTCTTCCAGGTTTACCTTTTCCAGCCCCGGGAAAAGCTTTAAGGGCAGGTAGGAATCGGTATAGTTCAAGGGATCGTCATCGGCATAGGTCACCCGCCCGATTTTCAGGATCGGGTCGTTAATTGTGATGTTCAGCCGCTTTGCCCGCTTTTCGTCGGCGGGAATCACCTGAGAAACAATGGTCTTTTTGGAGGGAATGCGGCCCAGGCGAAGCACATCCTCCGTACAGCTATTGAGCTCATACAGATTCTGGTTGCCCACGTCACCCTTGACAAAAGTTCCCTTGCCCTGCACCCGGTAGAGATAGCCCTCGTTGACCAGCTCATCAATGGCCTTCCGCACCGTGATTCGGCTGAACTGGTAGGCCTCCATCATTTCCCGTTCGCTGGCAATCATCATGCCCTCGGCATAGACGCCGGACTCGATTTTTTCCAGAATATCCTTTTTCAGGCTGTAATATTTAATCATCTTTCCATCCATATACATCCTCTTTTCTGCGAATGCTCAGGATTCTGCTTACCCATATTTTAGGGCATTCCCTCCCATTTGTCAATTCTTTCTTGCGATGATTTGCATAAAGACCTTTTCCTTGAATTTTTCCACTGCATCGTGTATAATGGGTGCATATATGCTAAGGAGGAACCGCCCATGCACGAATGCTGCCTGCCCCACGACCACGGCGGGGTTTTTGAACACGGCAAGGAAAAAATGCCCAGCATGGAGAATTTTTCCATGGTTGCGGATGTCTTCAAAAAGCTGGATGATCCCAACCGTCTGAAAATCTTCTGGCTGCTGTGCCACTGTGAGGAATGCGTGATCAATCTGTCCTCTCTCATGGATATGTCCAGCCCTGCCGTCTCCCATCACTTGGCGAAACTCCGGGCCAGCGGGCTGATCGTCAGCCGCCGGGTGGGCAAGGAGGTCTACTACCGCGCCGCCGACACCACCCAATGCAGCGCCCTGCACGAAACCATCGAGCGGGTGATGGAAATCACCTGCCCAAAATAATAAGGTTTCATTAACATTTGCCTTGAAATATTGACTTCCCGCCGGAAAAATGGTATGGTGAGGCAAAGAATCGCGAGAGGATGAGTGAAATGAAAAAAGCAATTACATGGATTCTGGTTCTCATGATGGCCCTTTCTATGACCGCCTGTTCCAAGGAGCCCGCACCTACACAGGCACCCGCCACGGAAACCACCCCTCAGGAGCCTGCCACGGAAACCACCGAAGAGCCCACCGAGGTTCCCACCGTGATGGCGAAGCCCCTGTACGGTGAAATCCTGGACAGCTATTTTGACGCCCTGCTCCAGGGCTTCGACCCCCTGCAATACGAGGAAAAGGACTTAAATTCCCTGCCCGGCATGATTAAGGATGTAACCCAGGTGGGCTACTGCATGGAAGACCTGGACGGTGACGGAAGCAGCGAGCTGCTCATTGGTGCCGTGGACGAGCCCTTTATCTACGCCATGTACACCGTAAAGGATGGGCAGGAGATTCAGCTCATCGATGCCGGAGAGCGCAACACCTACCGCATCAGCTCCGATGGCGTAATCATCAACAACGGCAGCAACAGTGCCTTCCAGATGGCGTACTTCCTGTACACCTTCTCCGATGGGGCGCTCCACTTCCAGGACGGCCTGGTTTATGATGCCGGTGCAGACGAGCAGAACCCCTGGTTCTATGTGAAGGATACCAATTTTGATTCCGCCACCTACGAGCCCATGGAAACCGCCAACGCCGAATCCATTACCAATGACCTGGACAACAACGTCCGGCCCATCGCCTATATTCCCTTCTCGGAATACAACAACTGATTGACGAGGCCGTGAGGGCTTTCCCGGAGAAATTCCGGGATGGTTCTCACGGCCTCATTTTTTGTTGCATTTGTGCGTTTGTCTGGTATAATGACAGTATCTGTGTTCCGGCTGCTATGGGGCTGGAATTTGTCCTTCCGCGATGAGATCGCTATACCGGCGTGGGCGCCGGGGAAAGCAGCAAATATTCCCTATCCATTCAACAAACAGGAGATCAATTATGAAGGATTACTCACAAATCCACTGGAAAGAAAACGGGCGGCTGAAGCTGCTGATTATTGTCGGCACGCGCCCGGAGATTATCCGTCTGGCGGCGGTGATTAACAAAACCCGGCGGTATTTTGACGTGATTCTGGCCCACACGGGGCAGAACTACGATTATAACCTGAACGGTGTCTTCTTCCACGACCTGTGTCTCCAGGACCCGGAGGTCTATCTGGACGCCGTGGGCGCAGACCTGGGGGAAACCATGGGCAACATTATTGCCGAAAGCTACAAGCTGATGGCTGCCATCCACCCCGATGCAGTGCTGGTGCTGGGGGATACCAACAGCTGCCTCAGCGTCATCGGCGCCAAGCGGCTGCACATCCCCATTTTCCACATGGAGGCCGGCAACCGGTGCAAGGATGAATGCCTGCCGGAGGAGACAAACCGCCGGATCGTGGACATTATCTCCGATGTAAACATGGCCTACTCTGAGCATGCCAGACGGTATCTGGCAGATACCGGGCTTCCCAAGGAGCGCACCTACGTCACCGGCTCCCCCATGGCAGAGGTATTGCACGAAAACCTCTCTAAAATCGAGGCCTCGGATATTCACACCCGCCTGGGACTGACCAAGGGAAACTACATTCTTCTGTCCGCCCACCGGGAGGAAAACATCGATACGGAAAAGAATTTCCTGTCCCTTTTCAATGCCGTCAACAAAATGGCGGAAAAATACGATATGCCCATCCTCTACTCCTGCCACCCCCGCTCCAAAAAGCGGCTGGAGGCCACCGGCTTCCAGCTGGATCAGCGGGTCATCCGCCACGAGCCCCTGGGCTTCCATGACTACAATTGCCTGCAAATGAATGCCTTCTGCGTGGTTTCCGATTCCGGAACCCTGCCGGAGGAGAGCAGCTTCTTCACTTCCGTGGGGCACCCTTTCCCGGCGGTGTGCATCCGCACCTCCACCGAACGGCCCGAAAGCCTGGATAAGGCGGGCTTTATCCTCTCCGGCATTGACGAAAAGGGTCTGCTGCAAGCGGTGGACGTGGCAGTGGAAATGGTAAAGGACGGCTGCTACGGCCTGCCCGTGCCCAACTACGTGGATGAAAACGTATCCGATAAGGTGGTCAAGATCATTCAGAGCTACGTAGGCGTGGTCAACAAAATGGTCTGGCGGAAGGAGAATTAACGGGTGAATATTCTGGTTACCGGTGCCAGGGGCATGGTGGGAACCGCCCTGGTAAACAATCTGAAAAACATCCGGGATGGGAAAAACAAGACCCGCCCCGGGATCCATGTAGAGGAAATCTACGAATATGATATGCAGTCCACAAAGGAAGATCTGGATGCATACTGCCGCAAGGCAGACTTTGTTTTCAATCTGGCAGGGGTGAACCGTCCGGAAAATCCGGAGGATTTTATGAAGGGCAACTTTGGGTTCGCCTCCGACCTGCTGGATACCCTGAAAAAGTACCGCAATCCCGCCCCCATTATGCTCTCTTCCTCCATCCAGGCAACCCTTGCCGGACGGTTCGGCAATTCCGAATACGGGCGGAGCAAAAAGGCAGGGGAGGAGCTCTTCTTCCGGTACGCTGAGGAAACCGGGGCCAAGGTAGCCGTTTACCGATTCCCCAATCTCATGGGCCACAGCCGCCCCAAGTATAATTCCGCCGTATCCACCTTCTGCTGGGCCGTTGCCAATGACGAACCCTTTACCGTAAATGACCCCACCACAGAGCTGGAGCTATTGTACATTGACGACCTGGTGGAAGGGATGTTTGACCTTTTGGAAGGGAAGGAAGTCCACTGCGAATTTGAGGGCGTAGAAACCCTGCCCACCCCCCAAGGAAGATACTGCTGCGTGCCCGTAACCCACAAGGTGACCTTGGGAGAAATTGTGGAGCTTTTGCAGCAGTTTAAGGCTCAGCCGGAAACCCTGCTGATGCCCAAAATGCCTCAGGGCAGCTTTGCCAAGAAGCTGTACTCCCTGTACCTGACCTACCTTCCCAAGGAGAAATTCAAGTACGCCCTGCACATGAATCAGGACGACCGGGGCAGCTTTACAGAGCTCCTCCACACCCAGGACTGCGGGCAGGTGAGCATCAATATCTCCAAGCCCGGCATCACCAAGGGGCAGCACTGGCACAACTCCAAGTGGGAGCTGTTTATCGTGGTGCAGGGCCACGGCCTGATTCAGGAGCGGAACATCACCACCGGGGAAACCGTGGAATTTGAGGTCAGCGGGGACAAGATCGAAGCCGTTCACATGATCCCCGGCTGGACCCACAACATCATCAACCTATCAGATACGGAAAACCTGGTCACCGTTATGACCTGCAACGAGATTTTTGACCGGGCCCATCCCGACACCTTTTTTGAACCGGTATGAAAAAACTGTCTTTTGATTTATCCATGGGCGCAGCGGGGGATATGCTCACCGCCGCCCTGCTGGAATTGACCCCAAACCCCACAGAAACCCTGGCAGAGCTGAACGCCCTGGGCATTCCCAACGTGGAATTTCAGGCAGAAAAACAGGGAAAGCAGGGTGTTTCCGGAACACACATCCGGGTAACCGTCCACGGAGAGGAAGAAGGGGCGCATAGGCATCATCATCACCACCACAGCTCCATGGCAGACATTGCCCACCTGATCGGGCATCTCCATGCCTCGGACACCGTAAAAGAAAATGCCCTTGCCGTGTATAACCGGATCGCCCAGGCGGAAAGCCGGGTGCACGGAGAGCCGGTGACGGAAATCCACTTCCACGAGGTAGGGGCAATGGACGCAGTGGCAGACGTAGCCGCCGTATGCTGCCTGCTGGAAAAACTGAGCCCCGATGAGATTTCCGCCACCCCGGTGCACACGGGCTACGGAAAGGTAAACTGCGCCCACGGCATTTTGGATATCCCCGCCCCGGCAACCAAGCTCCTGCTGGAGGGCATCCCCACAGAGGTGGGGGACATAGAAGGGGAACTGTGCACCCCCACCGGTGCGGCCCTCATTGGGCAGTTTGTTTCCCGGTTTGAACCGCTGCCTGAAACAGGCAGCGCAAAGCAAGGCATCGGCCTGGGAAAAAAGGACTTTGCCCGCCCCAACTGCCTGCGGGCATATCTGGCAGAAGACTGAAGAGGAACCCGCGCATCCCAGCCGTACCGGCGACCCGGTACGGTCAGGATGCGCGGATTTTCTCCTCACCCCGTCACGGCTCCGCCGTGCCACCCCTCCCCACACGGGGAGGGACTTTTCCTTTTGGACTGCCTCGGTTGACAAGGAGAAGATTGCCACACCAGTCTGCGGACTGGTTCGCAATGACACCTTTTCCGTCATTCCGAGGCAGTGCGCACTGCTCGCGCTAAGAGCCGCCTACGGCGGTTGCGCTCTGCACAGCGCTGCGGCGCTAGACTGCCGTGGGAATCTTCTCTTTGCACCAGCTGCCTCGCTTGTCCGGAGGAAGATTGCCACACCAGTGCTGCGGCACTGGTTCGCAATGACGAAGGGGTGTGCGCACTGCCTCGCAATGACGAAGAGTGGGGACTGCGAGTGACTTCCGGGCGGCTCCCCTCCTCACCCCGTCACACCCTGTCGGGTGTGCCACCCCTCTCCAGCAGGAGAGGGACTTTTTCTTTTGGACTGCCTCGGTTGACAAGGAGAAGATTGCCACACCAGTCTGCGGACTGGTTCGCAATGACGTGGGAGTATACACAACTGGTTCGCAATGACGAGAAGGGCGCGCGGCGGGTATCTTTACTCCTTGATCACGCCCATGAGGCCGTCCTCATACAGGCCGGTGACGGTCACCCGGCGGAGCTGGTTGTGGAGGGCTTCTCCGGCAGTATAGACCTTGACATAGTTGGGGGTGTGCCCGCAGTAGAGGGAAAGGTGCAGATCTTCAAAGAGCACCTCCTGGGTAGAGCCGATCATATTTTCCCGGTAGGCTCTGTTCATCTCCTGGGCAACGGCAATGGCGCGCCTGCTCCGCTCCTCCTTCACGGCGTTGCCCAGCTGACCGGGCATTTTATCTGCCGGGGTGCCGGGGCGGCGGGAATAGGGGAAGATGTGCATATCCGCAAAATTGCACTTGCGAATAAATTCCAGGCTCTGGCAGAACTCCTCCTCCGTCTCCCCGGGAAATGCCACGATCATGTCCGTGGTGATGGCGCAGCCGGGGAAGGCCTCCCGCAGGAGCCGAACACTTTCATAATACCGGGCGGTATCGTATTTCCGGTGCATCCGGGCAAGGACGGTATCGCAGCCGGACTGCATACTCAGATGGAACTGGGGGCACAGATTGGGATACTGCCGAAGCCGGGTGCAGAATTCCTTTGTAACCACCCTGGGTTCCAGGCTGCCCAAACGGTAGCGCACCTGGGGAAGCTCCCGGCACAGGCCCTCGATGAGATCCGTCACCGTGGGCTTGCCGGGCAAATCCACGCCCCAGCTGGCAATTTCAATGCCGGTAATGACGATCTCCCGGTAGCCCTGGGCGGCAATGGCCCTGGCCTGCTCCAGAGCGGTAGCCAGGGGCGCCGAGCGGACGGGGCCACGGGTATAGGGAATAATGCAGTAGGTGCAGAAATTGACGCAGCCATCCTGCACCTTCAGCATGGCCCGGGTGCGCTCCTCCAGTCCGCCGGGGGGCAGAACCTCAAATTTCCGGCGGCGCAGAGCATTGTCCAGGTGGTCGATATGCTCCCTGCCTTCCAGAGCGGATACCAGGTCGTCCAGAAATTCCTGCCGACCGCCGGAGCCGCCCAGCACGTCCACTCCCAGGCCCTTTACCGCCTCCGGGTCATGCTGGGTATAGCAGCCGCACACACCAATGACGGCCTGGGGATTCTCCCGGCGGCAGCGGCGGATGATGGCCCGGTTCTTTTTGTCCGCAATGGCGGTGACGGAGCAGGTATTGATGACGTAGGCATCGTTCTTTTCTTCAAAGGAGCCGATTTCGTAACCGCTGCTCTTCAGCAGCTGCTCCATAGCCTGGGTTTCGTACTGATTGGTCTTGCAGCCCAGGGTATAAAACGCAATTCGCATATTGTTAATATCGCCAATTTTCAAGGCGTCCCCTTGTGATAATTAGCCAAACCGACAATTGCTTTTCAGGTAGATTATGATATAATGTACGCAAATCATCCGTTTTGGCCCATAGTAGGCATATTATACACGAAAACCAATCGTTTGTACAGTCACAGGAGGTTTTTATGCAGGAATTTATAATACGCCTTCGTTCTGTGCGGGATGTGAACGATTTCGTTGCCTTGGCGGCTCCGCTGTACAGAGTCTCCCTGACGGACGGATTCCACACGGTTGACGGCAAAAGCTTTATGGAGATTTTTTGCCTGCGGCTTTCCTCCCCCATTACCGTTTGTGCCGAGTGCACGCAGGAGGAATTTGACCGCTTCTGCCAGGACTGTGAGAAGTTTCTGGTACACTGAATAGGGCTCTTAGCAGCACCGCCTTGGGAATACTCGGGGCGGTTTTTTGCTATGCAAAAGCATAGCAAAACAAGTAATGTGCCATTTCCTCGCCCCTGCGGGGCAACCGGAAATGATGCACAAAAACTTCATGCAATAACATTTGTGCATTTTCGTGGTGCAGCGCTCATGCATGAAGTTTTATGCCCGTTTATTTGACTTTGACCCCTATACATGATAAGATAACCAGAGTTTACAGGGAGGAATACCCAATGCAGTTTGTTTTTTATGTGATTTTTGTGGTTCTGGTGGTTGCCGCCGACCAGCTCACCAAAGCCCTGGTGGTGGCAAACATTCCCCTGGGGGGCCATGTGGATTTTCTGCCGGGCTTCCTGGATTTTACCTACCTGCGCAACACCGGCGCGGCCTTCTCCTCCTTCGAGGGGATGCAGTGGCTGTTTGCCCTGATCTTTCTGGTGTTTACCCTGGGCATTTTCTACGAATATTTCCGCAAAAAGATGCCCTTTACCTCCTTCGAGCGGTGGAGCATTGCCGCCATCTATGCCGGCGGGCTGGGCAATATGATCGACCGGCTGCGGCTGGGCTATGTGGTGGACATGATCGAAACCCAGTTTATGGACTTTCCCGTATTCAATGTGGCAGACTGCTTTATCACCTGCGGCTGCATCGCCCTGTTTGTCAGCCTGGGGCTATTTAACAAGGAATTTTGGAAGGAAGATAAGAAATGATCCTGACTGCATCCATGGATGGCGAACGGCTGGACGCCTTCCTTTCCCGGTCGGTGGATGGGCTCAGCCGCAGTGCCGCCCAAAAGCTGATTGCAGAAGGGAACGTGCTGCTCCGGGGCAAGCCCGCCAGAAAAAATGACCGGCTGGCAGAAGGGGACACCGTCAGTCTCACCATTCCGGAACCAAAGGAAGTGGATATCGTCCCCAAAAACATCCCCCTGGAAATCGTCTATGAGGATGAGGACGTGGCAGTCATCAATAAGCCCAAAGGGCTGGTGGTGCACCCGGCGGCGGGCCACCAGGACGACACCCTGGTCAACGGCCTGCTGTACGCCATGGGGGACAGCCTTTCCGGCATCAACGGGGAATTGCGTCCCGGCATTGTGCACCGGATTGACAAGGATACCTCCGGACTGCTGGCAATTGCCAAAAATGACCTTGCCCACACGGTGCTTGCCTCCCAATTGAAGGATCACACCATGGCCCGCACCTACGAGGCCATTGTCTGCGGCTCCTTCCGGGAGGACAGCGGCACAGTGGACGCCCCCATTGGGCGGCACCCCTCCGACCGGAAGAAGATGTGCGTCACCCAGCGCAATTCCAAACCCGCCGTCACCCATTGGGAAGTGGTGGAGCGCTTTCGGGGCTATACCCACATCCGCTGCCGCCTGGAAACCGGGCGCACCCACCAAATCCGAGTGCACATGGCCTACATCGGGCACCCCATTCTGGGGGACACGGTTTACGGGCACAAAAAGCCGGAGCTGGGCCAGGACAGCCAGTGCCTCCACGCCGGAGCGCTGTGCTTCCACCACCCCAGGGACGGTCGCCCTGTGATGGTCTTTGCCCCCCTGCCGGAGTACTTTACCCAGGTGCTGGACAAGCTGAGAAAAATGGAATAAATCGCGCCGCCCGGTGGTTACGTTTTGTACCACCGGGCGGCGTGGGTTTTCATAAAAAAATCATTCTGTAAAAACCCCGCCCAGTTTCGGCCTTGAGCGGAGTAATGCGATTATTCGATATGCCTTTGCAGCCAGTTCAAAAGCCCTGTATCATCCAATTCGCCCGCAGCCACAGACAGAATGATGCGTATCAGATCGTCGTCTTCATAAGAGAGGGTAATGCCGTTGACCGCAAGAAATACCAGCATTGCATGAGTCCCGATTCGTTTATTGCCGTCAATAAAAGGGTGATTCCGTATCAGTCCAAAGCCAAGACGGGCAGCCTTTTCCAGCACAGTGGGGTATAAATCCTCCCCTGCAAAGCTCTGTAATGGCGAATTGATTGCGGAGTCCAGCAGTCCTTCATCGCGGATGCCATCACAGCCGCCCGATTCGGCTATCAAGGACGCATGGAGCATCAAGACCTGACGCTTGGTTAATATCCTCACTTGGCGAGTTCCTCATAAACATGCTTGTTGCGCTGCATTAATTTCTCCGATGCAGCCAGAATATCATCATCCGTCGCAGCCTGCATGGAATCGGCTTGGTTAAATTCGTAGATGATATAGCGCGGCGCATTGTTTTTCATGATAACCGCTGAACCGTATTGGTCAACTAGCCGTGCAACTTTGGAAAAATTCTGGTTAGCCAGGGAAATAGGAACAATTGTGTTTGTGTCGATATTCATAGATCAAAACCTCCTTTGCTTATAGTATACTCAAATATTAGGATAAAATCAACCTAATATTTTAACTTTTCGCAAACCATTAGAATAAATTCCCGCCAATCGTCGGAAAAATTTTTCGCCAAGTATCGGAAAAGCATTGTAGAACCTTTGAGGAAGGGGCAAAGAGCCTAAAGGCAATGGCTGACAAGATTGATACCAATAAAATGAAATCTCCGTCCTTCCTGATGGTTCTGACAAGAACCGGGGATTACGCATACCGCCGTCAGGATGGCGTGTGCGTTGTTCCCATTGGCTGCCTGAAAAATTGAAGAATACGCCGCCCGGTGGTTACGTTTTGTACCACCGAGCGGCGCTATTTTCAAAAAAGCCGGAGCAGTTTCCCGCTCCGGCTGACAGACCGTCCACAAGTGTGCCCGTAGTGGGCCAGCCAGTTGCGTTCTCGGTCACGCCATCCACAATTCTGCACACATAGACGCTGATTTTAGGCAACGCATAGCACATCGTTCGCTATAATGGTGGAACGCTGTACAATATCACCCGGATTGATACCTTTGAGGGGTACAAAGAGGACTTGCCGCTGTATTGTGTTGCGAAAAAATGAAATCACGAAACCATGACATAATATTGAAAAATACGCCCTGCTGTGCTATACTTTTTAATGGCTGATTGTAGCCACGCACAGGAGGGCTATTTTTATGACTTACAACTATAACAGGCTATGGAAACTGTTGATAGATAAAGGCATGACAAAGACGCAAATGCGCTTGCAGGCAGGTATCAGCACAAACATACTTGCTAAAATGGGAAAGGGCGAACCTGTTGCAATGGAAAGCCTTGCAAAGATTGCAACCGCCTTGAATTGCGGGCTTGACGATATTGTGGAAATACAGAAAGGCGGTGCTGAGACTTAAACAAAGCAGCACGAGCCAAAAAAGACGAATTTTACACGCAACTAACCGACATTGAAAAAGAAATGCGGTATTATCGTGACTTTTTCAAGGGAAAAACAGTCTTTTGCAACTGTGATGATCCCTTTGAAAGTAACTTTTTCAAGTATTTTGCAATGAACTTCAACCAATTAGGATTGAAAAAGTTGATTGCAACCTGCTATGTTACATCACCGGTTTCCGGCACGGAACTGGAATACTATGTCGGCACTGGTGGACAGCTTTCCTTTGTTCCGCTTGCTGATTCTGTGCCCGTACCGGCACAAGATGAACAAAAGCCCTATAAAGTTGAAATCACAGAAGTCACAGATGCAAATGGCGACGGACGTGTTGATCTTGCAGATGTGGAATATCTACTAAAAAACAAGAAAAACAGCTTGACATTGCTTGACGGTGACGGAGATTTCCGCAGTCCCGAATGCGTAGATCTTTTGAAGCAAGCAGATGTTGTTGTAACAAACCCACCGTTTTCTCTGTTTCGAGAATTTATTGCTCAGCTTATCCAACATGAAAAACACTTCCTAATTATCGGAAATATCAATGCGGTTACATACAAAGAAGTATTCCCCCTAATTATGCAGAACAAAGTATGGTTAGGTGCTTCTATTCACAGCGGCGACAGGGAATTTCGGGTTCCTGATAGCTATCCTCTTAATGCGTCTGGCTGCAGAGTGGATGAAAATGGCAGAAAATACATTCGTGTAAAAGGCGTTCGGTGGTTTACCAATATTGATTACTCTGCACGGCATGAGGATATTATCTTATACAAGCACTATACGCCCGAAGAATACCCGCATTATGATAATTATGATGCTATTGAGGTCAGTAAAACAGCAGAAATTCCTTGTGATTATTTTGAGGAAATGGGTGTTCCCATAACCTACCTTGACAAGCACAATCCCGATCAATTTGATATTGTTGGGTCAAGTCGGGATTTGGGACGGCCCATGTCTGAGATTGCATCAAAAGGCAGCTACGAAGCCGGAGGCCCAAGATTCTATTTATCTGTTGATTGTTCACAATCTATTAATGTAGAGAGAGAGAGAGAGAGAGAGAGAGAGAGCAAGCTCCGTCACCGTCGACTCTACGACAGGATTGTTATCAGGCGCAAGATGTAACGGCATCATGGGAGTGCCAATCACATTCCTTGATCGGTACAACCCCGATCAGTTTGAACTTGTTGGCGCAACAGAAAGCGAGGGCAAGGGATTCTCAAACGGATTGTGGCATGACACTAGCGGAGTTGCACAGCCACTTATCAATGGAGAGCGCAAGTACAAGAGATTGTTTATCAAACACAGGCGTTCATAGCGGGATAATGGGTGTCCCGATTACATTCCTTGATAAGTATAATCCAGACCAATTTGAAATAATTGGGATGGCCAAACGTGGTGCAGGCGACCCAGCATTAAAAACGAAAGTATACACAAAAAATGATTATCCAAATTACAGTGACCTTAACGCTACCCCAGTAATTATTCAGGCCAACGGTGTCCCTAAAAACACTTATCCACGCATTCTAATTCGCAGAAAGATTGGAAAGTAGGTGCAAATCAATGAAAATTAAACTGCATGAAATCCCTGTCCGGGAAGTGGTTGCCGGATATGTGAACAGCGAAGAGAACGGCGTTGTAGGCTATAACGGCAAGCTGAACATTCGCCCCGCTTTTCAGCGAGAGTTTATCTATAAAGACAAACAGCGTGATGAGGTTGTGCGCACCATTCGCAAGAACTTTCCGCTGAATGTGATGTATTGGGTAAAAAGCGATAATGGCAACTATGAACTGCTGGACGGGCAGCAACGCACAATCAGCATTTGTCAGTATATCAACGGTGATTTTTCTATTGACCATTTAGCCTTTCACAATCTGACTGATACAGAACGTGAACAAATTCTTGACTATCCACTGATGATTTATATTTGCGAGGGTACAGACAAGGAAAAACTGGACTGGTTCAAAATCATCAACATTGCAGGTGAACAACTGACAGCACAGGAACTGCGCAACGCCATCTATACGGGCGAATGGCTGACCGAAGCAAAGAAGTATTTCAGCAAGAAGCAATGCCCCGCCTATCAGATTGCAGGCGATTATTTAAGCGGCAGTGCAATCCGGCAGAATTATCTTGAAACTGCTATCAAATGGATTGCCGCCCGTGACGGTATTGAAATTGAAGATTATATGTCAAAGCACCAGCATGACACGAACTGCAATGAACTATGGCTGTATTTCCAAACCGTCATAAATTGGGTCAAAGCTACTTTCCCGACTTTCCGCAAAAAGCTGATGTCCGGGCTTGAATGGGGTATCTATTACAATAAGTACGGCGCGGCTACCCATGACCCGAAAGCATACGAAAAACGCATAGTTGAACTGCTTGACGATGAAGATGTTTCCAACCAGAAAGGCATTTATGAATATCTGCTTGACGGAAACGAAAAGCATTTAAGCATTCGTGCATTCAGTCCCAAAATGGCGCGGACTGCATACGAGCATCAAAAGGGTATCTGCCCGAAATGCGGCAAGCATTTTGAAATTGAGGAAATGCAAGCCGACCACATAACCCCGTGGAGCAAAGGCGGCAAGACAATCCCCGAAAACTGTCAAATGCTTTGCGCCGATTGCAACCGCCGCAAGAGCAACATATAACTTTAAGCGTCTGTCGCACCATGCGGCAGGCGTTTTTTGTCGCTTGCCATGTCCCTGCTGTCGCTTATCATTCACTACCTTTCAGTGTCTTGTTGCAGATTTAAGCGACAAATAAGCGACAAACCACAAGTTACAGTGTCAAGATATGTAAAGAAAGTACAAGATATAGTATAAAAATCAAAGAAACAGCCCTGCATTTGATACAAAAATCAAATACAGGGCTGTTGAGATATACTCCTGTTCAAACCATATTCGGCCTTCAATGTGATGTTTAATATACCCGCTTTTTATGTTTTTCCAGCACCCGGTAGGGCACATCCAGGTGGTGGTTGACAACTTTCTCTTTTCCTATCCATTCAAGTGTTGGCATGAGTGGCCTCCATTGTATCTATTTGCGTTCGAAACATTTCCAGCATCTTCTGCACAACGATTGTATCCTTACAGTCCTTTACAAACTTATCCATATTATAACCAGGGATTTCCGGAAAGAAAGGTAATTGGCTTTCGTCTACACAACTATAAAGTTCACAATATTCGCTCTCATGGCTTCGCAAATAATCTACGAAAGATTTATACTCATATTCTGAACGGAAAAGCATAACAGCCGACATATACCTATTAAATGAGTATTTTTCGCTTGTCTCCTTGTATTGATAAAACATCAAAAGCCGATACCGTAATTCATTTTGGATAAAGAATCCAAAATTCGAAATACCCATTTTCAAAACATCATCTGCCCTTTGCGGTGCAACAACAAAACTTCTTCCTCCATCAAGGGCTAGCCCCTGGAATTTTTCAATGGCAGTTTGATGGTATTTCAAAGTTATCCACCACCAACTCGGCCGCGTATCTACTTGTCCGAAAATATAGTATTCATAACCTGTAATAGAATCATCTTTTTCGCAAATAATGGTATATTCCGGTGAATACTTATAAAAATATCCCATGTCACAATCTTGTATACATTCCCAATCATTTGGATTTTTTAAGTAAAAGCAAAGCTTTTCAATAGGCGTATCATCTAAGTGAAAGCGTTTACGCCACAGTTGTTCAACATGGTTTATATCTGCTGATCCATCCACTGGGGTGTTAGTATCCATAATGCGCGTATAAATGCTGTTTGCGCGAAGTTTTTCAAATTGGGTGGTAAGATAAAATGGTGTATTGCAGCTATTTTTTATAATAATTACATCGATATTGGCACCATCGTATACCAGATTTTCAACATAAACAACCGGACGAATCCCACCGGCAAACTTTTTATCTTTCAGGAAGTCAACAATCATTTGCGTGTTCTTTCGCTTTGGATCATTGGAAACATCACAGACTGAGTAGTTGTGCTCCTCATCAATACCAACAATGATATAGGCTGTATGATTGCAAAGATTATTCGCCATGCAAATAATATCATGCAACATGTCCGATTTGTTAGAATACCACTGCTTCTTGAAATCCCAGAATTCGCCTTCTTGATGCAACGATATCAATTGTGATATCTCTCTATAAAAATTAAAGTCTTGCTCCCTTTTCATATTCTTTTTCTCCAATGCCAGTAATGTTACCCAATCACTACCGTTGTGTTATCAAACCACTTCAACATGGTCAATACAATCTTCCAGCCTTCTCTTAATTCCCCTCTTCACCGCAGTATCGCAAAGAATGCCCCAATAATCCTGTTCCAGGTTGGATTTTTCAAAAGATGAAGCAGCAGTTTCTACGCAGTATCTTGCGGGCCGGGCTGGAAAACGGTTTGTAGTTTGCAGCATATAATCGATCATGGGATATTTTTGCCGCATTTCCTGATCAAGCGCCCTGGCCTGCTCGTTCGTCCCGTATTGAATCATCTGTCGGATTCTGTCCAGGTCTTTTTTCACATCCGCGCAGTCATGTGCTTCCATCAGTGCTTTTAATGTCCGCTCTGCCAAATCAGATGCAAAATAGATTTTTCCCATATCCGCTGCTCCTTTCGCTCTCAAGATAAAACCAAATACTACACTTTATATCTTATTTTACCATACTCCTATTGCATTGTCCACGAAAAAACAGTTCTTTCACCGCTTGCCCTTCGCACCCCATCATACATAATTCCCCTTTTCCTGCAAATACTGCTACCGAAGAAACCGCTTATGCGAACCAAAGGAGAAGAGATTATGAAAGCAACCGGCATTGTCAGACGGGTGGACGATTTAGGGAGAATCGTCATTCCCAAGGAAATCCGCAGAACCCTGCGCATCCGGGAGGGTGACCCGTTGCAGACATCATTGACACGGTGGGAGAAATACTGCTTTTCTATGTTGGATTTGGCTAAACGGCGGGGGTGGTAGTTGTACATAGTGACGACGAATGGGGCCGTTGGGATTTACAAGAAAAAACAGCACCGCCCGGTAGGTACGTAAGAGCGACCTCCGGGCGGCTTTGTTTTCAAAAAAGCTGAAGCCTTTTTGATCTCATCGTTGTATTATTCTTTAAGATGTGTTATAGTTATAATTACTTATAGTTTTAATCATAGTTTCTAGGAGGAGCTGTATGGACAGGCCGTTAAAAGAATCCATTGTAATAGAATTTAAAAGCGACAGGAAGTGCTATTCCTTAGCAAAGCTATACGAAGACCTGGTCGGAATGGCCAACACAGACGGAGGATGGCTTTTCCTTGGTATGGAGGATGATGGAACTCCTACCGGCGTAGACCGCCAGCACCGGAATGGTCAGTATATGGAAGCGGTTATCCAAGAAAACACAACGCCGTCCTTATATGTCCGGACACATATTGAGCATTGGGATGGATATGACATTCTTGCCATCGAGGTTCCTATTTCTCGGCAGCTAATGATGACAGCGGAAGGAAAATACCTTCGCCGCAGGCTGAAACGGGACGGCACGCCAGAAACCGTGGCATTGAAACCGTATGAAATATTACAACGCCTTTCCTATATTCAGGCACTGGATCCCTCTGCACAAGTGATTGAGGATGTTCCAGCGGAAACAGTGTTAAGTCCCTTGGAACGAGAGCGCTTGCGGAACATGATCCGCACTTACCACGGCGATATGGCCTTGCTGGATCTTCCAGACTCCGAACTTGATAGAGCTTTGGGATTTGTCCGAGAACGGGATGGGCAATGGTATCCCACAATTGCAGGACTATTGATGATCGGCCAGGAAAGTTATATACGCCAGTATGTGCCTAGCCACGAGGTATTGTTTCAGGTTCTTGACGGGGTAAATGTTTTGGCAAATCCGCCTGCTATGAGGTGTTCGTTGCTTCAAACTTTTGAAAAAGTTGACCTCCTTTTCCAATCCAGAATCGTAGAACAGGAATTGCAAATTGGGATGTTCCGGGTGCCTATCCCGAACTATGAGAAGGACGCATTTCGGGAAGGCTTTGTTAATGCATTAGTTCACAGGGACTATTTCCGTGTTGGTGCCGTCCAGGTTCAGCTTCAAAAGGCAGCCTTAAGTATCTCCAGCCCTGGTGGCTTTGTAGAGGGAATTACACCGGATAACATTCTAACTACGGCACCCACTCCCAGAAATGTTCTGCTTGCAGAAGCTGCTAAGCGCATTGGACTCGCTGAAAGGACAGGACGTGGCATCGATAAAATATATACTGTTATGCTGCGCAGCGGCCATGCTATACCGGACTATTCAGCGTCTACCAATACCTCCGTTGTTCTGCGGCTCAATAGTGCAGAGCTGGATGAAAGCTATATCAAAATGATTATTTCCGAGGAGGATCGACTTCAGCGTTCTCTTCCTGTAGACGCACTGATCGTTTTGTCTGTCTTAAAAACAGAACGTCGCGCTACAATGAGCCATCTTGCGGAAAAAATACAAAAGCCGATTACAGATGCCCGGTCAGTGGTTGAGTGGCTTATTGAGTTGGGCATGGTGGAGGGTGTAGGCAACGGGAGCGCACGGAGGTATATGCTTAGCTCCAAGGTATATTCAATATCAAACAATACTGCCGGATATATTCGGCAGCGAGGCTGGGATACTTTGCAAGAAAGGGAAATGATTATTTCTCATTTCGATAAGTATTCCGAAATTACCCGAGAAGGCGTTGCTGAGCTGTGCCGCTGTACACTCAATCATGCATCCTGGCTCCTTCGGCAACTGGTAGAAGACGGCATTTTGGTACTGCGTGGAAAGGGTCGTGGTTCACGCTATGAAAAGGCATAGTTTCTCTGAGTTTGTTAGAGTTTGTTAGAGTTTATTTGAGTTTGCTTGAATTAGTCAGGGATTATTCAAAGAAAACACGGTTATTACAAAATGGACAAATTAAAATGCTTGACCGTGTACTACAACAGATGCAGCAGATGGGCATATAGAAGCTGGTTTTTGGTGGGGGACGATGTAATGGTTGGTTTATTCAAAACAAAGCAAGTAAATGGCATAACGAAGCGGGCCAGTGATATAGCAAAACAGGTCGATGACACACTGACAACGACCAAGGAAAATAGCACCAAAGAAACCGTTGTGCTGGCTTATCGAACAAATGATGAGTTGCGAGCGGTATGTCGAAAAGAAATTGAATCGCTTGAACATTGGGCGCGTCGGTTGATTCATAGCATTCTAACCGAAAACTATGGTAAAGAGTATTTTTCCTATAAATTCCCCTCGGGGGAACCATTGATAAAAAAAGAGATTGCCACCCGAGTTGAAAAGATGCGCGCGGAACATCCTGAACGCTATCCACGTCTGATAGATGCAATGTTTTTAGGCGATATTTCATACATTCTATGTAAAGAATCACTCTATAACGCTCATTTTCGCATTGCATTGATTGAAACATATCCTCAAGGAAACGAGGAAGTCCGGATATTCCTTGAACGTATCGAAATAATTCGCAACAAGCTTTCCCATGCAAACGAAATCTCTATTCGAGAGGCAGAGAGGGCAATCTGCTATTGTCACGATTTTATAGATGGCCTGAAGCAATATTATAGGGAAACTGGGAAAGAGAAAGACTACAATGTTCCGACCTTCATTAAAGCAACCGACAGCCTTGGTAACATATTTCTTCCAACGGACGGAGCCGGGCCGCTTCAGCGATATATTGACACTTCAACGCCTATTCGGGTATGTGATGCAAACGTGCGTGTGCGGTCTGGTGATCTTTATAGTATATCTGTCGAAGTTGATCCAGCCTTTGATGCATCTCAGTATTCCATCGAATGGCTCGTTGAAGGAGGACTTACCAGAAACAGCTATCAAAAGAGTCGGAAAGACACCTCCAAAATTGACATTCCGATTGAGAACAGGATGGTAGGCAGTAGTTTAAAGATTCGTTGCATTTTGAAGAGTGCAAAGGACTGGCATAAGTACAACTGGTATGACGATATGTTTGAGCATAACATATATACAATTTTGCCACCTATTGAAGAAAACTATTAAGGGACCTCTGATTTAATCCAAGCTACTATCTTCCCGGCGGATGTAGTACAATAAAGTCATCAAACGAAGGCAACGCTGGGAATGAAACAAGAAACTTTTGCTGATAGCCGATGCCGGAAGCCTTGGCCTTGTTTTTCAATTTTGCCAGAACAGACGCAGAAACATCCGCCATTACAGCCACAATCCTATCAAATCTTTCACAATTTTTTACCCGCAGAGGCTCGGCATACTCCATGAGCGCATCTCCGTTTCGACTTTTTGATATTTTGAATATACGAGCGGATTTAACCATAATCAGAAAAGATGTCAACATCGTTGCGTTTACTACCGCCCCCAATACTTACCATGGAATTATGACGATAGTAAACATTACTGACTTAAACGTCGCATCGAATGCGGATGCGACGTTTGCGGCGGTGAGATAAAGCACTGCACAGAACCATTTTCTAAAACAGGAATGAAAAACCCCGGTAGATGTTCAGAAGGCATCCACCGGGGCTGTATCTTATTGATCAACTCTCTGATTCCGCAATAATCTGCTTACAATACGTTTTCAACTTTGGAATATCCTCTGTCAGGATTTCCCAAGTGACTTCCGGATCAACAGTGCCATAGCTATGGGCCACAATATGCTTAAAATACTGATATTCCAATCAAGAGGCTTCATACAACAGCACCTCGTCATCAGAAATTGAATTCAAAAACTTGCTGTCCAGGCTCCCGGTAGGAATCAAATCCACAGGGACTCCAAACGCATCTTCCAGGTCAGCGGCTAGGCCGCCAAGCTGCAAGCCGCGGATGGCTCCTTTATCAATGCGCAGATCAATGTCACTGTCCTTGTCAGCATCCCCTCTGGCATAGGAGCCGAACAGATAAATCCGGTCTGCTCCATATTGTGCAGCCAAGGCTGCGACGATTTCCTTGATTTCATCTACAGTATATCGCATATCTGTTCCTCCTTACCATGTATTCTACTACTATTTTACCATGATTATGTGAAAACGGCAATGATTATTTGGAGCGTAGGTATTCGCCTTTTCCCATGCCGCCCCTCAGCTTATCGCAGCTTGCCCAGAGGGAGCTGTACAGTTCATTTTTTATAGCCATGTTCTATTCCACACTTCTTTATAAATAAGAAATGTCTCTGTCCTCCATTTTGTTGCGGCTGCGGCCACAATCGCAGACCGTTCGTTCCAGAGCATATACAGGGACAATATTCCCGGCAGGGGTTTTCAGAACCATTTTCCCAAGGGCAAACAGCTCTGGTTGGATGTAGTACACCTTGCATTCTGATTTAATTGCAGCGGATGAAGTACTATCAGCGCACAAATCGTTCCTCCTATCATACATTCCTATGCAGCACGCAGATCAGGAAATAACGACAGCACACCCACCGGTCTATTGATCGGTGGGCTGCAATATTTTGTATATGTCGTTTTAACGTTACAGTTTTTCCTCAGGGACAGGAATATACACCATCCTCAGCGGAATCATTCTCCGATATTTTTCGCTTAGCTGACCGTAATATTTCAAAATCA
>CAKTNN010000009.1 GCA_934589065.1 uncultured Oscillospiraceae bacterium
GGGTGTGGCGAAGTTTGGTATCGCGCTTGAATGGGGTTCAAGAGGCCGCTGGTTCGAATCCAGTCACTCGGACCAATAAAACCGTCTTTTCCTTTGGAAAAGACGGTTTTTTGAGTGATGTCACAAAAGAAGGGAACGGAAAAATTGAAGGTTGTAGAAGTCATATTGCCGGTGATTGTTATGCTGCTCATCGGTGTTTGCTGTCGAAGGTGGAAACTGCTGGGCAGTACCGGCGTTCAGAATTTAAAGTTTCTTGTGACCAACATTATGCTTCCTGTGGCGATTTTTCATGCCTTGGGCACGGCGGACTACAGCAGAAATACCGGCATTTTGGTGGGCATTATGCTGGTTATGCTGGTGTGTTCCTTTGGTCTTGGCTTTTTGCTGCGGCCCTTGATGAATAAAACCTACCGCCGCTATTTACCCTTTATGGTTTCGGTATACGAAGGCGGCCTGATGGCATATCCTCTCTACACCAGCCTGTGCGGGCAGAGTAACCTTTCCCATATTGCCGTTCTGGATATTGCCGGGCTCCTGTTTGGATTCAGTATTTATATGGGAATGCTTACTCAGATGGAGAAAGGGGAGAAGGTTAGCCCCAAAACTCTGTGCATCAATGCCCTGAAAACTCCGGCCTTTGTGGCAAGCATTCTCGGAATGCTTGCAGGCCTGACGGACTGGCTGCCAAAGCTGATTTCTTCCCCCTGGGGCGGTGCGTATTCGGCGGTGGAATCCATCCTTACGGTTTCCGTTACCCCTATTATCCTTTTGGTGGTGGGCTACAGTATGGAGCTATCCAGGGAGCTGATTGCCCCGTGCCTGAAGACCATCCTCCTGCGGGTGCTGGTTCAGGCGCTGTCTATTGCCGGCGTTTTGTTGGCTGCCCGGCAGTTTCTAGGGGCTGACCGTCTGACGGAGCTTGCCATTATAACCTATATGTCTTCTCCTGCAACCTTTAGCATGCAAACCTTTATGAAGGATGAGCAGGGAAGCGCTTATGTTTCTACAACCAATTCCCTATACTGCCTGATTTCTATTGCGGTTTACATGATTCTGGCGGTCATTGTGTATTAAGAAATGTAAAATGCTTCCAGGAATCCAAAAGCGGATTCCTGGAAGCATCTTTTTCGTCAATTGGGCTCATTATCCTGATAAATGGCCTGGTACATACCAAGCTTTATCCAGAAGGGGATATCCACTCCATCGGGGGTGACGGTGATGGTGGAGTCGGAAAGAAAGCCAAGGGTAAATTCTCCGTGGGCTGCCTGGGCGTTGTCAATGTCATAGAGCACCGAGCCGTCCTCCGGGGCATAAAACCCTGTGGGCGTGCCGGTTTCATCCAGAAATACCTGGCAGTAGTGAACCCCCTGTGCAGGATAGGCCCGCAGCTGCATATAGCCTATGGGGTTATCGTTACTGTCAAAGAAACCGTAGGTAGTTCCTTTTACAATTCCCTCTTCGTCCTGGTTTACTAAGGAATCCGTTACGAATTTCATGTAAAACCAATCGGTTTTCTGAACAGAAACGGTCCATTTGGTATTCAGCAGGCCGCTTTCCTGCAGTCGACCGGCTACGGTGTCGTCTATCACAAGATTGGTGGCCTGCTGGGTAGCTTCGTAGTTCAGGCTCAGGGTCACGGCTGATTGCCCATTCAGGGCGCGCTTGCATGCTTCCGGGTCTTCTATGGCAGGGGCGCTTTCGCAGCCCAGAAGGCCCAGACTCAAAACCAACGCAAGCACAAGCGCAATCCATTTTTTCATTGCTTTGCCTCCTATCCAATCCGGTTTGTCAGGCCGCCGTCTTTGTCTCTTGCCAGCTCCCGGGCGACCATTACTGCCATAGCTGCCAGCAGGGGCAAGTATTCTTTCTGATATACTAAAAGAAATGCGTTATCGAATACCAGATTGTTGATGGTCAAATCCAGGTTGTCCATGATTCCCCCCAGAAGCGTGCCATTCAGAGTTACCTGGAAGTTGTGCCCTACGGTTCCGGCATACTCCCGCAGTGTCAGGGTGCCTTCCTGAACCTCCATGGTAAATGCATCCCGCACCAGGGAGAATTGCTTTTCCAGAACACCATAGAGTTCCCCGTTCCGGTAGAACCGATAGGTGGGAAGAGCGTGACCAATCTGCTTTTCCAGCCGGAAGACCTCGGTATTTTCTGTATCCAGCACCCTTAGAGTAACCAGGGGGGCAGTGCCATCGATGGTGTATACTGTTTCGCCCTGGTCATTGGATAGGGTAAAATGCTGGCCTGTCAGTTTAAAGTCCTCGCTGAAGGTGTAAACCTGGCTGGGCTCGGTGCCATGGAAGGGCAGAGGCGTACCGGAAGCAATGTAGTGCTCTATGCTTTCCTGCAGCCATTGACGCAGAAGAAAAACGTCTGTGTGGTAGCAAAGATGCTGGGCAGTGTTGGTGCCCAAATCGTTCTTTGGCGGAAAATCCGGCTCTGTGATGTGTTCTTTTATGGCGCAGTCCAGGGAAGAATAGCCAACATAGCCTACCAAACCATCCCCGGACAGGTAAAAATAAAGGAATTTTCCTCCGGAATCCGGGCCAAAGATCAAATTGGTGTAGGGAGAGGTGGAGAATTTGCCCAGCCAACCGGAACCCAGGGGCGTATCTATGCTGCGGAATGCATTGTAGAAGTCCTCAATTTCTCTGGGGGTATCCAGGGCAACCATGCCAACGGCATCGGTCAGGGCGTTGTAGTCCGCCGGGGAGCCCATGCCGAATACGGCAATGCCCACAATCAGTACAACGGTTCCAATGGCAACGGGGATGGTATTCCAGTCTCCGGCAATCCAAATCCACAGGGCCAGGGCACAGATCAGAATTCCCACAATGCGGTACTTCCACACCCGTGCTTTCAGGGCACGGGAGTAGCTGCGGTAGACTTCCTGCCGCTCCTGGAGGGCATCGGCTGCTTTTCCTGCCTGTTCCTTTGCCCGACGAACCGGGGATTTATCCCGCCAGAGATGGGCCAGGAAAGCAAAAAATGCGGCAATCACCCCAAGGAAAAGCAAAACCAGCACGCTGTCTTCGTTAAAACTGCCGGCGTTAATATCCACTTTGAGCATGATCAAAGCAAAAAACACCACGGCAGCGCTGAGAATCTGAAATACCTTTCGCATATACGCTCCCTCCTTTTTAGTAAGAATATCATATATTTTGATACCTTTCAAGGAGAAAATGTGTTTTTTCTCTTAATTTCCAGGCACACTGTAAAATATAGATCGGCTGCTCATAAGTGCGGTGAGGCCTTCCGCATTTATGAGCAGCTTTTTTCCGTTATACAGTGTGAAAGGTTTTTCGGGCGGTCTCGGTGATTTCTTCCTTGGCATCCAAAAACAGTTTTACCAGGTGGGGATCAAAATCCGTGCCGGAGCCCTTTTCGATAATGGCAAAGCACGCTTCCAGCGGCATTGCATCCCGGTAGCAGCGTTTTTGGGATACGGCATCGAATACATCCGCAATTGCCATAATTCGGGCGTGGAGGGGGATGCTTTCACCAACCAGTCCCTCTGGGTAGCCCTGCCCGTTGTATTTCTCATGATGGTATCGGGCAACCTCGTATGCAATCTGCAGAAATCCGGGCCTTCCAGGTTATGAAAGGCGGTTTTTATGATCTCACCGCCTTGGGCGGCGTGTTCCTTCATAATCGCGAATTCCTCCGGCGTCAGCTTCCCGGGCTTTTGCAGGATACTGTCCGGGGTGGCAATTTTGCCGATGTCATGCAAAGGGGCAGCATTGCTTACATTGGTCAGTTAGTCCTTGTAATTTCATTTTGCAGGCTCCGGGTTGTTTATAATTTGTTGTGTTCTATTCTCACTTTGCGTCTGTCTGCGTTGCCGCTTTCATGAATTGCCGCATTTTTTCTTCAAAGGCTTCTGCCGGTATCAGTGCGATTCCCACTTCATCCCCCAGGACGATCAAGCGCTGCCCTCCGGTCAGCCCAAACTTTTCTCTGGCGGCCTTTGGAATTACGATCTGTCCCCGGTCTGAGATGGTTATACTTCCCCATATAGATTTTCCCTTTGGCGCAGGGGGAAGCGTCACTTCGACTCCATCCGGTTTTTCCGTTTTGACCAGGCTGTCTAGGGTCACGCCATAGAGCTCCGCCAACCGCCTGCATTTTTCAATATCCGGCACAGTGGTTCCGTTCTCCCACTTGGCATAGGCCTGCCGGGATATCCCAATTTTTTCTGCCAGTTCTTCCTGGGAATAGCCGTTTATGTTTCGCAGTACAACAAGGTTTTCCTTCAACATGACATTTCCCCCTTACAGGTCTATCCGATCAAAGCTTGCGCAGGAGTTTCTATAAGATATCCACGTCAGCACCAGATAGATCACCCCACCGGCGGTAAAAAGCGCAAGCTGAAGGCCTAAATGGTCAAAGCCAAAGGCATTGACCGCCCCCATTCCGGGAATATAATGAAGCGATTCAAAAATACAGAGAGCAAGGAATGCAGCGACAATATAGCCCACGAAAGAGCCAAACTTATAGGCGGTTTTAAAGAAGCCGCCCAGGAAGATAAGGTTAAACAGACCGAAAATTGCAAGTGCGGCACCCAGCCCATAGAGGTTTGCATTCATGAGTGCATTGGTGCGGTAAACAATGTTGTCTTTCAATATGCTCATGCGGATTAGCGTGGATACAGCCATAATAAGCAGGCTATTTACTTCAATCAAGCAGGAAAAAATATATTTTCCTTTTACTACGTCTCTTTTTGCAATCGGCAGCAGTGCAGAGAATACAAAATCATTGGCTTCTCTTGCATTTTGAAAGCTCTTGAAGATCCCCAGCGTTACGAAAAAAGGTGCACATAATATGGGATAGCCTGGCAGTAAGAACAGAAATCCAAACAGAATGAAATAATAAGTAATGGGTGAAGCGCTGAGTGTCAGTTCCTTTTCTAAGATTTTAACCATGATGGGCCTCCTTCTCCATTCTCACAATGGTCTCCTCCAAGGTTTCTCCCTGCCTGGAATACATCCGATAAAACGCCTGCTTTGTGGTTGCCGCCTGAATGGAACCGCCGGAAATAAACACAATGTCATCCGCGCATTTCTCCAAATCCGATACGATATGCGTGGAGAAAAACAGGGAAACACCCCGGCTGCGCAGTTCTGTAAATATATCCAAAAGCTCATCTCGGGAAAATGGGTCGAGCCCGCTGGTGGGTTCATCCAGAATCAGGATCTCTGCTTTGTGGGAAAGCGCCAGCAGCAGATTGAATTTAACCTTCATGCCTTCGGATAGCTCATGGGGCGTCTTATTCTCATCAAGGCCAAAGAGCCGCATATAGTGCCGATAGGCATCTTCCTCCCAGTTTGGATAGAAGCTTTTTGTCACCGCTGCGATGTCGCGAAGCCTTTTCCTGGGATACCAGCTGACGCTGCCGGTGGAATAGCCGATGCGCTGCTTGATTTCGGCTTCATGACCGACAAGGGGCATCCCGAAGAAAACAATCTGACCTCCCTTCGGGTGCACCAGATTCAGCATGGATTTGATGGTGGTTGTTTTTCCGGAGCCGTTTCTGCCGATAAAGCCGGTGATTCTACCGGCTTCCAGCGTAAACGACACATCCTGAAGCCGAAAAGTCGGATACTCTTTTGTGAGATTCTTGATTTCTACAATACTCATAGTTACCTCCGTTGTATCAGTTGCGAAAATATGCTTTATAGGATTCCTATGAATATTATAGCTTTTAGTTGCCGTATACTCCACCAATCAGACATAACATTTATTTGGGCTTTATGTTATATTTGGTTGCCCCGCTGCCAAAATCCGGTTGTCCGGAGTTTGATCATGCACACGGTTCGGTGCATCACTTCCAGTAATGCTTCCTCAAATACCATTCCGTAAAGTCCATACCACCCAGCTCCATGCCGGTTAGGAACTCTTTTTTCAGCCGGTGGCGTTCCGAGAAGCTATCATCGTAGTATCGAATCAGTTCCAATACTGCGCGGCTGGGCAGCAGACAGGATATCTCTATTTAACGCTGTTACGTTCATTCTATCTTCCCTTACTTTACGCCTGCCAGGGCCAGAAACTTTTTGTCCGACTGAATGCTCTGCGTTACAAATTCCCCGTCCCGGAACAGGGCGTAGGTGGTCACCGGGGCAGGCACGTTTTGTGCCTCTTCCTTGGTGGTGATATGAATGGTTTTCAGCGGGAAGCCGTGCTCTTTTGCAACTTCTTCCACTCTCGGAACCCAGTAGCAGGTATAGGGACACTGATCGGTGTAGTAGAGGACAAAGCCGGTTCCCTCTGCCTTGGGGTGCTTGGAGCAGACCTTGAATTTTGGCTTCTCCGCGTTCTCCGCAAGGGGCAGGTACATGAGGTTGATTCCACAGTCGGATATGTCTGAAACCTGGAAGCCCTTGTGCATCAAAAACTTTGGGTCAGCTAAAAATTCCCGCTTTCGCCCTTGGGCGCAGAGAATACAAATGCCCATTTTCCCTTGTGCCTTGGCATCCCGAATGCACTTGTCCAAAAGGTCCGTAGAATACCCATGTCCCTTCATGGAGCCGGAAACCCACAGGCAGTTGATGTAGAGCCAACCGTTTGCATTAATGGGCACCCAAGCATTCTCTGCCGGAATGTACTCAATAAAGCACTTGCCCCGCTCCTCGCTGCGGTAAAAGACAAGGCCCTCTTCAAACCGCTGCTTGAGCCATTCCTTCTTTGCAAGGCTTTGCTTGCCGGACATGGCGCAGCAGATATGCTCTGTATCGATGTTCTCTTTTGTAATTTGAATATAGTTCATATCATCTCAATCCTTTCGTTTTCTCGCAATGTCGGCACTAGCACATTCTCAATCCATTGCACTCGATCAAGCATCGTAGGCTTAAAATACGCCGAAACCGCAGCTGCCACATTTTTATTTGGATCCACATAAATGATATTGCCGCTGTCTCCAATGGCGGCATAGATATTCTGCTCCGGATATAGCGTTGTGTCGTTCATTTTAGCCGCTGCAATTCGCGTCCTTGATCCAGTTGTCAAGAAATTCCATTTGTGCCTCCGTATGGAACCAATGCGCTCCGCCCTTCATTACCGTAAGTGTGGCGCCTGTTTGTTTTGCAAAGTCGGATATGGTTTCGTAAGAAGTCAGATCGTCCTTTTTACCGTATAGAATATGCGTGGGAACGTTCCATGTAATAGGATGCTCCCGCACATAACAGAGATAATCCCAGGATAGAGTCTCACCAAAATCCGTTTGGATTTCTTTTTTAGAGCGAAGCTCCTCTTCCGTTACGTTTGCCCAGAGCATCATATCGGAAATCAGCTTTTCCATATTGACGATCGGAGAAATAAAGTAGGCTTTCCGGATCCGTTTCCCGGATAATGCGCTCATAGCAAAGAAGGCACCGATGCTGTTGGCGATGATTTCCACAGAAGAGCAGCTCTTAGAGACGCTGTCAAAAAATCGGGGGAATTCCTCTGCGGCGTCCCAGGGCGTTTGGGATGTGTAATCAAAACCAAGCACATCACAGCCATAAAACAGCGGTTCGTAGTGGGTGGCCTCCTCTGCGCTGCCCCCTTTCCCGTGAATATATAGGATCGCTTTTTCCATAGATGCGTAGTCCTCCTGCAATCATTTCTCTTCTTACAATATAGCTGCCGGGGGATGGAGCGTCAAGTGCTTATTCTATCGCTCTTTGTGTGTTTGGCAAAGAGGGAAGGGGAAAAGGAGAAATGCAAAAATCCCCGGAAGACAATTGCCTTCCGGGGAAAATTCGCTTATAAATTCGCCACCAATTATCTCTTGGAGAACTGAGGTGCGCGACGGGCGGCCTTCAAGCCGTACTTCTTTCTTTCCTTCATTCTGGGGTCGCGGGTCAGGAAACCGGCAGCCTTCAGAGAAGCGCGGTACTCGGGGTTCAGGGTCAGCAGGGCACGGGAAATGCCGTGACGGATAGCGCCGGCCTGACCGGAAACGCCGCCGCCGGTAACGGTGACAACAACGTCAACCTTGCCCAGCAGATCGGTGGTAACCAGGGGCTGACGAACGATCAGCTTCAGGGTCTCCAGACCGAAGTACTCGTCGATATCACGACCGTTGATGGTGATGGAACCGGTGCCGTTCTCGTAAACGCGAACGCGGGCAACGCTGGACTTACGACGGCCGGTGCCGTAAAAATACTTCTTCTTGCTCTCGTACATTCTGTGTTACCTCCAATTAGTCCAGAGTCCAGGCTTCGGGCTTCTGGGCAGCATGAGGATGCTCAGCACCCTTGTACAGGTGCAGACGGGTCATGCAGTTACGGCCCAGAGTGTTCTTGGGCAGCATGCCCTTGACGGCGACTTCCATAGCGTAGTCGGAGCGGTTCTCCATCATGGTACGAGCCTTGGTCTCCTTCAGGCCGCCGATCCAGCCGGATACACGGTAGTAGATCTTCTGCTCTGCCTTCTTGCCGGTCAGAACAGCCTTGTCGGTGTTGATGATAATCACGTTGTCACCGCAGTCAACGTTGGGGGTGAAATCGACCTTGTGCTTGCCGCGCAGCAGGTTAGCAGCGATCACAGCGGTACGGCCCAGGGGCTTGCCGGCTGCATCGATGATGTACCAATTGCGCACCACGGTCTCCTTCTTGGCGAGGGTAGTGGACATATAGCTTCCTCCAATTTTTGGTTAAAATATTTTGACATTTTTCGGATGTTGAAGTACAATGTCTTCAAACAGCTTAATTCTTATACCACACTGTTTTTTAAATGTCAACACCTTTTTTTAGGAAATTTATACAGCTATATCTAAACTCGGAAATTCTTCCGAATGCTCTTAAATGCTCCTAAATGCTCGCTTCCTATTTTGCTTAAATTTTGGAGGAAACTGAACCGATGCAGAGACTAATGGGTCTTGTCCGCAGGTGCGTGGAAGACTACCACATGATTGAAGATGGAGATAAAGTCGCCGTTGGCGTGTCCGGCGGCAAGGATTCTCTGGTGCTTTTGAAGCTCCTGGCCTCCCTGCGGGGCTACTGCGATAAATCCTTTGCCCTGGAGGCCGTTACCGTGGATATGGGCCTGGGGATGGACTACAGCGAAATTGAAAAAATGTGCCGGGAGCTGGATGTGCCCTATACGGTGGTAAAGACCGAAATCGGGCCCATTGTCTTCGACTACCGCAAGGAAAAGAATCCCTGCTCCATGTGCTCCAAAATGCGCCGGGGGGCGCTGAATCAGGCGCTGCTGGAGCGGGGCTGCAACAAGCTGGCCCTGGGCCACCACTATGACGATGCAGTAGAAACCTTCCTCATGTCCCTGATCTACGAGGGACGGATCAACTGTTTCCAGCCGGTGACCCATCTGGACCGTACCGGCATTACCCAGATTCGACCCATGCTCTATATTCACGAGAAGACGGTGGATGCCTTTGCCAAACGGGAGGGACTTCCGGTGCTGCAAAACCGCTGCCCTGTGGATAAGCATACCAAGCGGGAGGAAATCAGGAAGCTCATCTATGATTTGGTGAAAACCTATCCCGATCTCAAGGAACGGATTTTCGGGGCAATGCAGCGCTATCCTCTGGAAGCATGGGAGCCCCAGGGCAGATACAAACGGCCTAAGGAGCAGGATTAAAGAAAAGCCAAGCTGGAAATACTTCCCATGATTTTTCTTTAGGAGGTAAAACCATGGTCAAGGGTATTTCCCGGCAGGTGATTCTGGTGCATTCCCCGGATCCCAAGCTCTTTGAGCAGGCAATTTTTATTTTGAAGGATACGGCGGTATCCCAGGGCGTCAGTGAGGATGCCCTAATGAAAGAGGCCGAGCGGGTTATCCGCGGTGCAAGGCCGGAAAAGAAGCACGGTCTGGTGCGCTATGGAGCTTTTTGGGCAGGGCTGGGCGCGCTGCTGACCGGGGCGGTGTGGGCGCTGACCGTGATTCTGTAGCGCCCAATTCATGAGAAAGAGAGAAGCAAATGAATATTGGAACAATTTCAGTGGAGAATCCCTTGTTCCTTGCCCCCATGGCGGGGGTAACGGACTGGGCTTTCCGCACAATCTGTGCCCAGTTGGGTGCAGGGGTAACGGTGACGGAGATGGTGTCCTCCCGGGCGCTGGTTTATAAGGATAAAAAGACCGCAAAGCTTCTGCGGAAAAACGAGGGGAGCATTTGCGGCGCGCAGATTTTCGGCAACGACCCGGATACCATGGCAGAGGGCGCCCGGCTGGCATTGGAGATTTCTGGCTGTGATTTCGTGGATATCAACATGGGCTGCCCCATGCCGAAAATTGCCAATTCCGGGGACGGTTCCGGCCTGATGCGCACACCGGAGCTGGCAGGGAAGATTGTGGAGGCCGTGGAAAAGGCCGTTTCCGTTCCCGTGACGGTGAAGTGCCGCCTGGGCTGGGATAAGGGCAGCATCAATGTGCTGGACTTTACCCGCCGGATGGAGGAGAGCGGGGCTTCTATGGTCACCGTCCATGGGCGCACCAGAAGTCAGCTGTATTCCGGCGTTGCGGACTGGGATACCATCCGCAAGGTCAAGGAGCAGCTATCCATCCCCGTGATTGCCAACGGTGATATTACCGGAGCGGAGACTGGTCTGCGCTGCAAAAAATGGACCGGGGCAGACGGATTGATGATCGGCAGGAGCACCTTTGGTGACCCGTGGATCTTTTCGGAGGTTCGGGCTGCCCTGGAAGGGGAGCCGATCCCGGAGCGCCCGCCGCTTAAAGAGCGGATTGAAGTGGCTGTCCGGCAGTTTGAGCTGGCGGAGCAGGACCACGGGGAGCACATCGCCTGCCTGGAAGCCAGAAAGCATTTTGCCTGGTATCTGCGGGGCGTTTCCCACAGCGGTTTTTATAAGCAGCAAATCTCCGGCATGACCACTATGGAGGATATTTATCGCATTGCAAAGGAAATCTCCCGGGATTTGAAATAAGTTCCATTCATAAAATTTTTGCCGCTTCACATCCTAATTTTCGAGGTGATGGATGTGAAGCGGCTTTTATTATGGATTCTGATTTTTTCGGCCCTTGCCGTGCCCGCATCGGCAGACCCCATCCGCTGGGTGGATTTGCAGGTGGATACCCCGGCGCTGAGCTATGCCATATCCCGGGATGTGGAAACCGCCCAGCAGGAAAAGCACCTTTCCTTTGTAGAAATTCTGGCTCTGGCTGCCTGCCGCACCGGGGGAAGGTGCCCATTGGATGCTGTAAAGAAAGCGGCAAAGGAGCTGGAAGGGGATAAAGAACCCAAAGAACTCCTGGGGGAGCTGGGAAAATACTATGACTATTACATGGAGGCCTATCGCTGCGCCTATGGCGGCCTGGTGGGGAGCTTTTCCATACAAAAAGATGGAGTGGAGTATCCCCAGTACGGGCTAAAGGCCTTTTCTCCCATTGCCGCCGGTTACGGCTACAGCCACTGTGATGATTTCGGCGTAGCCCGCTCCTTTGGCTTTAAGCGCAAGCACCTGGGAAACGATCTCATGGGCGCCCTGGGCACGCCCATTGTTGCGGTGGAGGGGGGCATTGTGGAGGCTATGGGCTGGAACCGCTACGGCGGCTGGCGGGTGGGAATCCGCTCCTTTGACGGGAAGCGCTATTACTATTATGCCCACCTGCAAAAGGACAAGCCCTTTGCCCCCGGCCTTTCCCAGGGGGATATGGTGCAGGCCGGGGATTTAATCGGCTTTATGGGAAGAACCGGCTATTCCGACCGGGAAAACGTGAATAATATCGAAACCGTACACCTGCATTTCGGCATGGAATTGATTTTTGAGGAAAGCCAAAAGGAATGCAACAGTGAGATCTGGGTGGATGTTTACCCCATTGTAAAACTGCTGAGCCAGCACCGCAGCAGCATCCAAGGGACAAAGGATGGCTATACGCGGGTGTATCCCTTCCGGGATTTGGATTGGAAGGAATTTTTAGGATGAAAGGCTTCTCAAATGCAGACAGTTGTGCTATCATGATAGGGAAAATGTCTTATTAAGGACATCCAATCGGAAAGCAGGTGATTCTTGTGCTGGTGTATCTATCGATGATTGATACCCCTGAAGACAGGGATAAATTTGAGAGAATCTATATCCAATATCGAAACCTCATGTACCATGTGGCCTATGGCATCTTGGGTAACCATTTTGATGCGGAGGATGCTGTTCATCAGGCGTTTGTTGCAATCATTCGGAATCTACAAAAAATAGGCGAAATAAACAGTCCCCAAACGCGATCCTTCGTCGTTTTAATTACAGAAAGAAAAGCCATAGATATCATCCGCACAAGTCACAGGGATAAAAACTTGCCAATAGAGGAGGAGTGTATTGGCGTAGAAGTACCCCCTCCCGGAGATTCTGGATTGGCGGATGTATTGGCTAAGCTTCCGGCACATTACCGGGAGATTCTACTTCTCCGATACGATAATGGATACAGCGTGGTAGAACTGGCACAAATCCTTGGCATGACACAATCCGGTGTTCGCAAGCTGATTGGTCGGGCAAAAAAGAAGCTGGAATGCTTATTGGAGGAAAACGACATTGCAAAAGATAATAACGGATGAAAGTCTGCGTGTTGCGGCTGCGCTGGTTCGGGATTCCATGCTTTCCTCCCTCAACGATGAATATATCCCCGATTATCACTTTTCAGATGATTTTATGACGTCCATAGAAATCATGAAAAAACAGGAAAAGAGGCGGCAGAAGAGAATAAAAGCAGTCCACCGGTGTATTGCGGCGATTCTCACGATTGTCGTGGGAATCACTCTGTTTTTTACCATCAATACCCGAGCCCGTGCTGCTGCAATCGGCTGGATCAAGAAAACTTTCTTTGGACAGACAGTATATTCTTTCCCTCAGGATACGGCACAAGTGCTTCCAAACTATCAGCTTACATGGCTCCCGGAGGGGATGCAATTGGAAAAAAGAATTACCACACCTGAATGCGATATGCGGCTTTATACCGATGTGGATGACCCAAATCAAAGCTTTACAATCCAGTGCAGTACTCAGAACATCCACAGCAATCTGACCATCAGCCACGATGGAGCAGAATATACTGTTTACCCAGTGGAAATGAATGGATTTTCTGGAGAAATGTACCAGTCGAATGATGAAAATTTTAGCCATGGACTTGTGTGGCTGGATGAAGACTGTGGGATAAGCTTTGCAATCGTCAGCTACCTGGATCCAAATGTCATTTTGCACATAGCGGAAGGTATAAAATTAGAATAAATGACAAAATAAAAAATTTTTCCGAAAAAGTGTCCCAAAGTATCTCCCTGCATCGTTTTTATGATTGAAACGGTGTAGGGAGATGTGCTATATGGCAGTTACCTACTGAATTGTGCAGTAGTATTCTTAATATTGTATTAAATCCATTGACGGCCTGTTGCGGATTTGCTACTATCTAATTGCAGGATACAGATATGCACGATTTGATATATTTTATTCCCATTTCACGACCATTGTTTAGAAATCAGGAGGTTACTATGAAACGAACGATTTGCATCCTTTCCGTCTTGGCAGTCCTTCTGCTTGCCGTTTTGGCGGTGGGAAAATCCGGCGTTCTCAGCCGGAAAGAGGAGACCCAGGAAGGGGAGAGAACCCTGTGGGTCATTACGGAGGAAACCGTCCAGGACGGCATGAATTCCATCGCCCGGCGTGTGGCAGATCAATTCATGGAGCAGCAGGGAAATGTTACGGTAAAGCTGGATGTTCTCCCCAATTCTCAGGAGGAGCGCACTGCCTACCTGGCGCAAATAGAAAAACAAGCCGAGGAAGGAAACGGGCCGGATGTGTATCTGCTGCCGACAAATGATGTTTTGACGGTAGAGCACCCGGAGGTATATACATACTGCCGCATTACACCCCTTTTCCCGGATGTGGAGCAAGCCATGCACCAGGGAAAATTCCAGGATATTGGTCCGTACTATGAAGTGGACAGTCAGCTGGAAAAAGATGCTTTGGCAGAAAAAGTTATGGACAGCGGCATCGTGAACGGAAGGCGGTATGTCATTCCACTGCGGTATAATTTGCCAGTGCTCTATTGCAGCCAGGAGCTCCTGCAGGAGCAAAACGTGGATACGGCAATCTTCCAGGCCAGCTTTGATCGGTGGATGGAGAATGCCGTTGAGAAGGGGGACAGAATCCTTGCCTGTGGCGCAGAATACCCGTCCCTGTATGTGTTCGGCGAGATCCTGGACTACAATCAGAAGAAGGTGCTGCTTTCTACCGAGGAAGTGGAGAATTACTTTTCCCTTTTCCGGAATGTGGAATCCCTGGTTGGCTCGCAGTATGTCCACAGAGGTGCGCCATCCCTGGAAAGCAGCATACTGGGTGGTGTGATGCTCTATCCTGCCGCAGTGGGAAAGCTGAATCAGGCCATGGATTATGCCGCTATTTCCACCATGGAAGGAAGGCAGTTTTCCATGGTTCCCATCCGGGCAACCAGCGGGGAAATCGTTGCCACGGTAACCTACTATGCGGCAGTGGACGCCCAGTGCAGGACCCCGGAACTGGCATATTCCTTTATCCGTCAGTTCCTTTCCGAGGATGCCCAGTGGGATAGACTCTGTCAGGAGAATACGGAAGATAGCAGTTATGGAATGCTGGAAGACAGCTGGCCTGTAAGAAATGCTGGGGCAGTGCCGGAGCTGTGGAAAAATAAGAAAGAGCGGTTGGCGGTTCTGGAATACTCTTCCCAGGAACGGTATCAGGCACTTGAAGGATTCGAGCTTCCGGAGAAAGCCATTGAGGAGCTTTCCATGCAGATTGACCGGGTGCTGTTTCCTAGCCCCTTGGCGCGGGACTTTCGCACGGCACTCTATAGCCTGAATGATTCCCAACAGGAAGGGGTTCCAACTACGGTGAGTATTACGGAAGCTGCGGCCCAGTTTATGGAAATACTGAAAGCCCGATATCCGGACTTCTCCACTTGATAATAGGAATGTCGGAATATATTAGGAATTCGCTATTTCTCCGGAGCAGATAAGAAATAAGGGACTGTTAAAACGATGTCACTGATACAGCAATGACGCGTTTTTAACAGTCCCTTTTTTAGTGGCGTTTCTCGACTTTCTGCACTTCCAGAACCGTCAGTCGGTTTCCTTCCACGGTAAAACGGATATCAAAGCAGGAAAATTGCAGTCCGTAAATTCTTCCAGGCTTGCGCTGGTAGGAGGGGCGGGGATCGTGGCTGAGAACGCCAATGGCTGCCGCTCTTTTTTCTTCCGGCAAAAGCCGCAGCAGGTCTTCAGGGAAATCTACGGTTAGAAGAAAATCTCCCACCCGGTCCGTAAAGCCGCCGGTGGCCTGAGGCTTGGAATCGCTATAGGGAATGTAGGGCTTTACATCAAAAATGGGTGTGCCGTCCATCAGGTCTGCACCGCCCACCACCAAGACGTCCCCATATTCCTGGGTATGCCGCACTTCCAGCAGCTTTACGCAGGAAAGGGCCAGATTGTTGGGGCGGAAAGGAGAGCGGGTGGCGAATACGCCCATCCTGGTGTTGCCTCCCAGCCGGGGCGGCCGAACGGTGGGGGACCACCCATCCCGCACGGCCTGGGAAAACTGCCAGATAATCCACAGGTGGGAGTATTCCGCAATTCCCCGCAGAGCATCGGGATTGCGGAATTCCGGTTCAAAAACAAGGATGCTTTGCAGCTGCTCCACAAGGCCGCTCTGCCTGGGAATGCCAAATTTGCTGGGAAAATCGGAGTGCATCCGGGCGATAATCTGAATTTCTACCTGTTCCATATCAGCCCACACGCCCCCGGAAGCAATAGGTTACGGCAAAAACGAACGTAAGAATCAGGCTGATCGCCGCACCGGCGGAACAGCCGAAGAAATAGGAGATGCTAAGCCCCAAAAGACTGCATATCAGGGCAAACAAAATGGAAAACAGGTGGTATTGCTTCTGATTCCGGCTGATATTCCGGGAAGCAGCCCCCGGGAGCACCAGCAGGGAATTGAGAATCAGCAGACCCATACTGGAAATGGACAGGGTAACCACCACCGCAATGGCAACGGTAAAGAGCGTCTGGCTTATGTCCACAGGAATCCCCCGGGAGGAGGCCAGTTGAGGGTGCACCGCGCTGAGGGTCAGCCGGTTGGCATACAGGCACCAGAAAACCAGCACACCCAGGAGTACGACAGCCAAAAGACCGATTTCCTCCGGTGTGATGGAGAGTACATCTCCAATCAGGTATTTGTTGTATTTGGTAAAGCTACCACCCCCAAGAGTCGCCACCAGAATGCCCAGGGCTACGGCGGCACTGGAAAATACGCCAATCAGCGTATCGGAAGCATGGCTGCTTCCCCGGCGGATGTAGGAAAAGAGCAGCGCAAACAGAACGCTAAAGAGGACGGCTGCCCCCGTTGGGGCGGCAATGCCAAGAATAGAGCCAATGGCAATGCCCGTAAAGGCGGAGTGGCCCAGGGCATCGGAAAAGAAGCTCATGTGCCCGGTGACAATCATGGTGGAGAGAATGCCAAAGAGGGGGGCCATTAAAAGCAGGGCCAAAAGGGCATTCTTCATAAAGTCCCATTGGAGCATCTCAATGGGCAGGGCATTGCAAAGGGCGTACCAAATGCTCATACTGCCCCTCCTTTCGTATGGAAGATATCCCGGAAAGCCTGGGAAGAGAGCACCTCTTCCGGCGTTCCCTTGGCACGAATCGTGCTGTCAATCAGCACGGCCTGGTTGGCGTACCTGGGAAGCATGGAAAAATCGTGGGTGGTCATCAGGATGGAAAGGTCGTAGGTTTTGCGAATTTCGTCCAGCATATCCATCAGGGTCGTCATGCCCTCCACATCCACACCGGATAGGGGCTCGTCCAGAATCAGAATGTTGGGAATGGGTTCCAGAGCCAGGGCCAGCAGCACCCGCTGCAGCTCGCCGCCGGAGAGTGTGCCCACCCGTTTGTCAATCAAATCCGTGGCGTGCACCCGATCCAGGCATTCCAGGATGGTGCTGCGCATGGCTTTGGAAATACCCAGAAAGGCGGGACGCTTGCTCATGCAGCAGGCGAAGAGATCCGCAACGGAGATGGGCTCTCCGGGGTCAAAGCTGGGGCTCTGGGGCACATAGCCGATTCTGGGCTTGTGGCTGCGCTGCCCGGGCTGGGAAAAGGCAATCACCCCGGAATACTCCCGCTGGCCCAGAATGGCTTTTAAAAAGGTGCTTTTTCCTGCGCCGTTGGGCCCGATCAAGGCGACCATTTCCCCGCAGTGGACGTGCAGATTCATGTCCGTAAGGATTTCCGAGCCGCCGATTTTTACGGATAGATTCTCCACCCGCAAACAGCAGGCCTGCCCGCAGGAGCCGCCATAGTGGATTTCGTTCATTCCATTGCCTCCTTAATGGCATCGATGTTATGCTTCATTGCGTTAAAATAGCTTTCTCCTGCCATTGCCATATCCAGGGTGAAGATTTTGGTGCCGGTTTCGGCGGTAATCACCCCTGCAGCGGAGGCACTTCCGTTTTTTTCCACAAACACCCCGGGCAGATTGTGACCGCGCACCAGCTGAATCAGGGAAATCAGGTCTTTGGCAGAGGCCTCACTGCCGGATTCCTCCTCAACGGCTGCCAGAATATCCAAGTCAAAGGCCTGGGCAAAGTAGGCAAAGCCGTCATGAAAGGTGATGAGCTCCCAGCAGGATAGGCTTTCCAGCTGTGTTTTTCCATAGAGCTCCAGCTCGTCCAGCTTTTGAAGCAGTGGGGAGAGATTTTCTTCAAAGGTATCTTTATATTGTGGATATTTCCGGCTGAGGCCCTGACAGATATTTTGGGCCATTGCCTTGGCATTTTCCGGGGAGAGCCAGATGTGGGGATCCTGCTCGTGGTGATGCCCGTCTTCCTCGTGATGGTGCTGCCCATCCTCGGTGTGTGCATCCTCTCCCAAAAGCAGGTCAATTCCCTGGGAGGCATCGATGGTTTTGGAGGAATCCAGAATATCTTCCATGAATTCTTCCAAACCGGCACCGGAAATCACCACCGTTTCGGCACGCTCTGCCATTTTTACCTGATCTACCTTTAGCGAGTAGTCATGCAGGCAGGATACGGATTCCGTAATCAGCCGCCCTACGGTCAGAGGCGTGCCCTGGCACAGCGCCTGGGTAAATTCGTACACAGGCAGGGTCGTGGCAGCGATCTGAGGGGTGGGAGGAGCGCTGCAGCCGGAAAGCAGCAGCAAAGCCGCAATGAAAATGGAAATCAGTTTTTTCATATTTACACCTGAACCAATTGTTTTCTACCGATAGTCTATCACAATTCTACAAAGAAATCCAACAAAAAAGAGACTGCCAAAAACGAATTGTCATGGAATCCAGCGAAACCTACCGGTGTGCTGGTTCGCATTTGACGCGTTTCTTAACAGTCCCTTTTCTTAGGATGCGACTTTAGTGCTTTTCAGTCCACTCGCCAACCTTGGTCTTAGCCAGGCGCAGGATATCCTCAGTGGGATAGGGAGAAGCCTCGCCGCCTGCTACGTACAGGAAGTAAAGGCCGCCTTCGGTCTGGTACAGGCACTCCTCGTAACCGGCAGGATCACCCAGTTCACCGCAGGTGTACTTTTTGATCAGAGTAGAAGTTTCGGTATCGTACTCTTTCTTGCAGATGATCTTTTTCATGGAACAAGCCTCCTTTCATTGGCGCTTATGTTTATATTATACATGGAATAATTGGGAAATCAAGTGAATAGTGTGGCAAAACTTAAACATTTCCAAAAAATTGGAGGATTCCAAGAGAATAAACCCCGCTGCTTTGGGGCCTTCACAGCACTTTGCACAAAGATTTTCTCCGTTTGCGCCAATAAAAACCGGGGGAATGGCCCGCTCTCCCGGATTTTTCCTACAATTGCCGTCAGCCGTTGCCTTCCAGTGGGGATTCCAGCAGGGTCACACGTTTGCGTGTTGCGTCCAATTCCACCTGGCAGCCAATGGGGAGCGTAAACATTGGATGGGTGTGGCAGCAATCGAATTCCGCAAGAAAGGGAATGCGCAGGCCATTCAGCACTTCCAGCAGAATTTCGTAGGGTTTTCTGCCTGTCCCATTGTCATCAAACTGTTCGTGCTTTCCCAGAAGAATTCCGCCGATTTTCTCAAATACCCCAGCCAGTTTCAAAAGAGAAAAGGAACGCTCGATGGTGCAGGCATCCTTTAAAGAATCTTCCAGAAACAGAATGTCTCCTTCTTGGATTTCCGGCATATACTCGGTACCAAAGAACCCTTCCATTGTGTTTAGATTGCCGCCAATCAGTCTGCCTCTGCAAATCCCCGGAATGACGCTTACCCAGTTGTTTGGATATTCCGGCTTTCCATGGTTCTGGGTGCTCCAGTTTAGGTATGCATCCGTCCAGACAGAAGGTATCCGGTATTCGTATGGGAGCGCAGGACTATGGAGAAGGATCGACTGAAACGAGCGGAACGTCATATCAACAAATGGCGGAAATTCCCCAAAGGAAGAGGCCAGCGCAGGGCCATAGAATGTGACCAGTCCGGTTTTTGCATAGATTCCCAGCAATAAAGCGGTGGTATCCGAATACCCAATTATTATTTTGGGATGCTGTTTCAAATAGGCATAATCGATATAGGGCAGGATGGAATTTGTGTTATTCTCGCCGATGGAAGCCATCAATATTTGTATATCACTGCGATATAGCAATTGGTTAAATTCATCGGCACGTGCCTGGATGCTGCCGGAACGATAGAAATCCTGTTTCCCATAGAGCATTCCGTCCACAATGCGGATGCCCTTGGAGCGAAGAAATTCCCGCCCTCTGTTGTACCGCACAGGAACGGTTGCCGAAATAGGGGAGGAGGATGAGAAAACACCAATGGTTAGAGTATCATCTATCTTTTTGGCCTTCATTTTAGGTCTGCTCCCTTCCTTTTGTGTTGATATATCGTTTTCAGCGGCATGGGCAAAAGCTGGAATGCGTTCGCTGAATCCAATATACTGTATAGAAAAAGTGCAGCCGTCAGCGGCTGCACTTTTCTATTCGCAGTTAGCCCCAACCTCTGTGGCAGTTCAGCGCACAGGGGAGGTGCTCATGTTATTCGGTTACTCCTCATCCCAGTTGTGCCAGGTGTTCTGAACGTCATCGTCGTCATCGAACAGATCCAGCATCTTCTCCATCTTTTCGGCATCCTCGGGGGACAGCTTTACGTAGTTCTGGGGAACCATTTCAATCTGGGCGGAGACGAAGCTGTACTTCTTGGCGGTCAGGGCATCTGCCACAGCGTTGAAATCATCGGGAGTGGTGTAAACGGTGAATACATCGCCGTCGGCTTCAAAGTCATCGGCGCCGCAGTCCATGGCGTCCATCATGACCTGGTCTTCCTCGTAGTCGCCGTCTTCGTTGTCGATCACCAGAACGCCCTTCTTATCGAAGCTCCAGCTGACACAGCCGTTGGCGCCCAGGTTCCCGCCGTATTTGTCAAAGTGGTGGCGGACGGAGCCGGCGGTACGGTTGCGGTTGTCGGTCATGGTTTCTACGATCACGGCAACACCGCCGGGGCCATAGCCTTCGTAGGTGATGGATTCGTAGTTGTCGCCGGTACCGGCAGAGCTTGCTTTTTCCAGCACACGCTTGATGTTGTCATTGGGCATATTGGCAGCCTTTGCCTTGGTAATGACGGTAGCCAGCCGGGAGTTGTAGGCGGGATCGGCAGAGCCGCCGCCTTCCTTCACGGCTACGATCATTTCCTTTGCGATTTTGGTAAAGGAAGCGGCACGCTTGGCGTCCTGTGCGCCCTTGGTTTTCTGAATGTTATGCCATTTGGAATGTCCGGACATAGGTTAAATCTTCCCTTTCTGGAGTGTTTTCAAAAATGTTCAATCTATTCTAGCACTGCTTTCCGGAAAAATCAACGGGTAATCAGAAGAATTTCATGCAGTCTGTGTGACTATCTGAAATTTTTACGATTAACTGGGGGAAAGCAGCACGGATTTTGTCCGCCAGCACGGCACATACCGGGTTTTCCGTCCAGAAGTGACCGGCATCGATGAGATTGAGCCCGGAGTCGAAGCCGTCCCAGAACTGGTTGTATTTCACATCCGAGGTCACAAAGGTGTCGCATCCGGCATCGATTGCCGCTTCCAGCTCGCCGCCGCAGGCACCGCCGCCTACGGCGATTTTCCGGCAGGGCTTGCCGGAGCTTACATAGCGCAGGCCGGGGCAGCCAAGGCGCTCCTTCACGCGGGAAAGAAAATGCTCCAGGCTTTGCTCTGCTACGGTTCCGGTGCGCAGGAGGTTCTCCGGGGGGACAGGGGAGATGTCTGCCAGGCCAAGGGCCTCAGCCAGCACATCATTTACGCCGCCCGGGGCAACATCTACGTTGGTGTGCCCGCTCCACAGGCTGATGCGGTTTTCCAAAAGAAGCTGGATGGATCTGCCAACGGAGGTTTCGTCCGTAATTTGCTTGGCGGGAGTAAACAGCAGCGGGTGGTGGGTTACGACCAGCTGCGCGCCAAAAGCCACGGCCTCCCGGGCTACATCCTCAAAGGGATCCAGGGCTACCAGGACCTTGGCAACAGGGGCTTTTCGGGAGCCAACCTGCAGGCCGGGATTATCCCAGCTGTAGGCAAGATCCAGAGGGGCAAAGCTTTCCAGTACATGGATGATTTCTGAAACGCTGGTCATAGATTTTCCTCCTTTATTTGTTCCAGTTCTGCCAGTGCCAGGGCCTCCCAGCTATCGGCGGCCTCGGCCTGACCGGTCACACTGAGGGCCAGGTGCTTCCGCACCCAGCAGATGTATTCCGGCAGGAGGGGACTGCCGCACAGGAGAAGGGCGGGGGACACATAGCACCCACCGGGGGTGAGAACCGGGCCGGGCGCCCAGACTGCCTCTATAACGGTATAGAGGAATCTGCCGTCCCGCAGCACCGTTTCCCTGGAAATGCGCCAGCCGGTTTCACACAGATATCTGCGCAGCATGGGGGTTTTGGATTGGCATTGCAGCACCAGCCGATACTGGGCGGAATGCAGCCAGGGCGCTTTTTCCAGAATGGAAATCATGACATCCGCCCCCATTCCGGCGCACACCAGGGTATCGAAATCCCGGGGAACGGACTGAACGCCATCGGAAAGGCAAAAGGTCATTTTGTCCGCGCAGCCATATTTGCTTCCGTTTTTCACGGCGCATTCCAAGGGAGCGGGGCGAATGTCTGCGGCGATTACGTGACTGGCCATTCCGCTGAGAAGAAGATGAATGCCCAGGTAGCCGTGGTCACAGCCTATATCGGCGATCCGGTCTCCGGGGGCAACATAGTCGCAGCAGGCCAGAAGTCTGGAAGAAATGGGTGTTTTCATAAAGCCTCCGTAAACTGACAAAAACCGTCATTGCAAGCCAGCCGGCCCGGAATGACGGTTTCTGCGATTGGTGCTACATTTCCGGCAAATCAGCCGTTCTCAGCCTCGTAGGCCTCCAGGAAATGGTTCAACTGAGCCAGGAAGGGCTCGCAGTCAACGCCGTGAACCATGCAGGCCTCTTCAACGGTCTCACCCCGGGAAGAGGGACAGCCCAGGCAGTGCATACCAATGGCGAAGAACAGGGGAGCAGCCTGAGGAGCTACATCCAGAATGTCGCCAATGATGGTTTCTTTTTCAATTTTAACAGCCATTACAATGACCTCCTATTTTCTTTACTGGCTTATTATAACCGCTGCTCCGGTAAATTACAAGAGCTATTTGGAAAAATCCCAGAGCTTTCTGCCGGAAACCGTCGGAGAAAATGCCCAAGGTTGACTTTACCGCAAAAAACGGATATAATACATGGAATAAAATAGGATAACTATGGCAGGTAATGTTTTATGGCAAAAAAACAGCAAGAAATTTATGGCAACTCCAGTATCTCCATGCTGAAGGGAGAAGACCGGGTGCGCAAGCGTCCGGCAGTTATCTTTGGCTCCGATGATCTGGAGGGCTGCAAGCACGCGGTATTTGAAATTCTCTCCAATGCAATCGACGAAGCCCGGGAAGGCTATGGCGATACTATCATTGTCACCCGCTATCAGGATTTGAGCGTTGAAGTGGAAGACTTCGGTCGCGGCTGCCCCGTGGACTACAACGAAAAGGAAAAGCGCTACAACTGGGAGCTTGTTTTCTGCGAGATGTACGCCGGCGGCAAGTACGGCGAAAACGGCGAAAACTATGAGTATTCCTTAGGTCTCAACGGTTTGGGCTCCTGCGCCACCCAGTATGCCTCCGAGTTCTTCGATGCCACCATCCGCCGGGACGGTTTCCGGTACGATCTGCACTTTGAAAAGGGCAGAAATGTTGGCGGCCTGAAAAAAGAACCCACCGACCGGAAAAAGACCGGTTCCACCTTCCACTGGCGGCCTGACAAAGATGTTTTTACGGAAATTGATATTCCGGTGGAATATTTCCGGGACGTGCTGCGCCGTCAGGCAGTGGTGAATAAGGGGATTACCTTCCGTTTCCGCAATCAGGTGGGCGGCAAGTTTGAAACCGAGGAATTCTGCTATACCGATGGCATCCGCCAGTATGTGGAGGAGCTGGTAGGGGACAATGCCTTTACCATGCCCACCTATTGGGAGACGGAGCGCCGGGGCCGGGATGCGGAAAACCGTCCGGAGATGAAGCTGAAAATCACCGCCTCCTTCTGCTTCAGCAAGCAGGTTTCTCATATTGAGTTCTATCACAATTCCTCCTGGCTGGAGTATGGCGGCAGCCCGGATAAGGCAGTGCGCAGCGGCTTCACGGCAGCCTTTGATAAATACCTCCGGGATAACAATAAATATACCAAGAGTGAGAGCAAAATCATTTTCCAGGATATTCAGGATAGCCTGGTGATGGTGACCAACTGCTTCTCCACCATCGGCTGCTTTGAAAATCAGACGAAAAAGTCCGTCAATTCCAAGTTTACCCAGGATGCCATGACTGCTTTTTTCAAAGAGCAGCTCCAGGTTTGGTTTATTGAAAATAAACAGGAGGCCGACCGGGCAGCGGATCAGATTCTTGTGAACAAGCGGGCCAGAGAGTCCGCAGAAAAGACCAAGTCCAATGTAAAGAAGAAGCTCTCCGGCAATGTGGATATTTCCAACCGGGTACAGAAGTTTGTGGATTGCCGCAGCAAGGATGCTTCCGTCCGGGAGCTGTACATCGTGGAGGGCGATTCCGCTTTGGGCTCCGTTAAGATGGGGCGGGATGCGGAGTTCCAGGGCATTATGCCCGTCCGCGGCAAAATCCTCAACTGCTTGAAGGCAGACTATACCAAGATTTTTGCCTCGCCCATTATTACAGACTTGATTAAGGTTCTGGGCTGCGGCGTAGAGGTTCAGGGCAAGCGCGCCAAGGAGCTTTCCAGCTTCGATATTTCCTCTCTGCGTTGGAACAAGGTGGTTATCTGTACCGATGCGGACGTGGATGGATTCCAGATCCGCACCCTGATTCTCACCATGCTATACAGACTTTGCCCCACGCTGATCCGGGACGGCTATGTGTATATTGCAGAGTCTCCTCTGTTTGAGATCACCTGTAAGGATAAAACCTGGTTTGCCTACAATGAGCAGGAAAAGGTGAAAATCCTCAAGGAACTGGAAGGGAAAAAGGTTACCATCCAGCGCTCCAAGGGCTTGGGTGAAAACGACCCTGCCATGATGTGGATGACCACCATGAATCCCGAAACCCGGCGGCTCATCAAGGTCATGCCGGAAGATGCTGAGCGTACTGCCCACTACTTTAACGTGCTGCTGGGGGACGGCCTCCAGGAGCGTAAGAATTTTATTGCGGAAAACGGTTCCAAATATCTGGAGCTGGCGGATATTTCCTGATAGGAGTCCAGTATGGCGAAGAAGAAACAACAAGATAAGGAAGAAAAGAAAGTTAATCTGGATGGGGTAGTGGGGCTGGTTGGGTCTACCACCGAGCAGGCGGTTTCCGAAACGCTGGAAGTCAACTATATGCCCTATGCCATGTCTGTCATTGTGTCCCGGGCCATTCCGGAAATCGATGGTTTTAAACCCTCTCACCGGAAGCTCCTGTACACCATGTATAAGATGGGCCTGCTTAATGGCAGCAGAACCAAGTCTGCAAACATTGTAGGCCAGACCATGCGCTTAAATCCCCACGGTGATGCCGCCATTTACGAAACGATGGTTCGCCTTGCCAAGGGAAACGAAACGCTGCTGCATCCTTTTGTGGATTCCAAGGGTAACTTTGGCAAGGTATACTCCCGGGACATGGCTTATGCTGCCTCCCGGTACACCGAGGCAAAACTGGACGGTATCTGTGCAGAGCTGTTCCGGGACATTGATTCCGATACCGTGGATATGGTGGATAACTACGATGCCACCATGAAGGAACCCAGCCTGCTTCCCACAACTTTTCCCAATGTGCTGGTTTCTGCAAACCAGGGCATTGCCGTGGGCATGGCAAGCAATATATGCTCCTTTAATCTGAAAGAGGTTTGCGACACTGCCATTGCCCGGATGAAGAACCCGGAGCACGATATTCTGGAAACCCTGCCGGGGCCGGATTTTTCCACCGGAGCCCAACTTCTCTTTGATGAAGCAACCACCAGGGAGATCTACTCCACCGGTCGGGGCAGCTTCCGTCTGCGCTCCAAGTGGCGCTATGTGAAGGAAAACAACCTGATTGAAATCACGGAGATTCCCTACAGCACCGCAACCGAAGTGATTATGGATAAGGTGGCGGAGCTGATCAAGGCCGGGAAAATCCGGGAAATCTCCGATATGCGTGACGAGACGGATTTGGGCGGCCTAAAGCTGACCATTGACTTAAAGCGGGGCGTGGATCCGGACAAGCTGATGCAAAAGCTGTTCCGGCTGACCCCCTTGCAGGATAGCTTTGCCTGCAACTTTAACATTCTGATTGCCGGAATGCCCAGGGTAATGGGCATCGGGGAAATTCTGGACGAATGGACGGCTTGGCGAATCGACTGTGTCAAGCGGCGGCTATACTTCCAGATTCAGAAAAAGCAGGAGCGGCTGCACCTGCTCAAGGGCCTGGAGCGGATTTTGCTGGATATCGACAAGGCCATCACCATCATCCGGGAGACGGAGCTGGACAGCGAGGTTGTGCCAAACCTGATGATCGGCTTTGGCATTGATGAGGTTCAGGCCAACTTCGTGGCGGAAATCAAGCTGCGCAACATCAACAAGGAGTATATCCTCAAGCAGACCAAGGCCACCTCTCAGCTGGAGCAGGAGATCGAGCAGATGCAGGATACTCTGAATAGCTCCCGCAAACTGAAAAACGTGATCATTTCCGAGCTTCAGGAGGTTTCCAAAAAGTACGGTCAGCCCAGAAAGACGGAAATCGTCTACAATGCCGAGGAGCTGGAGGTAGAGGCAGAGGAGGAACAGGCCCCCGATTATCCTGTTACCGTTTTCCTTTCCAAGGAGGGGTATCTGAAAAAGATTACCGCCCAGTCCCTGCGCATGAGCGGTGAGCAGAAGTTTAAGGAGGGGGATAGCCTCAGCGATACCATGGAGGCTACCAATCGCGCGGAAATGCTGGTGTTTACCGACCAGTGTCAGTGCTACAAAACCCGCCTGTCGGACTTTGAGGACGGCAAAGCCTCCCAGCTTGGAGACTATCTGCCCCAGAAGCTGGGCATGGATTCCGGTGAAAATGTGTTGCAGGTGGTATTCCCGGGAGATAGCAAGGGCTTTGTGCTCTTCTTCTTTGAAAACGGCAAGGTTGCCAAGGTATCTTTGTCTGCTTACGAAACCAAAACCAACCGGAAAAAGCTTACCGGTGCATTCTCCGATAAGAGTCCTGTGGTTCGCATACTCGCCCTCCAAAGCGATGCTCAGATAGCGCTGTATTCCTCCGACGGGCGGGCCATGATCTTCTCTACGGCAGACCTGCTGCCCAAGACCACCCGCAATACCATCGGTGTGGCGGTGATGAGCCTGAAAAAGAAGGCAGTGCTACAGAATGCGCTGCGTTTGGAAGAGAGCGGCATTGAAAATCAGAGCCGCTACCGTACCAAGACCATTCCCGCCGCTGGCGCAATTCTGAAAGAAGAGGATTCCCAGGAAAAACAGGCCACCTTCGATGTATAGGGAGGAAGAATATGAAACGCTTCTGGCAAAATACTCGCTGGCTGGTGCTGACGACCCTTGGCAGCGCCCTGTTTGCCCTGGGCTTTGCGCTGTTCCTCATTCCCAATGACATCAATACCGGCGGCATTTCCGGTTTGGCAATGATCCTGCGGGAGCTTCTCGGCTTCGGAAGCGTGGGTTCTCTGACCCTGATTATCAATATTCCGCTGTTCTTGATCGGCGGCCTGAAAATCGGCAAACGGTTCTTTGCAGGGTCACTTGTGGGAATGATTGTCAGTTCTGTACTGATGGATGTATTCACGATGATTTCCGTCCAGACTCCGGATCCCCTATTGGGGGGACTTTACGGCGGCGTGCTCTGCGGCGCGGGGCTGGGACTGGTGTTTATGGCGGGCGCTTCCACAGGCGGTTCGGATATTGTGGTACGGCTGGTAAAGAAAAAATACCGTAACCTTCCCATCGGGCGGATTTCCATGATGTTCGATACCGTGGTGGTGCTGCTGACAGGCGTTGTGTTCCGGGACGTCAGTAAGGCACTGTATTCCGGGGTCGTCGTTTTTGTCTGTGGGCAGGTAATTGACGCGGTGGTTTACCGCTTTGACTATTCCAGGGTCGCGCTTATTATCTCCAGGGAGCACGAGGCAATTGCCCAGGCCATTGGAGAAAAGCTGGATCGCGGCGCAACCTACCTCCACGGGGCAGGTTCTTACAGTGGGCAGAATATGGAAATTGTCCTGACGGTTGTCCGGAAGGGGCAGCTGGCAGAGCTGAAGGAACTGGTTATGGATATCGACAGAAGTGCCTTTGTGATTGTCCAGGAAGCTCACCAGGTTCTGGGCGATGGTTTTTCCGATTATTCTCCCGATTCCCTGTAATTCCAGGAAAGGAGGCCATATCATGAAAAAAGCGGCTGTATTCCTTTTGGTAATGGCATTGGGCCTGTCGGGGTGTGATGCCTTTGATGGCGAGTATGTGCGGGTAACGCCCCACACGATCCAGTCTACCAAGGCGGCAGAAGAGGCGGTGGCTGCGGAAACCTATACGGATTTGCGGGATGCCCTTTGCCAGATGGTGGCCTCCGGCACGGAATCCGGCGTGATTCTTACCCAGAATTATGCGGAAAGCGCCCTTTCCGACGGCATGGCGATTGCCAAGCGCCACGTCTGCAATTATGATCCCATTGGCTCCTACGCGGTGGAAAATCTGAACTATGAGATTGGCTCTAAAAACGGTGGTCTGGCGGTTGCGGTAGAGATAAGCTATCTGCACAGCCGCTCGGATATCCGCAATATCACCCGGCTTGCCAGCCGGGACGATGTGGAAGGCGTGATTATGAAATCTCTGGAAAATCTGGATTCCAGAAAGGTGCTTCTGGTGCCGGACTACGAATCCATGGATATTCCTCAGATGGTTCAGAGCCTTGCTCAGGCCAATCCCCAAACCGTAATGGAGTGCCCTGCGGTAACCTGCGACCTCTATGGCCTGGGAACATCCCGATTGCTGGAGCTGACATTCACTTATGAAAACAGCACCGATGCCCAGCGGCAGATGCGCACCCAGGTAAAGGCCGTGTTTGATTCCGCTTCTCTGTATGTCAGCGGGGATGGCTCGGACAATCAGAAATACGCTCAGCTGTATTCCTTCCTGATGGATCGCTTCCGGTATAAGCTGGAAACTTCCATTACCCCATCTTATAGCCTTCTGCGCCACGGGGTGGGGGATAGCCGGGCATTTGCCACCGTCTATGCGGCAATGTGCCACAGTGCCGGGTTGGAGTGCCTGGTTGTCACCGGAACCCAGAATGCAGAGCCCTGGACCTGGAATATTATTTGTGAGGATGGGGTTTACTACCATCTGGACTTAACCCGGTGCAAGGAAAACGGAGGTTTCCGGGAAAAGCCAGATAATGCTATGGACGGTTATGTTTGGGATTATTCGGCCTTCCCTGTTTGCGGAAGGCCCGGAGAGAATGCTGTCCCGGAGGAATAATCCGGGACAGCAGAAAAACTTTTTCCAAATATGAAAAAACCTCTTGACATTTTCTAAAAATCTGATATAATTCATCGTGTTCCGCGGGTGTAGCTCATCCGGTAGAGCGCCACCTTGCCAAGGTGGAGGTAGCGAGTTCGAGCCTCGTCACCCGCTCCATAAACCTCTTTCCTAGTTTGGAAAGAGGTTTTCTTTTTGCTTTTTTGCCGCAGTACAGGCCTGTACTGCGGCGTTTTATATACATATATGAATTATTGAATGGGAAAAACGGCGCGATTTCGGCAATGGAATACGATTATGCTTGCAATATGCACATATCCAAAAGAGAAATGCAATCCCTTTCCGGCAAAATTTCATATTGCTTTCTTAATTGTCTAGTGATATGATAGGGAAAACCGTTGCACGGGCAGCTTGTCCGGGCTGGAGAGGAGAGAAAAACCTTGAAGTATATTGTCATTCTGGGTGACGGTATGGCGGATGAGCCCATAGAAAGTCTGGGCGGCAAAACCCCTATGGAATATGCCGAAACCCCCACCATGGATGCCATGGCCTGTAAGGGCTCTATGGGCATGGTTCAGAATGTGCCGGATGGTATGGCACCGGGATCCGATGTAGCCAATCTTTCTGTGTTGGGCTACGATCCTGCACGATCTTACTCAGGACGATCTCCCCTGGAGGCCCTTAGTGTCGGGGTAGACATGGAGCCGGAGGATGTTATTTTCCGCTGCAATCTTGTCACCCTGACTCAGCCGGAAAGCTACCGGGAGAAGACCATTTTGGATCACAGCTCCGGCGAGATTTCCACCGAGGACGCGGATGTTTTGATGGATACCGTCCGGGAGCATTTTCAGTCGGATACGGTGCAGTTTTACACCGGCACCAGCTATCGGCATATTATGGTGTGGAAGCATGGCAAGGTGGTGGCCTTGGAGCCACCCCATGATCACCTGGGCAGTAAAATCGGCCCGTGGCTTCCCAAAGAGGCTATGCTGGAAAAATTCATGGAGGAGAGCTTCCCGCTGCTCAACGAGCATCCGCTGAATGTGGAGCGGGAAAAGGCAGGGAAGAACAAGGCCAATTCCCTGTGGTTCTGGGGCGCAGGAACAAAGCCCAGCCTGCAGAACTTTCAGGAGAAAACAGGACTTAAGGGCGCTATGATTTCTGCCGTGGATTTGCTCAAGGGCATTGCCGTTGGAGCAGGGATGAAGGTATACCATGTCCCTGGCGCTACCGGCTCCATCGATACCAATTACGAGGGCAAGGCCCAGGCGGCTGCTCAGGCTCTGCTGGAAGATGGGTGCGATTTTGTCTATGTTCACGTGGAGGCCCCGGATGAGATGGGCCACCAGGGCCTGGTTGAGGAGAAGGTTAAATCCATTGCTTACCTGGATAGTCGCCTGATTGCCCCCCTGAAAAAAGCGCTGGATGATTCCGGGGAGGATTACCGGATGCTCATCCTGCCGGATCACCCTACGCCCATCCGGCTGCGTACCCACACCGGCGACCCTGTGCCGTATCTAGTGTATGACAGCACCAGGCAGGAGAAGAAGATTGCCAGATTTTCCGAAGCGGAGGCCAGGGCAACGGGAAGATTCCAGCCTGATGGCTATAAGCTGATTGATGAATTGCTGAAATAGAAAGGAGAGGGCATTTATGTCCAGAGTATATAATTTTTCCGCAGGCCCTGCGGTTTTGCCGGAAGAGGTTTTGAAGGAAGCCGCCGCTGAAATGCTGGATTACCGGGGAACCGGTATGTCCGTTATGGAAATGAGTCACCGCTCAAAGCCCTATCAGAAGATCATTGATGAGGCAGAGGCTGACCTGCGTACCCTGATGGGGATTCCCGATAACTATAAGGTACTCTTTATGCAGGGGGGCGCCAGTCAGCAGTTTGCCATGGTTCCAATGAACCTGATGCACGCTCGGGTTGCGGACTACATCATCACCGGTCAGTTCTCCAAGAAGGCCTGGAAAGAGGCGCAGCTTTTCGGTCAGGCCAATGCCGTTGCGTCTTCGGCGGATAAGAATTTTACATATATCCCGGATTGTTCCGATTTGCCCATCAGCGAAAACAGCGACTATGTGTATATCTGTGAGAACAATACCATCTACGGCACCAAGTTCCATACCCTGCCCAATACCAAGGGGAAGCCTTTGGTTTCCGACGTGTCCTCCTGCTTCCTGTCCGAGCCGGTTAAGGTCACGGACTACGGCCTTGTTTATGGCGGCGCTCAGAAAAATGTGGGCCCTGCCGGTGTGGTGATTGCCATCATCCGGGAAGACCTGATCCGGGAGGATGTGCTCCCCGGGACGCCGACCATGCTTCGCTATAAGACCCACGCCGATGCAGGCTCTATGTACAATACCCCGCCTACCTACGGCATTTATATCTGCGGCAAGGTCTTCAAGTGGCTGCTGCGCAACGGCGGGCTGGAAGAGATGGAAAAATACAATCGGGAAAAGGCCGCAATCCTTTATGATTATCTGGATTCCAGCAAGGTCTTCCATAACCAGGTGGTGAAGGCTGACCGCTCTATGATGAATGCCACCTTTGTAACCGGCGACACGGAATTGGATGCCCGGTTTGTGACCGAGGCAGCCGAGGCAGGTTTTGTAAACCTGAAGGGCCACCGCAGTGTAGGCGGTATGCGGGCCAGCATCTACAATGCCATGCCCATAGAGGGCGTGAAAAAGCTGACGGCTTTTATGGAAGAATTTGAAAAGAAAATCTGATGGGCAGAGAAGAGGACAAGAAAATGTTTCAGGTAAACTATCTTAATAAGATTTCCTCCAAGGGTACTGCCCTGTGGACGGAAAACTATCGGCAGTCCGAAAAAATAGAGGATGCCGATGCACTGCTGGTGCGCAGTGCGGCTATGCATGAAATGGATTTTTCCGATAAGCTCCTGGCGGTTGCCAGAGCCGGCGCAGGTGTAAATAACATCCCCCTGGAGCGCTGCGCCCAGAAGGGAATTGTGGTGTTCAATACCCCCGGTGCCAACGCCCGCAGCGTGATGGAGCTGACCCTTTGCGGCCTGCTTTTGGGCTGCCGGGATGTGGTTGGCGGGATCAACTGGGTTCAGACCATTGCGTCCGATCCGGATGTTGCAAAAAAGGTAGAAAAGGGCAAGTCTCAGTTTGCCGGTCATGAGATGCTGGGAAAATCTCTGGGCGTTGTGGGCCTGGGCGCGGTCGGCGGCCCCTTTGCCAATGCAGCCCGCAAGCTGGGAATGCAGGTTTACGGCTGCGACCCCTTTATTTCCATTGATGCCGCGTGGCACCTGGATAGCCAGATTCATCGGGTGGGCAGCCGGGAAGAGGTTTTTTCCACCTGCGATATCATCTCTCTGCACACCCCCCTGGTGGAGGATACCAAGCACATGATCAACCGGGATACCATTGCCAAGATGAAGGACGGCGTGATTATTTTGAACTTTGCCCGGGATTTGCTGGTGGACGACGATGCTATGGCAGAAGCACTGGCTTCCGGCAAGGTGAAGCGGTATATTACCGATTTCCCCAACGAAAAAACCGCTGCAATGCCCGGCTGCATTGCCATTCCCCATCTGGGCGCTTCTACGGAGGAATCCGAGGATAACTGCGCCAAAATGGCAGTGAACCAGGTGATGAATTATCTGGAAAACGGCAATATCGTCAACTCTGTCAATTTCCCCAACTGTGATATGGGCGTGTGCACCAGTCAGGGAAGAATCACCATACTCCACCGGAACATCCCCAATTCTCTGGGACGGTTTACGACGGCTCTGGCAGGGGAGAATGTAAACATTGCCGGCCTGATGAATAAGAGCCGGGGAGAGTATGCCTATACCATGCTGGACCTGGATCATCTGCCCTCCGAAAAGCTGGTGGAAGGGCTTCGCCAGATCGACGGCGTTCTCCGTGTCCGGGTTATCCGCTGAAATTGAGTAAAAATAAGGACTGTTAAAAACCGCTCCGTCGTAAGAATTCAGCGTTTGCGCTGGTTTCCAATGACCGGTTTTTAACAGTCCTTTTTGCGTTTGGGTTATGCGCCGAAGGAAGCGGCAGCTTTTTTCAGCATCTCCCGAATGGGAAGATGGTAGGGGCAGCGGGTCTCACACAGCCCGCACGCGACACAGTCGGATGCTTTTGCAGGCATGGTATCGTATCGGGCATGGGCCCATTGACCCAGGCCGTAGCGGGAAAGGTAGCCCTCCAGGGTAAACACCTGGGGAATGGCAATGCCAACGGTGCAGGGAGCGCAGTAGCCGCAGCGGCGGCAGAATTGGGTGCCCAGGCTTTTCCGGATGGCATCCAGTTTTTCCGTTTCTTCAGGGGCCAGCGGCGTGGGATCCAGGGCAGCGCTTACATTCTGCTCCAATTCCTGACTGTTTGCCATACCGGGAATGATGACGCTGACATTTTGGTTTTGGGCAATATAGCGCATGGCAAGGGCCGCATCCTCGATTGCGCCTCCTGCCAGGGGCTTCATGCAGATAAAGCCGATGTTCTTCTCCCCACAGGCCTTGATCAGTTCCTCACCCTGGGACTCTACAATGTTGTAGGGGAACATAATGGTTTCCACCCAATCCAGATTTAACGCCCGCCGGAAGACCTCCGTAGAGTGGGCTGTGATGCCGATATGGCGGACGACTCCTGTCTGCTTGGCCTCCTGCAAGGCTTCCAGTGCACCGCCGGGAGCCAGAATTTTATCCAGGTTTTCCATGGAAGGATCGTGGAACTGATAGAGATCAATGTAGTCGGTGCGGAGGTTTTTCAGACTGATGGCAACATCCTTTGCCATCTCTTCCTTGGTCAGGCCTCTGCCCTTTGTTGCCAGAATAAATTTATCCCGGATGCCTTCCAGACCATAGCCCAGGTATTCCTCGGATACAGTGTAGCCTCTGGCGGTATCGATGTAGTTTACACCCTTTTGGAGAAGCTCCTGCATGAGCTTTTTCGTTCCCTCCGGATCAATCCGCTGGATGGGAATTCCGCCGCATCCAACGCGGGATACGCGCAGACCGGTTTTGCCAAGAGTTTTGTATTCCATTTTTTTCTCCCTTCATTCGCCCAGTTTCTTGTTTTTTTCGTATGCGGCAATGACGCAGTCCATGGCAGCTCCCCGGAAGCCGTGCTCCTCCAGAACTCTTACGCCTGCTATGGTACTGCCGCCGGGGGAGCACACGGCATCTTTTAGTGCACCTGGGTGCCGCTTGGTTTCCAGTGCCAGTTTGGCAGCGCCCTCCATGGTTGCGGCGGCATACTCCATTGCTTTGGCTCTGGGAATGCCGCAGGCAACTGCACCATCGGCAAGGGCCTCCAGAAACAGATACATATAGGCCGGGCCGCAGCCGGAAAGGGCGCTGGCGGCATCAATCAGGTGCTCGTCCAGCTTGTCCAGATGTCCGGTGCGGGCCATATCTGCCAGAAAGCTTTCTTCTTCTTCTGGGCTTACCAGGGCATTGCAGCAGTATTGGGTCATGCCCGCTCCCACACGGACGGGGGTATTGGGCATAATGCGGATGATTGGTAAATCGCACCCCACCAGGGATTGAATGCGCTCCATGGTCAGTCCTGCTGCCATGGTAATCAGCAAGGGTTTGCGCTGCTGTAATATTCCCTGCAGAGGTTTTAGAGCCTGGGCCATCATCTGGGGCTTAACCGCAAGAAAAATTCGTTGGCTTTGGGCGGCAATGGTCTGGGCGTCGGTGTAGAGAATGCCCAGATCCCGGGCAAGATCCCGGGCGCTTCCGGAGCGGTCTGTAATTGCAATGTCTTTCGTCACCTGGCTGACGGCCCGGGCGATGGCCCCGCCCATATTGCCGCAGCCGATAAATCCGTATTTCATAGCAGCCTCCTTATCGGATATGTCCGTTTCCGCGAATGCAGTAGTGGTAGGTAGTCAGCTCCCGCAGACCCATAGGCCCTCTGGCATGAAGCTTCTGGGTGGAAATGCCCATTTCACAGCCAAGACCGAATTCACCGCCATCGGTAAATCGGGTAGAGGCGTTTACATACACCGCGGCGCTGTCTACGCTTTGGGTAAACAGCCGGGCGGCAGCATTGCTGCTCGTGACAATGGCCTCACTGTGTCCGGTGGAGTGAGCGGCAATGTGCGCTATGGCTTCGTCAATCCCACTGACCACCTTTACTGCCAGAATATAGTCCAGAAATTCCGTATCGAAGTCTTTTTCCCCTGCAGGTGTGCCGGGGATGATTTTTGTTGCTTTGGGATCCAGTCGAAGTTCCACAGGATGGGGGGTATTCTCCGTCAGGCAGGCGCGGAGCTTTGGCAGAAATTCCCGGGCAATGGCCTCATCCACCAGAAGTACCTCTTCGGCATTGCACACACTGGGGCGGCTGGTCTTGGCGTTTTTCACAATGGACAGCGCCATAGCCTGATCGGCGCTTTTTTCAACATACACGTGGCAAATACCTGTGCCGGTGGCAATACAGGGTACGGTGGCAGTGCGCAGGCAGGTGCTGATCAGCCCTGCACCGCCTCTGGGAATCAGAAGGTCTACGTAGCCATTGGCAGTCATCAGCTCCTCTGCGCCTTGATGTGAGGGATCTTCTACCAGAAGGACGGCGCTTTTTGGCAGCCCTGCCTTTTCCAGTCCTGCCTGCATTGCCGTTACAATGGCGGCGGCGCTCCCCAGTGCGTCCCGACCGCTGCGGAGAATACACACGTTTCCGCTTTTCAGAGCCAGGGCTGCGGCATCACTGGTTACGTTGGGCCGACTTTCGTAAATGATGGCAATAACGCCCATGGGGACGGAAACCTTTTGGATGTTCAGCCCGTCCGGGCGGGTGTGTTCCTCCAAAATCTGTCCTACGGGATCCGGCAGCTTCGCAACGGCCCGGATGCCTTCTGCCATAGCCTGAATCCGCGGGGCGGTGAGGGTCAGCCGATCCAGCATTACAGGGGTGATGTGACTCCGGGCGTTTTCCACATCCCGACGATTGGCTTCTAAAATGGCAGGAGCCTGGTCTTCCAGGGCCTGTGCCATGGCAAGAAGTCCCCGGTTCTTTTCTTGGGTGGAAAGCCGGGAGACGATGGCTTTGGTTCGCTTTGCTTCCTCTAAAAGTTCTTTCATAGACTGTCCCTCCTGAAACGTGTGCCGATGTCTTTTCCTTCCAGAATGCCGTAAAGGTTATCCGGGTCAGCGCCGTTGGCAATGACCATTTCACAGCCACAGTCCATGCAGATTTTAGCCGCCTGGAGCTTGGTTCCCATTCCGCCGGTTCCCTGGGTGGATGCGCTGCCGCCACCCAGAGCCAGAATGGACGAATCGATTGCGGTCACCAACGGGATTCTCTTTGCATCACTATGGGTGTGGGGGTCGGCGGTATAGAGCCCCTCAATGTCTGAAAGCAGCACCAACAGGTTTGCGTGGATGCTTTGGGAAACGATGGCAGCCAGGGTATCGTTGTCGCCGATTACGATCTCTTCCGTGGCAACGGTGTCGTTTTCGTTAATCACCGGCAGGGCGTTCATTTCTAAAAGACGGCACAGGGTGTTTTCAAAGTTCCGGTGGCGCTTTTCATCGGCAACGTCTTCGCCGGTGATCAGCAGCTGGGCAACGGTGTGATGATATTCGCCGAAGAGTTTATCGTAAATGTACATCAGCTCGCACTGGCCCACGGCGGCAGCTGCCTGTTTGCCTGGGATATCCTTTGGGCGGCTTAGCAGCCCCAGCTTGCCTACGCCCATGCCGATGGCACCGGAGGAGACCAGAATCACCTGATGTCCTGCGTTTTTTATGTCGCTGATTACCTGGCACAGCTGAGCCACCCGGCGAATATTCAGGTGCCCGCTGGGGTGGGTCAGGGTCGTTGTGCCCACTTTTATCACGATGCGCATTGCCTTTGCCTCCTGAATGGATAGATGGTGCTATTATAGCGGATTCCGCCGACTAAATAAAGAGGAAATGACAAAAAAATTCCACGCCAAGGTAAGCTTCGGCGTGGAATTCGGCTTATTCATGAATGCGGAACAGAGGGCCGGCAACCCGTTTATAAAGCAGCCAGGTTAGCAGGGAAACGACAGCACCTTTGACTAGATTCAGAGGCGCTACGCACAGAGCAACAAAGGAGAAAACACCGTGTACGCCCTTGTGTACGGCTGTGCCCATTCCAATCAGTACGTCCATGGGGATGCCGTAAAGTACGGAAAACTTTGGCAGCAGGTATACGGCGTTAAAGGCTGTGCCGAGAATGGTCATGGTCAGCGTTCCCAGAATGAGGCCGACGATGGCGCCCCGCTTATTCTTATGGGTGTGATACCAGATGGTGGCAGGCAGGGCGAAGCAGCAGCCTACAAAGAAATTGGCAAAATCCCCAACGAATGCGGTGGAGGTTCCCTTCAGCAGAAGCTTCAAAAGAATCTTAATGCCCTCAATGGCAACGGCGGCGCTGGGCCCAAGGAAGAAGCCGCCCAAAAGCACGGGTACTTCAGAAAAGTCCAGTTTGTAGAATTCCGGAGCCAGGAACAGCAGGGGAAAGTCCAGAATGTGCAGCACTACAGCGATAGCAGAGCATATTCCGATAATGCTCACTCTTCGGGCTGCGGTTACGTTCCGAAGGTGGGGGAGCTTCTTTTCCGTCAGATGGCTCAGCAGTGCAACGACAATAATGATAATGCCGGTTATCAGTACAAATGCTGCGTTCTTCTGAAATTGCGTCCAAAGTTTTTCCATGTTACGGTCACCTCATAGGTAAAAAATTCGCCCTGAGCATACACTCAGGGCGCGAAAAAACGCATACGCGTATCTTCTTCCATCCAGACTATACTGTCGGTATCGGAATTTCACCGATTCGGCACTTGCGCGCTCGCGGACTTTACCGCCGGTGGGGAATTGCACCCCGCCCTGAAGATATTCTATTCAGTTGCCACAAGCATAGCACGGCAGGGCTTTCTTGTCAAGAAAGAAAATGTGTGTTATAGTTTATTGCGTGGGCTGCGTGGATTCGAGCGTCGGTGCTTCCGTTTCCGGGGGAACGGTTGCAACAGAGGGGGCAGGTGCAGCCTTTGGCATGGCAAAGCCCTGGATTTTTCCGCCGGGGGCAGTATTGGTTACATCCCCGCCCACCACCGTGTTTTTATAAACCAACAATGTTGCCAGCACCGGCTCCGTGGCACCGGGATAATTTTTGATTTCGTAAACATAGCGCATCAGCTTTTTTCCGGCGAACTTACTCAGATCGTAGCCCTGGCATTTTTGCAGGGCGTTGTATCGGTCAAATACCTGGTTCGGTTCGGACGGAATCAAAACCTGGCTGGATTCCTTTGGGGAGCTGATTACCTCCCAACCGTAATCCTGCAAAAAATTCACCCTGGAATCGTTGTTCGTCACCTTTCCGCCTCCGGGGGCCAGGGTTTCCTTGCTTCCCCCCAGCAGATAAATTGCGGCAATAAGCACCACAGCCGCAATGCCGATGATCAGCATTATTTTCTTGAAATCGACCTTGGCGGTCATAACAACCATAGAATCATCCCTCCTGTAGTCTACCATGATTTGGATACCATAGCTTATGGTACTGCCGGTGGGGGTAGAACGGAGTTTTTGATGGATAGACTGGATAAATTTCTCTGCGACAGCGGCGTTGGAACCCGCAGTCAGGTAAAGCAGATTCTGAAAACCGGGCGGGTTCAGGTGGACGGCGGTCCGGAAAAGGACGGAAGCCGGAAAATTGACCCCCAGAAAAATCAGATTTCCCTGGACGGACAACCTCTGGGAGGAAAGCGCAGGCTGGTTGTGCTGATGAATAAACCCGCAGGATTTATTACCGCCACCGAGGACGCCGAGAATAAAACCGTTATGGAGCTATTGCCGCAGGAGCTGCAAAACCAGGACTTAAAGCCCATAGGAAGGCTGGACAAGGCAACGGAGGGGCTGCTGCTCTTCACCAATGACGGTGACCTTCTCCATCGGCTGATTTCTCCCAAAAAGGATGTGCCGAAAATCTACTATGCCCGCCACGAGGGGCAGACAACCCAGGAGGATGTGGAGGCCTTTGCACAGGGGCTGACACTGCGGGACGGAACGGTGTGCCGCAGCGCCCGACTGGTCCCCTTAGGGCCGGGAGAAAGCCAAATTACCCTGTGCGAAGGAAAGTATCACCAGGTGCGCCGGATGATGGCCTCCCGGAATATGACCGTAACCTATCTGGAACGGATTCAGGAAGGAAATCTCACCCTGGAAAACCTACCCAGGGGTGCTTGCCGCTGTCTGACTGAGGAAGAAATGCAGGAGCTTGGCGGCTTTTAACGCAAAACCCGGATAATTCTATCCATTATCGGCAAAATGCCGTGAAAATTACCGTGCTTTTATGATGCTTGCCAGAAATACTGGGAAGAATATCTAAAAAGCGGGCCGCAATTTGCAATAAAATGTCAATTGGTACTTGCAAAATGCGCAAAACTTGTGTATAATAACACTGCAATTTTGTGGAATGCGTATTTATGCAACATTCTAAGGAGGAGCGGCAATATGTCCAACAGTGTGTTTCAGAGCGTGATCGTACAATTAAAAGATATTTCCGACAGAACATTCGGGGTCATCGACACTGAGGGCTGTGTTGTATCCTGCACCGATGTTTCCCTGCTTGGAGAGCGCTGGCCGGATGCAGCCCTGCGTTTGGGCGGTGCAGAGGGTGTGGTTACCTTCGGCGGAAAGTGCTTTAAGGCGATTATCGGCAGCTCCAATTTCTTTGAGTATGCGGTGTTCTGCTCCGGTGATGACGAGAATGCCAAGGCTTTCTGCTCTGTTGCCTATATTGCCCTGAACGATGCCAAGGTCTTCTACGAGGAGAAGCATGACCGGGGCACGTTTGTCAAGAACATTATTATGGATAATATCCTTCCCGGTGATATTTATATCCGGGCGAAGGAGCTGCACTTTGCCACCGATGCACCTCGCGCCGTGTTCCTGATTCGGCAGGTGGGGCGCAGTGATGTGGCAATGGTGGATATCCTGTCCGGTATGTTCCCGGATAAGATGCAGGACTTTGTTCTGAGCATCAACGAAACCGATATTGCCGTCGTAAAGCAGATCACGGTCAATACCCCCAGTGAAGAGCTGGAGAAGATTGCCGTCAACATTGAAAATACCCTGAAAAATGAGCTGCGCATCAAGACTTCCATCGGCATCGGCACCATTTCCGAGCACCTGCGGGAGCTGGCGGATTCCTATAAGGAAGCCCAGACCGCAATTGAGGTCGGCAAGGTATTCGATACCGAAAAGAGCATTATGCGCTACGAAAATCTGGGTATCGGGCGCTTGATTTACCAGCTCCCTACCACCTTGTGTGAGATTTTCCTGAGTGAAATTTTCAAGAAGTCCTCCATCGATTGCCTGGATCAGGAGACGCTGTTTACCATCAATAAGTTCTTTGAGAACAACCTGAATGTCTCCGAAACTTCCCGGAAGCTGTTTGTCCACCGGAATACCCTGGTTTATCGTCTGGAGAAGATCAAAAAGCTGACAGGGCTGGACCTGCGGCAGTTTGATCATGCAATCGTGTTTAAGGTTGCCCTGATGGTCAGAAAGTATCTGGCTTCCAGAGAGACAAGATGATGTGATGTTTTCTTGCCGGCGTCGGTTCCTGAACCGGCGTCGGCTTTTGCAGGTTAACGGCGAATCACGGAGGAATGGTATGAATCAGCAGGAAAATGGTGTTTCGGCGGCTACGGAGCTGATGCTTCTGCTTCAAAAGCTGGGGCATGCGGAAACAGACAAGGAGCGGGTCGATTGCTTCCATGGATTTTTGCAGGCGCTTTGCACCGCGTCCGCTGCCGAACGGGTTGTTGTTTTTGAGCGGGCCAACGGCAGCTTCCAGGAGCAGACGGAGTGCTTCCAACGGGAGCGCGGTTTCCTCACAGGGGAAAAACCGGAATCTCTGGCGCTTCCGGATTACCCCAGATGGTTCTGCGCCATGGACGACGGTCAGAATGTACAGGCCCAGTTGAGGGAGGTGCAGCTATACTGCCGCAAAAGCAAACGCAAGGTGGAAGCTCTGGAAATGCTGCCCATTACCTACGGCAAGTGGAATTATAGCTGCATTGTGCTGGAAAACCCCAATCAGGCTCTGATGGAGGGGATGCGGGCCTTCCTGAACCTGATCGGTTCGTACATTGGAGCTTACCGGGATAACCTGCGCAAGCAAATGCTTTTGGCGGATCGTCCGGGCAACCGCGTCTTCCAGGGAGGAAAAATTGATCCTGCCCAGGTGCTGAACGTATTGTGCAAAGAATATACCTCCGTCTATTATATGGACTTATCTAGGGATGAGCTCTATCCCATTCGGGTAGACAGTGTGGCAAATGTGGCCCAGATTCCGGATGTGCGGGATATGAAAGTGGCATCCATGTCCAAGGTAGTGGAAAGCTATTGCAAAAACTACGTAGTTCCGGGGCAGCAGCAGAGACTTCTGGATTTCTTTCAAAAGGACAATCTGATTCGGGAGCTTTCCGAAAGCGAGCGCTGCTTCTGCCGCTATCGCTGCAAACCCAATCTATCCGGGCAGCAGTTTTTCGAGGCACAGGTGATCAAGATATCCCAGGATGCGGAAGGCGGGATTAAGGTTCTTGCAGCGTTCCAGCACGTAGATGATCTGATGCTTGCCGAGCAGCGCCACCAGCAGGAGCTGGAGGAAATGCTGCAAAAGGAGCGGGTTAACAACGAGGTGCTCTCCGCAATCAGTAAGATCTACTATGCCATCTTCCGCATTGATTTGGAGCAGGACCACTACGAGGAAATCACCAGCGACAGCGCAGTGCATCACCTTACCGGGAAGAGCGGAAAAGCCTCCACAGAGATGATCGAGCTGTGCAATACCTTTGTGGTGCCGGAGTACCGTGCCAGAATCCTTCGATTTTTTGACTTATCAACCCTGGCAGACCGACTGCAGGACGAGGGTACCGTTGCCAATGAATATCTGGCGACGGATGGCAACTGGCATACCGCACGGTTTATCGCCAAGCGGCGCAATGATGCCGGGCGGGTGACCCATGTGCTGTATGTAACCCGGCTCATCAGCGATACCAAACGCCGGGAGCAGAACTGGGTTCTCATTGCAGAGGAGGCCAACAAGGCCAATATCGCAAAGACGGAATTTATTTCCCAGATTGCCCATGACATCCGCACGCCCCTGAATGCCATCCTTGGCTTTCTTGCCATTACGAGGGCGCATATCTCTGACCCGGAGCAGGTAAAATACGGGCTGGATAAAATCCAGGTGGCGGGAGATTTCCTCCATGCACTGGTGGATGATGTGCTGGATATTTCCCGGATTGAAAACGGGCAGATGAAGCTTCAACCGGAGAAGGTGGATATCGCTCAGTTTTTTGATGAGATTCCAAACACCATAGCCCACAACAAAATGGGGAAGGACCTGTCCTTCCGAATGGATATCCATGATATCTCCAAAAAGTATCTCCTGGCAGACCCTTTGCGATTAAAGCAGATCTATTCCAATATTCTGACCAATTCCATTAAATATACCCCCACCGGCGGAAGCTTTGGGCTGGAAGCCTACGAAACTCCCGGAAAAACACCGGGAAAGGTGTGTCTGGTGGCAGAATTGTGGGATACGGGCATTGGAATGTCCAAGGAATATATGGAAAAGATGTATTCCAAATTCACCCGGGAGACGGATACCCGAATTAATAAAGTCAGTGGCTATGGCCTGGGCCTTTCCATCGTGAAGGATTTAACCGATTTGATGGGCGGCAGCATCCAGGTAACCAGCCAGCCGGGGAAGGGCACACGGTTCCGCTTGGAGTATGAGCTGCCATACTGTGAAGAAGAGCCTGCGAAAGCGGGGACGGAAGCTTCCACGGATTTCCGGGCGGCCTGTCAGGGAATGCGGGTGCTGATTGCCGAGGATAACGACCTGAATTATGAGGTTCTGAAGGAAATCCTTGCAATGTACGGCGTTGCCTGCGATTGGACTTCCGATGGTGCCGCCTGTGTGGAGCGATTCCGGGAGGCAAAGCCGCACACCTACGATGCCATTCTCATGGATATGCAGATGCCTAATATGAATGGCCTGGAGGCAACCGTGGCAATTCGCCGGATGCCCCTGCCGGAGGCGCACTCCATTCCCATTCTGGCGCTGACTGCCAATGCCTTCCAGGAGGATGTGCAGCGATGCATTAATGCCGGAATGAATGCCTATCTATCCAAACCGGTGGATGTGAACAAGCTTATGACAGCGCTGTGCTGCATTCGTGAGCAGCGGGATATTCCCCAAACATAAAAAGGAAAAACGTCATTGCCTTTACGCGCGGCTTTCCGGAAACTCTTTTATGGGAGGAGACGGAGGTTCGCCCGGCCGGCAATGACGTTTTTGTTCGGAAAAGGGAAAGTGCCCAAACAACCCAAAACAGAAAATCCTGAAATCAGTCTGAAAAATCATGGATGAAAAATAGTATATTTTGTTAAAAAATATGTAATTCCACCCGGATTCCCGGTAAGTGATTGACTTTTTGGACGATTTGTGTTACAATCCACTTACATTGCGCGCAGGGAGCTGTTATGTCATCCTTTCGGAAGCCGACTTTTCCCTGCGGAACTTCGACTGGAGATAGATGCAAATGATTGAATTTACAGATGTCGTGAAATGCTATGAGCAGGGCAACCGGGCACTCAATGGCGTTTCTATGCGCATTGATGACGGAGAGTTCTGCTTCCTGGTGGGCCCTTCCGGTTCCGGCAAATCTACGATTATCAAACTGATTACAGGGGAACTAAGGCCCACTTCCGGTACGGTCCACGTGAATTCCTTCTTCCTGGAGCGGATCCGTAAGCGGGAGATTCCCATGCTGCGCCGTACCGTCGGCGTTGTGTTCCAGGATTTCCGACTGATCAACAACATGACGGTGTACGATAACGTGGCCTTTGCCATGCGGGTTATCGGTGCCCGGGAGAGTGAAATTCGGGAGCGCGTACCTTACGTTCTGGAGCTGGTCGGCCTGGAGAATAAGGGCAACCGCCACCCCGGCGAAATGTCCGGCGGTGAACAGCAGCGTCTGGCAATCGCCCGGGCTCTGGTGAACAATCCGTCCACCATCATCGCTGACGAGCCCACCGGTAACCTGGACCCTGCCCGTTCCTTTGAAATTATGGCACTGCTCCAGGAAATCAATAACCTGGGCACGACGGTGCTGGTGGTTACCCATGAAAAGAACCTAGTGGAGCTGTTTGCAAAGCGCGTCATCGCCATTGATGACGGCTATGTGGTCAGCGACGGCAGAGAGGGGTACTACGGAAATGAAAATTAACAATATCGGCTACCTTCTGAAAGAAGGCATCCGTGGAATCTTTCTGCACGGGTTTATGTCCTTCGCCGCCGTGTGCGTCACGGTAGCCTGCCTGATTATTGTGGGCAGCTTTTCCATTCTGGCCTATAACCTGGATGTGATGGTTACGGAGCTGAACCAGACCAGTGAAATCCTGGTGTACATCGACAGCGACCTTTCCGATGCCGAGGCAAGAAGCATCGGAACGAAAATCAATGCTCTGAGCAATGTTCAGCAGGCAACCTTTATTTCCCGGGAAGAGGCACTGGATAGCTTTGTAAAGGATCACAACGAGGATTCCGCCTTCAATGGCGTTCAGGCAAGCGACCTGCGCCACCGGTATGAGGTGACGCTGGAAGACAATACCCTGATGGATCAGACCGATGCCCAGCTGCAGCAGATCCCCGGTGTAGCAAAGACCAACGCCGCGTATGAGCTGGCCCAGGGCTTTACCACCATTCAGCAGGTGCTGCACATTGTGTCCATTGCTATGATTGCGGTGCTGCTGGTGATTTCTCTGTTGATTATTTCCAATACCGTTAAGCTGGCAATGTACGATCGCCGGGATGAGATCTTCATTATGAAAATGGTGGGTGCTACCAATGGATTCATCCGCCTGCCCTTTATTGTGGAAGGCTTTACCCTGGGCATGATGGGCGCTGTGTTGGCCTTCGGCTTGGAATGGGTGGCATACGACACCCTGGTGGAGAAAATCTCCCATGTGGATGCACTGAAGCTCTTTACCTTCGTGCCCTTTGAGAGCCTGCTGGTTCCCATGCTGATTGTCTTCGGCGCAGCCGGTCTGTTCGTTGGCATTGTGGGCAGCTGGACTTCCATCCGCAAGTTTATGGATGTGTAACCGGCAAGGTTAAAGAAAAACATCGTATGTTTGTATCCCATCCGGGATGCAAACATACAATCATTCGGAGAATGAAATGAACATACCCAAGTTTCACCGCCTATGTGGAGCGCTATTGGTGCTGAGTATGTGCCTGTTTGAGCTCCCGGTTCCCGGATTTGCCGCGGCATCTTCCCAGGCAATCAAGGAGGAATTGGGAGCCTTAAAGGATAAAAATGCAGAAATTAAGGCGGAAATTGACGGAATCCGGCAGCAATATGATGCGACTGCCAACCAGATTCAGGACTTAGTAAACAGGAAGGATGCAGTAGATCAGGAGATTGGCCTGCTGCACGAGCAGATTCAGGTGACTTCCGACCAGATTACGGCGTACGCTCAGCTGATTGCCGACAGCCAGGATGACCTGGATGATGCCCAGCAGCGGCTGGATGAACTGAACGAAAAACACAAAGAGCGCATTCGGGCTATGGAAGAGGCCGGAACCGTTACCTATTGGCAGGTCCTGTTTGAAGCCAACAGCTTTACGGACTTCCTGGATCGGCTGGAGATGATTCGCGAGATTTCCGCTGCAGACCAAAGGCGGATTCAGGAAATTCAGCAGGTGGCCCAGGAGGTTTCCGGAGCTCGCCAGCAGATGCAGGAGGAGCTTTCCGGTTTGAGCCTTGCCCAGGCCCAGCTCCAGGAAAGTCAATCGGAGCTGGAAATCAAACGAACGGAATCCGACGAACTCTTGCGCAGCCTTGCGGTGCAGGAAGAGGAATTCCAGCTGCTGCTGGACGATTCCGAGGCCAAGCAGGATGCTTTGATGCAGGAGATAGCCCAAAAGCAAAAGGAGCTATCCAACGCAGAATATGAAGAAAAACTTGCCAAGCTTGCCCTCCAGGGCCAAAACCCGCCTTCTTCTGCCACCTGGATCACTCCGGTATCCGGCTATACCATCACCAGTCCCTTTGGGATGCGGGTGCATCCCGTTTATAAGTACCAGCTGATGCACAACGGCATTGATATGGCCTGCCCCTCCGGCACGCCCATCTATGCCACCCGGGCTGGTACGGTTACCCGGGCTGCCTACCAAGCAGGGGGCGCGGGTTATTATGTCAGCCTGAACCACGGGGATGGCTTTGGCAGTATTTATATGCACATGACGAACTATGTTGTCTCTGCCGGTCAAACCGTCACGGCAGGGCAGCTCATTGGCTATGTGGGCAGCACCGGCGTATCTACCGGTCCCCACCTTCATTTTGGCGTTTCCTACGCCGGAACCTACGTCAATCCGATGGCCTACATAGGCTAACATCGGGCAAAGGAGGCACTATGAAAAACCGTAAAAAAATGGTAAAGCTGCTGGCTGGTATTATGGCAGCCATTATGCTGATTACGCTGATTTTCAGCCTGATTCCCACCAGAGCCTTTGCCGCATCCTCCAGCGAGATCCGCAAGCAGATTAACGGCCTAAAGGATCAAAAGGCGGAGCTGCAGAAGGACATCAAGGATTTGCAGGCCCAGTATGACGCGAACGAAGGCGATATCGAAGATATTGTCACGAAGAAAAACGTTATCGATCAGGAGATCGGCAACCTCCATGCCCAGATTATCAATATCAATGAGCAGATTACGGCCTACGGCGTTCTGATTGCGGACAAGCAGGACGAGCTGGATAACGCCCAGGAGCACTACGACACGCTGAACGAGGAATACAGGGTGCGCGTGCGCACCATGGAGGAAGAAGGGAGCCTGACCTATTGGGAGGTGCTCTTTAAGGCCAACAATTTCTCCGATCTGCTGGATCGGCTGAACATGGTGGAGGAGATTGCCGCCTCCGATAACCGCCGCCTGCAGGAGCTGGACGAGGCCACCAAGGCGGTGGAGGTCGCTCAGTCGGAGCTGGCAACGGAGAAGGCAGACCTGGAAACCACCAAGCAGGAGCTAAACGAAACCCAGGCGGAACTGGATGACAAGCGTGCCGAGGCCGATGAGGTCATTAAGGAACTGGTTGCCAAAGGTGAGGAAATCCAGGGCTTAAAGGATAAGCTGGAAGAGGAAGATCAGGATCTTCTGTCCCAGATTGCCTCTATGGAGAAGGAATACAATACCGCCAAGCACCAGGAGTGGCTGGCCTATATGGCGACCTACACCACGGTACCCCCTGCAACCGCTGCCCCCTCCGGAGGAAATACGAACGGAACCAGCACACCCAGCTCCGGCGGCAGCTGGCTGCGCCCCTGCAGCTATGTATATATGTCCAGCCCCTTTGGCTTCCGGCAGTCGCCTACCTCAGGTGCTTCCACGTATCACCAGGGTGTTGACCTGGCGGCTCCGGCGGGCACGCCGATCTATGCCAGCCGCAGCGGTGTGGTTACGGCGGCGACCTATTCCAATTCTGCTGGTTACTACGTGACCATTAACCATGGTGATGGATTCTCTTCCATCTACATGCACATGACAAACTACGTAGTGGGCGCAGGTGCTGCCGTTTCTGCAGGTCAGCTCATTGGCTATGTGGGCAGCACCGGTATCTCCACCGGCAACCACTTGCATTTCGGCATTGCCTATAATGGCGCCTATGTAAACCCCTGCGCCTATGTTTCCCTGTAAAATCCCATGAAAAATTGGGGCTGTTAAAAACATATCCCTGCAATCCGTTTGCGGTTCAGCGGGATGGATGTTTATAACAGCCCCATTTGTTGTAAGGAGTTTCCGATGAAGAAAAAAGCTTTGATCATTCTATCCTATTTTGCAACGGCGGTGTGCACCTGCTCACTGACCATTTTCCTGATTCAGCGCCAGATTCCCTCCATGAAACTGGTATCCCTGGAAAACCTGATTTTGGAGCGGTTTCCCAATGAAGTGGATAAAACCTATATTGAAGATGCGGCAGCCAACGCCATGGTAGAGGCGCTGGGTGACCGGTGGAGCTACTATGTTCCAGCCAGCAGCTATGAGCAGCTGGAGGAATCCATGAACAATAGCTATGTGGGCATTGGCATCACCCTGGAGGATGCCCAGAAAACCGGCGCTTTCCGGGTGCTGGCAGTTGCGGAAGGCGGCCCTGCCCAGCAGGCCGGGATGCTGCCGGAGGATGAGATTATCCGGGTGGATGGGGAAGACGTGGATGGCCTTAGTCTGGATGACCTCTCTGCCCGGATCAAGGGAGAAGCCGGAAGCCAGGTTACTCTGGTGGTAAACCGGCAGGGAGAAGAGGTCACTCTGGTGGTCACCCGGAATCAGGTGAATACGGTGGTCGCCAAAGGAAACCTTATTAACGGGGAAATCGGTTATGTGCGCATTGAAAACTTTGTTGCACGGAGTTCTGAGGAAACCATTGGAGTGATTGACGACCTGATTTCCCAGGGGGCAACCAAGCTGATTTTCGATGTGCGCAGCAATTCCGGCGGCTATGAAGAGAAGCTGATCAAGATCCTGGACTATCTGCTGCCGGAGGGAACGCTGCTGAGCAATGCGGATAAGGCAGGGGAGGAGGAGACCTTTGTTTCCGATGCAGAATGCATTGATCTTCCTATGGCGGTGCTCATCAACGAGGATTCCTATTCCGCTGCGGAGCTCTTTGCCGCCGTGCTCAGCGAGTACGGTGCTGCAAAAACCGTTGGCAGTCACACCGTGGGCAAGGGCTACTATCAGAATCTTTTTCGCCTGGATGACGGTTCTGCCGTGGATCTTTCCGTGGGCAGATACTTTACTTCCAAAGGAGAAAATCTGGAGGGCGTGGGCCTGACCCCGGATGTGCAGGTGGAGATGAACGACGAAGACTATGCCCTGTTCTATTACGGAATGCTGGATCAAGAGCAGGATGCACAGCTTCAGGCCGCCGTGGATCTGTTGACGGAAAACTAAAGAATAAAACGGCTGCCGATGTAGTCCGGTCACTGTGACCGGATTTGCAACGGCAGCCGTTTGCAGCTAAAATCAATCAGGCGAGAATGGGCTTTAGGGCTTCTGCCAGCTTGTCCTTCTGGGCCTGGGCCTGGGCAAGATCCTTCCCCAGAGTGGTAAAGTAGGTTTTAATCTTGGGCTCTGTGCCGGAGGGACGCACCACCACCGTTGCGCCGCCCTCCAGGGAATAAATCAGCACATTGGCTGCGGGCAGGCCAGTTTCCTGGCTCTTTTCGTAATCCGTGACCTTTGTAACCTTGTAGCCGCCGATTTCGGCAGGGGGAGCCTTTCGCAGGCCATCCATAATGGAGGCCATTTTGTCCATGCCGGAAAGACCGGGGAACTCAAAGGAATCCACCTTGTTGAGGTAGCGACCGTACTTTGCATAGATGGCTTCCAGCCGCTCTTTGATGGAAGAGCCGATGGAGCGATAGTAAGCAGCCATTTCGCAGATAAGCATAGAGCCAATGATAGCGTCCTTGTCCCGGACGTAAGGGCCGGCAAGGTAGCCGTAGCTTTCCTCAAAACCAAAGATAAACCGGTCAACTTCCCCGGCCTTTTCCAGCCGGGCAATCTGGTCGCCGATCCACTTAAAGCCGGTGAGCACATTGCGCATCTCCACGCCGTAGTTGGCGGCAACGGCATCGGCAAGGGGAGTGGAAACAATGGACTTGACAGCTACGGGACGCTCGGGCATGGTGCCGGTTTCAATGCGACCCTGACAGATATAGTCCAGCAGCAGCACGCCAACCTCGTTGCCGGATACCAGCTCATAGCTTCCATCCGGGCAGCGGATGGCGATGCCCACGCGGTCGGCATCCGGGTCGGTAGCCAGCATCAGGTCAGCGCCCTCTTTCTTTGCCAGCTCCAGGCCAAGACGGAGGGCTTCAAAAATTTCGGGATTGGGATAGGGACAGGTGGGGAAATTGCCGTCAGGATCTTTCTGTTCCGGCACAATGGTGATATCCGTAATGCCGATATCCTTTAGAACACGGGTTACGGGAACCAGACCGGAGCCGTTCAGGGGAGAGTAGACCAGCTTGAGCCCGGCAGTTTTGCACAGGCCGGGGCGCACGGAGCGGGCCTTGATGGCATCATACAGGGCTTCCTTGCAGCTATCCTCCACATACCGGATGAGGCCGGAGGAGAGGCCCTCTTCAAAGGAGACGCGCTTTGCGCCGGTCAGAACATCCGTTTTCTGGATCTCTGCGTACACCACGGCAGCGGCATCGTCGGTCATCTGGCAGCCATCGGGGCCGTAGGCCTTGTAGCCGTTGTATTTTGCCGGGTTGTGGGAGGCAGTGATCATAATGCCGGCGTTGGCTCCATAGTAGCGTGTGGCAAAGCTCAGGGCGGGAACGGGCATCAGGGCATCGTAAATCCGAACGCGGATCCCGTTGGCAGCCAGCACACAGGCGGCTTCCTTGGCAAATACATCGGAATTGATGCGGCTGTCATAAGAAATGGCAACCAGCTGATTGCCTCCCTGAGTTTTTACCCAGTTTGCAAGACCCTGGGTGGCCTGACGAACCACATAAATATTCATGCGGTTTGTGCCTGCCCCCAAAACACCCCGCAGGCCAGCAGTGCCAAACTTCAGCGCTACGGCAAAGCGCTCTTTGATCTGCTGATCATCCCCGGCGATTTCCTGCAGCTCTTTTTGCAGGGCGGGATCTTCCAGGTCGGCCTGGGCCCAGCGCTTATACTCATCCAAATACATTTTCGTCACCTATCCTTACTTTCGGATTTTATTTGCGAAATTGACAATTACAATATAAAGCATTTTGCTGCTATTGTCAATATCAGCAAAAAACCCCTCCGGCGATGCCGCCGGAGGGGTAGTAATGCGCAGCTTATTCTGCAACCATTGCGTAAACGGCCCCCTCTTCAATGGGGGTGGAATCCACGCCGGTCATGGCGTATTCCCCGTTTACATAGAAAGCCCAGTATTTGCCGTCCTTGTCGTAGTCCAGAGTGACACCGTTGACGGTTTTAACGTACAGGCCAAAATCGCTGTCTTCTCCGGCGACCAGACCCAGCTCCACCAGGGCGGCGCCCACGGTATCTTTGTTCGTTTTTACGGTTGCGGAGGTTTCTGTGCCATCGGGGGTGGTGACGGCAAACTCAAAGCTCTTGCTGCCGCTGCCGTAGGTCTGACCGGAGACCATGGTGACGGTGGTGGGCTCTGCAGGCGCTTTCTCTCCGCAGGCTACCAGGGTAAACAGCATAATTACGCACAGCGCAATGGATAAAAATTTCTTCATATCGGTATTCTCCTGTTAAAAATTTGGGAAAAATCTTTGGCTAAGGATTACCCTGGAAAAAATTCTACCATATTCAGTTCAAAAAATCAACTTGTTTATGGTTGCAGAGCCGGCAGTATTGCATTTTGCGGGTAAAATCGGTATAATAAAGAAAATCTTTGCAAGGGGGGGCAGTGCTCTATGTATGAAGACCCGTTTTCCCGCTGCCACCCGGCAGTGAATTTTTGTTACTTTGCTGCGGTCATTGGATTTGGTGTTGTGGTGCAGCACCCGGCTTATGCCGTGGCATCCCTGGTCTGCGGCGGAATCTATTACCTGATTCTCCATGGCGGACAGGGCCGTTCCTTCCTTTTGGGGCTTTTGGGCTTTATGCTGGTAATTACTGCCCTCAACCCCTTGCTGAATACCTCCGGGCGGCATATCCTGTTCTGGCTGTTCGGCAGGCCTTATACCCTGGAGGCTTTGTGCTATGGGGGAATCCTGGCGGCGATTTTTGCCCTGACGCTGATTTGGTTCGGCTGCTACAGCCGCGTGCTGACCAGCGACAAATTTACGGCGTTGTTTGGCAACCTGATTCCGGCGCTTTCGCTGCTTTTGGTGATGGTGCTGCGGCTGATTCCGGCTTTCAGCAGGAAAGCCAGCCAGATATCCACTGCCAGAAGCGCCATCGGAAAGGGAAACGAGAATGCCCAAACCCTCAAGAACCGACTCTACAGCGCCGCAGGGATTCTCTCCGCGCTGACGGACTGGGCCCTGGAGGGCAGCATCGTCACCGCCGACTCCATGCGCTGCCGGGGCTATGGCTGCGGAAAGAGAACCAATTTTACCCTGTACCGCCTGACGGTGCGGGACTGTATCCTCCTTGCATTAATTTCAGGATTGTGTGCCCTTGTCCTGGCCTTTGGCGGGATGGAAGCCACGTATACGCCTTATTTGTATGTCAGTTACATTTCCGGTGGGTTCATTGCTTACTGCGTGCTCCTTTTGATCCCTCCCGTGATGTATTTGTGGGAGAGAATTCTATGGAACAGTTTCAAATTCAAAACCTGACCTTTTCCTATCCCGGAGCACAGAGCCCTTGCCTGGAGGACGTTTCCTTTTCCATCGGCAAGGGGGAGTATGTGCTCTTGTGTGGAACCAGCGGGTGCGGGAAAACGACGCTTTTGCGGCATCTGAAATCCGTACTCACCCCCAGGGGGGCTGGGAGCGGCAGAATTCTCTATTGCGGCACGCCCTTAGATCAGGTGGAGGATGCCCGCCAAGCCCAGGCCATCGGCTTTGTGATGCAGAACCCGGACGATCAGATTGTCACCGATAAGGTCTGGCACGAATTGGCCTTTGGGCTGGAAAACCTGGGAGTTGACCGGGATGTGATCGGTGCCCGGGTTGCGGAAATGGCAAGCTTTTTCGGAATACAAAGCTGGTTCCACCGGGATATATCCCAGCTTTCCGGCGGTCAAAAGCAGCTTCTGAATTTGGCCTCCATTATGGCGATGCAGCCGGAAATACTGATTCTGGATGAGCCCACCGGTCAGCTGGACCCCATTGCCGCCGGTGATTTCCTGAATACCCTGAAAAAGATCAATCGGGAGCTGGGCACCACTGTGCTGATTACCGAGCATCGGGTGGAGGAGATTTTTCCCGTTGCAGACCGGGTGCTGGTAATGGAGCAGGGGAAGCTCACGGTAGATGCGCCCCCAAGGCAGGCAGGGCGGCTCTTGATTCAGCGGAGCAGCCCCCTTTGCGATATGCTCCCTGCCCCTATGCGGGTTTATTTTGAGGTAGAGGACGGCCCCAATCCGCCGCTGACCGTGCGGGAGGGCCGCAGCTGGCTGGAAGCGCAGCAGCCTTTTTATGCTGCCCAGTGCCCTCCTCCGGAAACGGAGCCCTGGGGGGAGACGGCGGTGGAAGCAAAGGACGTGTGGTTTCGCTACGAGCGCCAGTCCCCGGATGTGCTGAATGGGCTGAGTATGCGCATACCGGCAGGCAGTCTCTATGCCATTGTGGGCAGCAACGGCGGGGGAAAATCCACTGCGCTGCGGACGATATGCGGAATCTGTAAGCCCTATCGGGGATCTATTGAAGTTTTGGGGAAGAATATCCAAAAGTATCCCAAGGCCAGCCTGTTTCAGAACTGCCTGACCATGCTGCCCCAGGACCCCAGAAACCTGTTTGTCAAGCAGACGGTAGAAGAAGAGCTGGAGGAAATGACCCATTCTCCGGATGCCCGGCAGAAAGCTGCCGCAATATGCCAAATTGGCCGCCTGATGAAGGCAAACCCTTATGACCTTTCCGGCGGTGAGCAGCAGCGTGTGGCCCTTGCCAAGGTGCTGCTTACAAACCCCAGGGTTCTGCTGCTGGACGAGCCCACCAAGGGGCTGGATTGCTGCTTTAAAAGAAGCTTTGCCGCCACGCTGAAAGAGCTGACAGGGGAAGGAATGACCATTCTTATGGTCTCCCACGACATTGAATTCTGCGCAGAGTACGCGGATATGGCAGCCATGTTCTTTGACGGCAGACTGATTGCTTCCGGCACACCAAAAAGCTTTTTTGGCGGCAACAGCTTTTATACCACCGCTGCCAGCCGCATGAGCAAGGGTGTCTTTGAAAACGCAGTGACGGCCCGGGATGTGGCGGCGCGCCTTCGGAAGAACCGGGGGGAGGGGCAATGAAAAAAGCATCCATTTTCAGCCTGTTGACCATTTTCCTGCTGGTTCCTGCCACGCTTTACTTTGGCAGTCACATGAAGGGACGGTGGTATTATCTGACCAGCACCCTGGTGATTCTGGAGATCATGCTGCCATTTTTTGCTTCCTTTGAGCGCAGAGCCCCCAAATCCAGGGAGCTTGTGACCATTGCGGTGATGGCGTCCCTGGCGGCAGCGTCCCGGGTGGCCTTTGCGGCGATCCCGTGTTTTAAGGCCATCACCGGGATCATTATGATCACAGGCATTGCCTTTGGCCCCCAGACGGGATTCCTGACGGGAGCGATTGCTGCTTTCGCCAGTAATTTCTTCTTTGGACAGGGGCCCTGGACGCCCTGGCAGATGTTTGCCTACGGCTTTGCCGGATTTTGGGCAGGCCTCTTTTTCCACAAGCACCCTACCTGGCGTAACCCCTGGGTGCTGGGAATTTTTGGCTTTCTCTCCATTTTGCTGGTGGTTGGCCCCATGCTGGATAGCTGCACGGTGTTTACGGTGCTGCCCAAGCTGACCAAGGAAAATGTACTGTTTATCTATGGGCAGGGCGTTCCGGTGAATGTGATTCACGGCTTGGGCTGTGGGGCAACGCTGCTGGTACTGACCAAGCCTCTGCTGCAAAAGCTGGACAGGCTTCAGCGAAAATACGGTATTTTGGAGGATTCTCAATGAAACGGCAGAGGCTTTATCTCTCTACCATCGACCCTTCCGCCGGGGAGACTGCCCGGAAGTACGGCCTGGGGATAGAGATTGCCCAGTTCTGCACGGCAGTGAATATGGACGAGGGGGTTGCGCAGACGGATACCCAGGTGCAGCGGGAGCTGGCGGGAATAGACAGATGCGTTTTCCATGGCCCTTTTAACGAGCTGTTTCCCTGCGCCATTGATCCCAAGGCCAGAGCTTTGGCTATGGCGCGATACCGGCAGGCAAGCAATTTGGCTGCCCGGTATGGGGCAAGGAAGACGGTATTTCATGCAGGGTTTGTCCCGAATGTCTATTTCCCGGCGTGGTTTACGGAGCAATCGGTAACCTTTTGGAAAGAATTTTTAGGGGAGCAACCGCAAACCTGCGTTTTCTGCCTGGAAAACGTGATGGAATCTGATCCTCAGTGGCTAAAGGAGATTGTCCAGGGGATAGACGATCCCCGATTGGGTATCTGTCTGGATGTGGGCCATGCAAATGTCTGCTCCCGGATGGATGTGTTTTCCTGGCTGGAAACCCTTGCCCCCTGGATTCGGCATTTTCATATCCACAATAACGATGGTACCTGGGATACCCACAGCCCCCTGGGGCAAGGCAGCATCCCAATGGAGAATTTTTTAACCGAGGCCGCATCCCTGTGCAGCGCCGCCAGTTTTACGCTGGAGGTATCGGATGCCCAGGGGGAAGTAAGCTGGCTTCTGGAACATGAACAATTGGAGGACTGAAACAATGACACTGGAAACGCTGATTGCATCCGTTGCACCCCTGGATCAGGAGACAATGGAAAAGGCCAGACTTCGCCAAATGGCTCTGGCAAAGCCCCCGGAGAGCCTGGGGCGGCTGGAAGACCTGTCCATTCAGCTGGCGGGCATTACCGGGCAAGTGCACAATACCATGGAGAAAACCCATTTGCTGGTATTTGCGGCGGACAATGGTGTTGTTGAAGAGGGGGTGTCCAGCGCGCCCCAGTCCGTGACCCTAATGCAGACCATCAATCTGACCAGAGCGAAAACCGGCGCATCTGTCCTTGCCAAGCATTTTGGCGCGGGCATTACCGTGTGCGACGTAGGGGTCAATGCGGTAATCACCGACCCAAAGGTTCTGAACCGGAAAATCGCCATGGGCACACAAAATATCTGTAAAGGCCCGGCAATGACCCGTGCCCAGGCGGAACAGGCCATTCTGACGGGTGCGCAGCTTGCCATGGAAACGGAGGCAAATGCTTTGGGCATTGGGGAGATGGGCATCGGCAACACCACCACCTCCTCTGCTGTGCTGGCAGTGCTGCTGGGTGTGCCGGTGGAGACCGTCACCGGTCGTGGCGGCGGCATTACCGACGATGCCTTCCGGAAGAAAAAGGAGGTCATTTCCCAGGCAATTGCCGTCAATGCGCCCAATCCTCAGGATGCCGTGGATGTTTTGCAAAAGGTGGGCGGCTTTGACCTGGCTGCCATGTGCGGCGCATTTCTGGGAGCTGCCGCCAGCCGCCGTCCGGTGGTGATCGATGGCTTCATTTCCGTAGTGGCGGCATTGTGCGCAGTGCAGCTTTGCCCGAAGGTGCGGGACTATCTGATTCCCAGCCACGCTTCTTACGAGATTGGCTACCGTTTGGCGATGGAGAAGCTCTCCTTGCAGCCCCTGTTTATGCTGGGAATGCGCCTGGGCGAGGGCAGCGGCTGCCCCTTGGCGTTCCAGGTGCTCTCTGCCGCCTGCGCCATCATCAACGATATGGCGACCTTTGACCAGGCGGGAATTGACGATGGCTACCTGGAAGAAATCCGGGAAGGAGATAAGTTTACGGTGGAGGGCGCAGAATGATCGTCTTCATCACCGGGGGGGCAAAAAACGGGAAATCCTCCTTTGCCCAAAATCTGGCAGTGAAGCTTGCCCAGGGGGGGAAGCACTATTATATCGCCACCATGATTCCCTGTGACGAGGAGGACTTGGCACGGATTGCCCACCACGTTGCCGACCGGGACGGCCTGGGATTTGAAACGCTGGAATGCGGCAGAGACATTGCTGCCTGCCTCAAAATGGCGGACGGAAACGCAAGCTTTCTGCTCGATAGCGTTACGGCGCTGCTGATGAACGAGCTCTACCCAGACCCCACGACCTGGGCCCTGGACGAAACGGCGCCGGAACGGTGCGAAAAGGGGCTAATGGCGCTGTGCCGCGGAGTAAAAAATATCGTGCTGGTCAGCGACTATATCTATTCCGATGCCGCCAAATATGACCCTGAAACGGAAGTTTTCCGCAGGGGACTGGCGCGGCTGGATAGAAGTATTGCAAAAATCGCGGATACGGTCATAGAAGTATCTGCCGGAAATCTTGTCTACCTGAAAGGGGAACTGCCACTATGAAAACCTTTTTTCATGCCTTTGTAATGTGTCAGTCCATGTTCTGCGCCATTCCGTTCCCTTGCAAAATCTGGGACGAAAAAGCGAGGGATAAGCTGCTATGGTGCCTGCCGCTGGTGGGCCTGGAAATTGGCTTTATTTGGTGGCTGATCTATCTGGTGTGCGACTCTTTTGCTCTGCCCATGCTGTTGCAGGGGGCAGTTCTTTGCGCATCTCCTTTTTTGCTTACCGGGTGCATTCACCTGGATGGCTTTATGGATGTGACGGATGCCGTGGGCTCTTGCCGGGATTTGGAGCGCCGCCGGGAGATTTTAAAGGATTCCCATGTGGGCTCTTTTGCGGTGATCGGCTGCGTGCTGCTGATTGTGTTTCAGTTTGCCTGTTGCGCCGGTGTATATAACTGGGTGGATAGCCGGATGCTCATTCTCATTCCCGTGGTCAGCCGCAGCTGCAGCGCCCTTGCGGTGGCGGTTTTGCCCAAGATGTCTACCAGTCAGTATGTACAGAAAAAAGCCGGGACAGCGGATATCTATATTCCGGTTGCCTTTCTGCTGCTTTGCCTGACGGCTGCGGCATTGCTTTCACCTGCGTGCGGCTGGGCGGTTTTCATCCAGCTGGCGGTTTACGCCCTTGCCCTTCGGAAGGGATTCAAAAACCTTGGGGGCATGAACGGCGATATTTCCGGCTATGCCCTGACCCTTTCGGAGCTGGGCGCGCTGGCGGCAATGGCAATTCTGTAAGGAGGGGACAAGATGGATTTGATTATCGGCGGAGCTTACCAGGGCAAGCGGGCGTTTGCCGTAAATACCCTGGGCATCCCGGAAAGTGATATTTTTACCTGCACGGATACCCATATTGATTTTTCAAAGCCCTGCATCGACCGGCTGGAAGACTATGTGCTCTCCTGCATCCAGGGAGGAATCGACCCGTTGACGGAGCTGAAAAATCAGGATTTGCAGGATAAGACCATCATTTGCATGGATATCTTTTGCGGTGTGGTGCCCATCGATTCCGAAATGCGTCTGTGGCGGCACACCACGGGCCTTGTTTGCCAGTATCTTGCCGGGAAAGCCGCCCGGGTTCACCGGATTGTGTGCGGATTGGAGCAAAGGCTAAAATGAGTACCCTATATTTGATTCGCCACGGAAAGACGGAAGCAAACCTGCAGCACCGCTACTGCGGCAGTACGGATTTGCCCTTGTCGGAGGTGGGCCTGGAAGAACTACAGGGCCTGCACTATGATATCCGGGGGGCAAAATTTATTGTCAGCGGAATGCGCCGGACGGAGCAGACGCTGCGTGCGCTCTTTGGGGACGTAGCATACACCGTAAACCCTGCCTTTCGGGAGGTGGACTTTGGCGCTTTTGAAATGAAGACCTACCAGGATCTGAAAGACCGCCCGGACTATCAGCGGTGGCTCACAGGGGACAATATGGTCAATGTCCCGCCGGAAGGGGAGAGCGGCGCGCAAATGACCGCCCGGGTGCTCTCGGCTCTGCCGGAGCTTATGGGGGAAGATACGGTGCTTGTAACCCATGGGGGCGTGATTGCGGCAATTATGGAGGCGCTCTTTCCTCAGGAGGGGAAGAACCGCTACCAGTGGCAGCCCACCCCCGGACACGGCTATGCCGTCACCGGAAAAACCTATCGCCCGATCCCGTAAAAAAGGATTGACAAAAGAGGGGAAATAGGGTACAATATCCAAGCACTTGCGAGAGTGTTGGAATGGTAGACAAGCACGTTTGAGGTGCGTGTGGTAATCCCGTGGGGGTTCGAGTCCCCTCTCTCGCACCATGCAAAAAGGCACTTGCTTTTGGCAAGTGCCTTTTTGCAGTGAAATCCGCCCTTTGGACGGGAGAAATCCACGGAAGTGGATGAAATCCCTTCGGGAGGAAATCCGCCTGTCGGCGGGAGAGATGGATTTCTTTCACCCGCCTTTTGCGGATTTCGTCTATAAAACAGATTTCACCCTTGCGCCAGCAAGGATTTCATTATAGAATGAACGTGGGAGATTGATATGCCAGAGAACACGCTTGCGGATTTATCTATGGAGTTCGCGGTAAACATTTTAAAACTGACGGGACAAATCAAGGGACACTATTCTCTTATAAATCAGCTGGAACGCAGTGCAACATCCATTGGTGCCAATATTCGAGAGGCAAAGTATGCCCACAGCCGACCGGATTTTATTTCAAAGCTGCAAATCGCGTTAAAAGAGTGCTATGAATCGGAATATTGGTTGGAACTGATGGTACGTGCAGAATTGATCGATGGTGATTCCGCAAAAAAATATTTGCATGACTGCGGCACATTACGCCGTATCCTGATTGCGTCTGTCAATACGGCAAAAGCGCATTCCTCCAAAACTAAGTAGCAATACGGAAACGAGGCCACCTTTATGATTCGATTTTTCATCACCCCGGAGGAGCTTTCCGGGGAAACCATAACCCTAACCGGAGAAAACGCCAAGCATGCCAGGGTGTTGCGGCTCAAGCAGGGGGAAGAAGTTCTGGTGTGCGATGGCAGGGGAGAGGAGTGCCTCTGCCGGGTAGTAAGCCCGGAGGATTTAACCCTGGAAGCAGTGCAGCGGCGGCCCTCTTCCTCAGAAGCCGCCGTACAGGTCAGTGCGTATATGGCCTTTCCCAAGGCGGATAAGCTGGAGCACGTGATCCAGAAAGCAACGGAGCTGGGGGCAAGGGAAATCGTCGCTTTCCCCTCGGAGCGGTGCGTGTCCCGCCCGGACGAAAAGAGCCTGAAAAAGAAGCTGGAGCGGTGGCAGAAGATCGCCGCCTCGGCAGCGGAGCAATCCGGGCGCGGGGTGATTCCCCAGGTTGTGGTGCTGAATTCCTACCGGGAGGCTCTGCAGCGGGCCGCAAAAGCCGACAAGGCTCTGCTTTTTTACGAGCACGAGGATACCGTCACATTGCATGACGCACTGGAAAGCAGCCCATGGAAGACGGTCAGTCTGCTTACCGGCCCGGAGGGCGGCCTGGAAGAGCGGGAAGTGCAGCTGGCGCTGGATGCCGGCCTTACGGTGTGCACTCTGGGAAAGAGAATCCTGCGGTGCGAAACCGCCCCCCTGTGCGCCCTGTCTGCCGTGATGTACGCCGCCGGGGAGTACTAAAAGGGAATCGCAATCCCGCCGACCGGCCTACTTATGATACCTGCTTCCTGCCTGGATGGCCTCGGCCCGATAGAGCTGCTCCAGCACCATGATCCGGGCCAGGTGGTGGGGGAAGGTCATGGGCCCCATGGATAGGCGGAAGTCCGCCCGCTGCTTTACCCGCGGCGCCATGCCGAAGGAGGAGCCGATCAAAAAGCAGGCGCTGCTCTTGCCGGATAGCTTAATATCTGCTATTCTTTGCGCAAAGGATTCGCTGCTCAGTTCCTTCCCCTCCGGGGTGAAAACGCAGAACCATGCCCCCTTGGGGATCCTTGCAAGAATATCCTCAGCCTCTTTTTCCAGCCCGGCGGCAATTTCCGCCGGGCTTGGATTTTCTGCAAGGCGGTATTCGGGCAGCTCCACCAGGGTAAACCTGCAATAGCCGGAAAGACGCTTGGCGTATTCCTGGGCGGCGGAAATATAGAATTTTTCTTTCAGCTTTCCCAGGGTGATTAGGGTAATTTCAAACATAGTTTCCTCCAAAAAGGTTTTCTATATAGTAGCATGGATTTCCCGGGAAAGCAACGGCGCATATTGTGCGCCCATGGGGGAAAGCTGAGGCTATGGAGGTGAAAAACATGAAAAAGAGCAGAATTTTGCCGGGATTTCCCCCGCAGTTCTTGCCTCCGGAGGAAGAGATCCGGACAGACCCCCAGGGAAGCTATACCGGCATCCCGGAGGAAACGGATGAAAAACCCGTCCAGGACGTGGACGATCTGTAGCGGCTGCACTTCTTTCCTTATTGTGAACCAGGACTACCCCTCGTCATTGCGAACCACTACGCCCGCAGGCGTGTACAGAGCGCAACCGCCGCAGGCGGCTCTTAGCGCGAGTAGTGCCGTAGACTACCACCCTCGTCATTGCGAACCAGTGCCGCAGCACTGGTGTGGCAATCTTCCTCCGGACAAGCGAGGCAGCCGGTGCAAAAAGAAGATTCCCACGGCAGTGCGCGCACTGCCTCGGAATGACGAAAAGGGGTGTCATTGCGAACCACTACGCCCGCAGGCGTGTACAGAGCGCAACCGCCAAAGGCGGCTCTTAGCGCGAGTAGTGCCGCAGACTACCACCTTCGTCATTGCGAACCAGTGCCGCAGCACTGGTGTGGCAATCTTCTCCCGGACAACTGGGGCAGCCGGTGCAAAAAGAAGATTCCCACGGCAGTGCGCGCACTGCCTCGGAATGACGAAAAGGGGTGTCAGCCTGCCCCTTTATATTTTCTTCTGGTCGCCATCCCGCCCCGGATGTGCCGCTCCTCTTTGTTTTTGTCCAGAATGGCCCGTACCTGGGCGTAGAGCGCCCGGTCGGCCTCTTTGAGCCGATGGGTCAGCTCTTTGTGCACCGTAGATTTGGAGATGCCAAAGTGTCCGGCGGTGGCCCGGACGGTGGCACCGGTTTCGATCATGTACTGGGCCATCTCCCGGGCCCGGGCGTCCATATCTTCCTTCACAGATCTCCCCTCCGATGCAGTTTGCTAAAGGCTATGCCCGTTCCTTCCCGGCTATTCCGCACTTGACACCAATCTTTCCCGGAGGTACAATACAGAAAAAACAGGGGCCTTGCCCGGAGAAAAGAGGAAACTTATGCTTTACTTCAATAATGATTATGCAGAGGGCTGCCACCCCAAGGTGCTGGAAGCGCTGACGCAGACCAACATGGAGCAAACCCCCGGCTACGGCACGGATGCCCACTGCGCTGCCGCAGCGGATAAAATCCGCGCCCTGTGCAAGGACGATACCCTGGCGGTTCACTTTTTGGTGGGGGGAACCCAGGCAAATCTTACGGTGATTGATGCCGCTCTGCGGCCCCATCAGGGGGTAATTGGTGCGGACTGCGCCCACATCAATTGCCACGAAACCGGTGCGGTGGAGGCAACGGGCCACAAGGTGCTGGGTTTATCCAGTGTGGACGGGAAAATCACCGGGCAGCAGATCCGGGATTATGTCCGCGCCCACTATGCCAGCGACAGCTTTGAGCACACGGTGCAGCCGAAAATGGTGTATCTTTCCAATCCTTCGGAGCTGGGAACCCTTTATAGCCTTTCCGAGCTGACGGATATTTCCCGGGCCTGCCGGGATACGGGGCTCTACCTCTTTGTGGATGGCGCGCGCCTGGGCTATGGCCTGACGGCCCAGGGGAACGATGTGACCTTGGAAGACCTGGCAAGGCTGACGGATGTATTCTACATCGGCGGTACCAAGGTCGGGGCGCTCTTTGGGGAGGCGGTGGTGATTTCCAACCCCGAACTTAAGCAGGATTTCCGCTATATGATCAAGCAGCACGGGGGAATGCTGGCAAAGGGACGGCTCCTGGGGGTGCAGTTTGAGGCGCTTTTGGAGGATGACCTGTATTTTACCGTTGCAGCCCACGCCAACCGTCTGGCGGATAAAATCCGGGACTGCCTGGGAGAGCTAAACTATCCGCTGCTGGTTCCCGGCGTGACCAACCAGATTTTCCCCATCTTGCCGGACGCTCTTCTGGAAAAGCTCAGCCGGGATTTTGTCTTCTGCGAGCAGGAGCGGGTGGATGAAACCCATCGGGCCGTCCGTTTTTGCACCAGCTGGGCCACACGGGAAGAGGCGGTGGATGCCCTTTGCACCGCTCTGCGGCGGCTGAGCAGCGGGAACTGAAACGATTTCGTAAAAACTACGAAAATTGCGCAAGCAAACCCACCAGTTTGTTTGCGCAATTTTTGTTAATTTTATCCATCAAACTATGAGAAAAATAATACAACGTGGCATTGAATCTGTTGCATAACTTTGCCCCGACAACTTTTGTTGGTTGAACGAACCGGAAAAATATGGTATAATTACCCCGCAAAAAGGGATGGAAGAATACATATCGGAATGTGATTACTGTGCAGAGGAAGGTTTGTGCAGCATTTTGCTATGCAAAAGCATAGCAAAACAAGTAATGTGCCATTTCCTCGCCCCTGCGGGGCAACCGGAAATGATGCACAAAAACTTCATGCAATAACATTTGTGCATTTTCGTGGTGCAGCGCTCATGCATGAAGTTTTATACCAAGTCGCTTTTGAAACGGACGGTCTTAAATTGGCAAGTTTCATTTGCGAGTCACAATACATTTTATTAGAAAATCGTATTACACCCGGAAAGGCAGGCTTTCCCACCAATGGCAGATCGGGAACTGAAAAAACTCAGCCGTGCTGAGTTGATCGATATTATTTATGCGCTAAAAGAGCGAGAAGAGTCGCTTTCTAATCAGGTTGCGGCCCTGCAAGAGGCCCTTTCCCGCCGGGAAATCGAAATCAACCAGGCGGGCTCTATCGCAGAGGCTGCCTTAAAAATCAATCAGGTGTTCGAGCAGGCTCAGAAAGCGGCGGATGACTATTTGCGTTCCGTTCGCCTGGCGGCGGATAAGGGCACTCTGGAGCCCTCGGCGCTCCCGGAAGAAAAGCCGGAGGAGCCCCCAAAAGCGGCGGAAGCGGCAGGGCAGGATAAGCCGGAGCTTCCCCGGAAAGAAGAAAAAGTGCAGCCCGACGAGACGGGGAAAATGTATATGGCGCCGCCGGAAGACCGCACCGCCCAGGCAAGGCAGAAGTTTGAATCCCGCCTTTCCGGTCTGATTTGCCGCACGGAGAAGGGCGGTGGGCGGCAGTGAGAAAAGACGTATCCATTCCCTCCATGGCAGAGGTTCAGGCGGAAAAAAAGCGCCTTTCCTTTCGCCAGAAGTTTTGGCGCACCGTGGGCAGCACCTTGGCAATGCTCATTGTGGTGGCTGCCATCGCGGCCCTGGCGGCAACGCTGTTTCTGCCGGTGCTGAAAGTGTCCGGCGACAGTATGACCCCGGCCCTGCAGGATCAGGATGTGATCCTGTTGTGGAAAACCGGCAAGCTGAAAGCCGGTGATCTGGTGGGCTTTTCCTGGCAGAATAAGCTCCTGCTGAAACGGGTCATCGGTCTGCCGGGGGATGTGATTTCCATTGACGAAACCGGGGCGGTTACCCGCAACGGGGAAGTGCTGGAGGAACCCTATGTGGATGAATCGGCCCTGGGGGAGTGCAGCATTGCCTTTCCCTATCAGGTGCCGGAAAACCGCTATTTTGTGCTGGGTGACCATCGGGCCACCTCCATCGATAGCCGAAGCTCGGTCATCGGCTGCGTGGAAAAAGAACAGTTGGTCGGCAGAGTCGTTTTAAAGGTTTGGCCCTTGCCGATGCATATCATAAGATCTTACGATTTGGGGTGAGAACATGGGGGATATTACCCGTGAAAAAGTGAGGGGCTACCGTGCAAGGCGCAAGCGAGCCCAGCGGTGCACTGCCGCATTCCTGGCTTTTGCAACGCTCGTGGGCTGCGGTGTGGGCTGGAGCCTGCGGCAGACGGGTATTTCTGCAACGGCAGAAGCGTTCTGCGGCGCCGAGGAGCACACCCATACCCAGGAGTGCTATGAAAAGGTGCTGATTTGCGGCTTGGAGGAAGGAGAGACTCTGCCTACCGAAGCGCCCCACGAGCATACGGATCGCTGCTACGAGGAAAAGCTGGTGGCTGCCTGCGCCCAGGAGGAGCACACCCACACGGATGGCTGCTATGCCATGCAGCGCAATCTTACCTGCACGGCCCAGGAGCACAGCCATACGGACGCCTGCTATACCCCGACCGGCGGCAGCCTGGTTTGTGCTGCCCAGGAGCATACCCATAGCGATGCGTGCAAGGATGCCGAGGGAAATATCGTCTGCGGCCTGTCTGAGCATACCCATGGGGACGGCTGCTATAGCCCGGTAGAGAAGGTGCTCTCCTGCACCCTGCAGGAGCATACCCACGGCGACAGCTGCTATGGCCCTGCCCAGAAGACCCTGATTTGCGGTCATGCCGAGCACACCCATACGGCGGAGTGCATGAAGAATGAAAAGGTGCTTGTTTGCACCCTGCCCACCCAGCAGGAGCCCCAGGAGCCCCATGTGCATACGGATGCCTGCTACGAAGAAAAGCTGATTTGCGGCAAAACCCAGCACACCCACAGTGAGCTCTGCTTTAGCAATCCCGCTGCCCGGGAGACCGAGGAGCAGTGGGCTGCCGCTGCGGGAAACCCCGGCAGCGGAATCTGGGCAATTGACCTTCTGGGCGTTGCCTCCAGCCAGCTGGGCTACGAAGAGGTGAAGGAAAACTTCACCCTGGATGAAAATGGTGCGAAGAAATTCTATACCCGCTATGGCGATTCCTACGGCGACCCCTACGGCAGCTGGAACGGGATGTTCCTGGCCTACTGCCTGAAATATGCCGGAGTGCCGGAGGTTGTGGTTCCCCGCCGGGCAGGCGTGGCTGCGCTCCTTGCGGATATGGCCTCCTCTGCGCATTTAAAGAACCCCGGGGAGTATGATCCTCAGCCCGGCGACATCGCCGTATTTGGCGACCGGGTGGGCGTCATCGGCGAGTCCGGTGACCCGCTCACCGTGATCTGCGGCAATGTGGATGGCAAGGTAGCGGAAATTCAGGTAGCCGCTGCCTCCGTGAGCAAGTACATCCAGGTTGCGGTAGCCGCCGCCTCCATGAGCAAGCGCATCCGGGTTGCGGTAGGGCAGAAGAATAAGGTTGCAACGTATGATCAGGATAGTGCAAGCTCTTTTCCAGAGGGTTCCTTTGAGTTAAAGGATAAGATTACTTCCGGATCAATGGAACTCAAGAAAAAGCAAGGAAATGATTGGATTTCGGCAACAAATGAGAATGTGAAAGATGGAGACGAAATTCGGCTGTCGTTTCGGTATACTGTAGAACAGGCAGATATCAGAAAGCATGCAACTTACCAGCTTCCGGCAGCCTTCAAAATAACCAAAGTTAAGACCGGTAAGATTTACGACCTGAATAATGACGAGGTCGGCGAATATAAAATTGATACCAATGGCCTGGTTACTCTGACCTATGAGGATACGGAGATTTTGAAGCAGGAATCCTTTGTGGGAACCTTCGGCTGCTCTGGTTCGGCTGACCGCAGTAAGGCTGAGGAGGATGGCAGTGTGTCGTTCCCCGGTGGCCTGGATGTTAAGATTAATCCTAAAACGTCAAGCGAGGAATTCTGGTCTATTTCTAAAGGCCATGAGAATGCACAGGCCGGGGAAGATGGCAAGCTGTATGTAAAGTATAACGTGATTGTGAAAGCTGGTTCGGATGCGCCAAGTGAATCTGTATCCATTATGGATAAACTGAATTCCGGCAGCGGCAACCAAATCAAGGGCAGCTATGCCGAAAGCAAGGGAATAACCCTGGTTAAGCATAACGCAGATGGTACGAACCAGACGGTTCAATTGACAGATGCCAACTATACGCTGAATAATACCGGTGATACACCAACCCTGTCTATCACCAATCTTCCTGCACTTGCCAATGGTGAGTATTATCAGCTGAACTATTGGGTCGAAGTCCCTCAGAGTTCCTTTACGGATGTTCCTAATGGTGAAGGTTCTCTTAACAATAGCGCTGAGGGAAAGATTGGCGATGAAACCAAGCTGAAAACGGATCGTATTGATTACGGAAAGCGAATCAAGAAGACGGGCAATTATGACAGCGATACAGGAACGGTCAAGTGGACAATTGAATTAAACAATATTGGAAACAAGATGGATGGTTCGGTATTGAAGGATTTGCTCCCGGATGGCGTGTCCATTGTAGGAAATCCGAAGCTGTACTGGAACTATTATGGTTCCGGTGGTAACTACATCGGAGAGATTACGCCTGAGCAGCTAAAGGATGGGTATACATTCCCAGCTGGTTCCGATAAAAACTGGTATAGTGTGGAATTGGAAACGACGTTACCCGCCAGCGGCTCGCTTATTAATAAAGCTCAGCTTACACCACCAGGTTCCACAGAATCCTTTGAAACCTCTGCTGAGGTTACACAGACACAGGACAAGTGGTCACATAGTAAGAAGTTACTTGGTGAGAATGGAAGCCTGATTCGCTGGTCTTTGGATGCCGTTAATACGACAGGCGCTAAAAAGTTTGAGGTTACAGACAGAATCATCAATGCGAAGAGTGACGATGGTGTAACTGCCCCTAATACGCACTATGCAATCGCATCCGAATTGGATAGTCAGCTCCGCGCAATGACCATTGTTTGGGTGGATATCAATGGAAACCAGGTAACACCGCAGAATCCAACTATAGATATACACTATTACGGTGCAGCACAGGTGGATGGCACTTCCCAGGAGATTCCGGCAGCAGACACACAAACGCCGGTTCAGTCCTTTAAAATTACGGTGACCAGCGGAGATGAAAATATCTTTGTTAAGTCTGTAAAGGTATCGAATTATACGACGCATTGGAGCAGCAAAGTTGAGGACGGAAAAAACTGGGTGTACCGCAATGAGGCAACTATCGAGGAGACATCTGTGGGGGACGAACTCCCTTATAGAAAAGCGGTCGATTTCGAGAAGCTTGTTTCTATTGACGGAGTGAATTATTCACAGGATGCCGCAAAAGATCTGGATAATAATAAACTTCAGTACCAGATCATTCTCAAGATTCCGGCAGATTATGATGGCAGCATTATAACCGTGGAAGATGTATTGCCGGATGGTGCTGTGTATCAGGATGGAAGTGCAGTTCTGGCGCGGGATAATGATTGCCCCGGTACATTAACCGTTACCAAGACAGATACCGGTATTGCGTTTAAGATCAGCGATTATCAAGGAAATCAGAAAGAGCATGTTGTTTCGCTGCGTTACTCTGTGAGCATTGCAGATGACCCCTATTGGAAAGATCTTTCGGTTGAGCACAATAGCAAGCGTTACGTGAATTCTGCCAAGTGGAAGGAACTTGAGAAGGACGCATCGGCAGATGTTGCGGTTACTCGTAAGGACAACAAGAACATCCTTAAAGATGTCCAGCAGGAAAGCTCTACGGATGCAAACGGGAAAACGACTTACTCTAATGTGCTGCACTATACGGTGACCATTAATCCGCAAAAGAAGCAGCTTGGCCCGTATCCGGAATACCTGGAAATTTATGATGAGTTGCATCCGGAAACCGGTGCTTCTGCAGAAGGCGACTTGTCCTCTGTGCGTTTGTACTATTACCATGTAGTCAATGGTGAGTTGAGCCTTGATCGACCGGTGCCAACAGGACTCTATCAGATATTGGATTCCGAAGGCAATAGTTGGCTGAGAATGCGCATTCCAAACAGTGAGGCATTTGTCCTTTGCTACGATTGTATTATTGATCCTGGCAATAAAGCGTCCGTAAATATGGGCAACTGGGCGGGAATAAGATCTGGTGATGGAGCGCCTAGATGGTTCTCTGTTCAGCAGAATGCGGATTTCGCAACGGTTAGCTATGGTCAGCTTCAGATCAATAAGGTTGATAGCTTCAGCGGAACGGCTCTCCCTGGTGCAGAATTCCAAATCCAGAAGTACAACAAGGATACTCAGAGTTGGGAAGCGGCGAAAGAGATTTCTCCCGATGAATCTGGCGCGAAATTTAATTTGACCGTTGGGGAATCGGAGAATGCAACCTTGAAGCCGGAGACGCTATATAGAGTTGTAGAAACCAGGGCTCCGAAAAACTATCGGCTGGAAGAAGTTCCGTATTACGTAATTTTCTACACGGAAAGGCGTGATGAACAGGGAAACATTACTCAGAGTGCGGTTGGTGCATTTAAGCGTGCTACCGGCTCGGATACTGTGATCTACGGTACCGACGAAACGATTACTCAAGATCGGGTTACCATTTCCCGGTCTACCGGCATGATTCAGTTGACCATTAAAAACACCATGGATAAGCTGATGGTTCATAAAAACTGGCTGGATAAAGACAATAACATTTGTGGGGCACCGGTAAATGAGATTCAGATTCAGCTGTATCGCTACACGGATAACATTCAAAATGCACAGCCGATTACAGATCAGTTGGTAAAGCTGAATGACGCAAACAATTGGGAATACGCTTGGTCTGTTGGGGGCACGGATGGCCTACAGGAATCTGATGAGAATGGAAAGCCTTACCATTACTATGTAGAAGAGGTAGAAACATCCAATATCTGGCAGGTAACCTACGGAAACAATCGAGGCATCACATCGGGCATTATCACAGTAACAAATAAAGTTACCGTTGATTATACCTACGAGCTTCCCAGGACCGGTGGGAGCGGCACGAAAAACTTTGTACTCTTTGGCGCGTTCGCCATGATCCTCGCCGGGTGCGGCATGATTGTCACCCGTAAAAAACATTATACAGGAGTGTATGAAAGATGAAAGCATTGAAAAAAGTCCTTGCTCTCTGCCTGGCAGCCATCCTGCTGCTGGCCCTGTCCCCCGCCGCGTTTGCAGATGGGGAGACGGCAATCATTAATGTCACAAATGCCTTGAAGGGTGAAATTTACACGGTTTATCGCATCTTTGATGTAAGCGGTGTGATTACAGGTGACGATGGGGAAATCACCAATGTAGCTTATGTTGCAAACTCGGAATGGGTTTCTGCTATCCCGGAATTAAAAAATAGTAACGGAGAAGTTTATATCACTCTGGATTCTAACAATGCTCCTGAGGACATTACGAAGTTGCAGGCTGATCCTGCCGGCTTTGCGGCTGCGGCAATTAAATATGCGAACGACCACAGTTCCAGCTTTACCAATTCTAAGAAATCAATAAAAGCAACAGGTACTACTGTAAGTTTTACAGGACTTCCCCTTGGCTATTATCTGCTGGATTCCACTGTCGGTTCCCTTTGCAGTCTGGATACGGCCTATCAGACTGTTACGATTAATGACAAGAACGAAGTTCCCACGGTGGATAAGCTAGTTAAAGAAGGAGATTCTTACGGCACTACAAGCACTGCAAAAATTGGCGATACAGTCGAGTTTAAATCTGTGATTACTTTGAAGAAAGGCACAGAGAATCTTGTTTTCCATGATAAAATGGAGGACGGTTTGACCCTTAACGTTGGTTCGATAACTGTAACTTGCAGCGATACAAGGAAACCATGTGCCGGTAAATATGATGTAAAAATAACCGGGTTAGTACATAGTGATTGCACCTTTGAAATTGAGTTCGCAGATAATGACTACATTACCTCTCTTGCAGAGAATACAACCCTCACTGTAACCTATACCGCTATCCTGAATGACAAGGTAGATGTAGAGAATGGCGAAAACAACACCGCATGGCTGAAATACGGTGAGGCAAGCAAAACAGAAGATCATTCCACTAAAACAAAGACACTGGCGTTTGATCTTGTGAAGTGGCACGCTGGTGCGAATAATACAAAGCCTTTGCTTGCTGATGTTAAGTTTAAGCTTTACGAGGACGCTCAGGGAACTAAGGAAATCCAGGTTGTAAAGGTTGAGGGGCAGGAGAATACTTACCGTGTTGCTTTGACTAATGAGACAGGTGTGGAAATCGAAACGGTTGCTTCAGGCGTTACTACAATTTATGGCTTGGATAATAAGACTTATTATCTGAAGGAAACCTTTGCTCCGGGGGGCTTCAATAAGCTTACAGGATTGGTAAAGGTTGATCTGACCGGTGGCAATAATCTCAAGGCAACTAAAGCAGGGACTGAATGGGATGGAAATGCTACTGGTGGTGTTATTGTAGAGAATAAAGCCGGTACAACCCTTCCCTCCACCGGCGGCATGGGCACCACCCTCTTCTATGTGGTGGGCGGCCTGCTGATGGTCTGTGCCGTGGTGCTGCTGGTCACCAAAAAGCGGATGGAGAAAAATGCATAACCCATTCCCGGAAGGGAAGACGCAATGAAAAAACGTTTTAGCACAATTTTATTGGTTCTGGTCTTCCTGGTGGGCCTTTCCGTCATGCTGTACCCCACGGTCAGCGATGCGGTGAACCGGGCCCACCAGACCAGAGCCGTGGTGGATTATGAGCACAGCGTTGCTTCCATGGCGGATACGGACTATACGGCCCTCTTTGCTGCGGCGGAGAACTACAATGCAGCCCTTGCGTCCAACCCGGAAATGCTGTATCGTCCCAGCGAATTGCCGGATTATTCCGGTACACTGGATGTCACCGGTACGGGGATCATGGGCTATCTGTCCATCCCCAAAATCAACGTGTCCCTGCCCATCTACCATGGCACGGAGGAGTCCGTGCTGCAGATTGCCGTGGGCCACCTGGAGGGCTCCTCTTTTCCCATCGGCGGCAAGAGCACCCATGCGGTTCTCTCCGCCCACCGGGGGCTGCCCAGCGCCCGGCTGTTCACCGACCTGGATAAACTGGAAACAGGGGATACCTTTGAAATCACCGTCCTGAACCGGGTGCTCACCTACGAGGTGGACAATATCTCCATCGTTCTGCCCCAGGAGGCGGAAGGGCTGCTGGTGCAGCAGGGGAAGGATTTGGTCACCCTCATGACCTGCACCCCCTACGGCATCAATTCCCACCGGCTGCTGGTTCGGGGACGGCGGATTGAAAACGGGGAGCGGATACACAAGGTAAACGTGACCTCGGAGGCGGTGAAGCTGGACCCTGTGCTTATCGCCCCCATCCTGGCAGCGCCGCTGCTTCTGGTGCTGCTGATCTGGCTGATTTTGCCAGGAAAACGTAAGAAGAAGGGAGGATCGCCCAATGAAGATATTCTCTAAATGCATGAGCCTTCTGGGCTCCATCCTTGCACTGCTGCTGTGCATCACCCCCGCCTTTGCGGCGGCGGGCACAACGGCGGATTTGGATTTATCCAAAACCGGCTCCATCACGCTGACCTTGAAGGATGGGGACGGAAACGTAAAAACCGGCGGTTTTTTGGACTGCATCGAGGTGGCTCAGGTTGCCGATAACGGCAATGGCCTGACCTACATCCTGTCCAACGGCTTTGAAGATACCGATGTTTCCCTGCAGGATTTCCTGGCAGGGAAGGAGAGCGCTGCCAGCCTGGCAGAGCGGCTCAGCAAGGTTGTGCCCAAGGATGCCGAAAAGGTTGCCCGCCGCCCGGATAAAAACGGTACGGTCACATTCCCGGATTGCGAGCTGGGAATGTATCTCATCCGTCAGCGCACCAAGTCCGGCTACTACGAGGCCATCACCCCCTTTGTGGTGACCGTGCCCCTGAATACGGAGGACGGCTGGGTATATGATGTCACCGCAACCCCGAAGGTGGGGACGGTAACTCCCACCACCCCAACCAAAAAGAAGTGGGGCTTCCGTCTGCCTCAGACCGGTCAGCTCAATTGGCCTGTGCCGGTGCTGGCGGTATCCGGCGTGGCTCTCTTCACCCTGGGCTGGGTGCTGACCAAGGATAAGCATGAAAAAGATTCTCGGTAGATTCTTTATGATCCTGGGCTTGCTGCTGGTGCTTGGCGCGGCAGGACTGCTGGGCTACAACACCTGGGATTCCAGTCGGGCAGGGGAGGAGTCGGCGTCCCTTCTTGCCCAGCTGGAACTCTCTGAGACGGGGAAGCCCCCTTCGGATGCGGAGGAAACGGAGCCTCACCCGGTTGTGCAGCGGGAAATGACGGTAAAGACCATCGAAAATCTGGATTTTATCGGTTATCTTTCCATTCCGGAGCTGAATTTGGAGCTTCCGGTGCAGGACTGGTGGAGCTACGATGGTCTGCAAAAAAGCCCCGGCAGATACACGGGAACCACCTTTACCGATGATATGACGGTCTGCGCCCACAATTACGCCGCCCATTTTGGCAGACTCCGCTCCCTTCCCCTGGGGGCAGAGGTGCGGTTTACGGATATGGACGGCGTGGTATGGCTGTATGCGGTATCGGAGATCACGGTTTTAGAGCCGGAAGACGTGCTGGCCTTGACGGAAAAGGGCCCGGAGGATACCTGGGGCCTGACCCTCTTCACCTGCACCCCCGGCGGCGAACAGCGCGTCACCGTCCGCTGCGACCGGACAGGCGTTGTCGCAAAAGAAGCATAAAAGCGCCCCCTTTGGAATGTGATATGTACCCAGTTTTCTGGACACCGTTATTTGAACTAAATAGTTAGTTTTTCATCATGGATGCTTCCCGGAATTTTACGGGAGGCATCCATTTTGTTTTTGCTTGAATTCTCCTGTTGTTGTAGTAATCAATATAGTCAGCGATTGCTTTAGAGAA
>CAKTNN010000010.1 GCA_934589065.1 uncultured Oscillospiraceae bacterium
GGCATCCTGGTTCCGCCCCCCCTGCGTTTCGACGTTCTGGAGGAGTGCATCAAGCGTCTGCCCGGCTTCCCCATCGTGCTCCACGGCTCTTCTTCCGTTCCTCAGGAATTCGTGAAGATGGTCAATACCTACGGCGGCAATATGCCCGATGCCATCGGTATCCCCGAGGATCAGCTGCGTAAGGCTGCACAGCTGGCTGTCTGCAAGATCAATATCGACTCCGATATCCGTCTTGCAATGACCGGCAACATCCGTAAGTACTTCTACGAGCATCCCGATCACTTCGATCCTCGCCAGTACCTGAAGCCCGCCCGTCAGGCTGTTAAGGACATGGTTGCCCACAAGATCGTTCACGTTCTGGGCTCCGACGGCAAGGCCTAATCGTCAATCCATTCTCCGAAATCCCGCAGGATGATCCCTGCGGGATTTTTTGCGTGCATCCCCTTCGCCAAATGGGAATCCGACGCGCAGATTTTCCTTCTTCGTCATTGCGAACCAGCGAGCAGACCACCTCCTCGTCATTGCGAGCCAGTGACCGATGTCACTGGCGTGGCAATCTTCCCCCGTTCAACCGAAGCAGCCGGTGCAGAAGAAAATTCCTACACCAGTGATGCTCGTCACTGTCTCAAAATGACAGAACGGGGAGGGGCAGGAAAAACCGAAAAATACAAATATTTTCCGAAAAATCTGTTGACTTTTCAATCAAATGATGATAAAATAACCCAGCCGCATTGAAAGGGCTTACAAGTGCTGCCCAAAAGCAGCCGCCTTTAGAGCGAGACTACACAATTAAAGTAGGTGAAATGAAGAAATGAAGGCAGTTTTTGTTACCGGCGGTAAGCAGTATACCGTTGCCGAGGGTGATGTCCTGTTCATCGAAAAGCTGGGTGTTGAGGCCGAGCAGACCGTGAAGTTCGATCAGGTTCTGGCTGTCCTGGACGGCGAGAATTCCAAGATCGGTGCTCCCGTTGTTGAGGGTGCTACCGTCGAGGCTAAGGTCGTTAAGAATGGCAAGGGCAAGAAGATCGACGTACTGAAGTACAAGGCTAAGAAGAACGAGAAGACCCACATCGGTCATCGTCAGCCCTACACCAAGGTCGAGATCACCAAGATCGCACTGTAAGTTATGACCAGAGTTGAATTTACTACGGAAGACGACCGAATCACCGGATTCACCGTCTCCGGACACAGCGGCTATGCCGAAGCGGGCAGCGATATCGTCTGCGCCGCCGTCAGCGCTGCTGTTGCCATGGCTGAGGCCACCATCAATGATGTGTGCGGCGCAAAGGCCAAGGTTCGGGTCAAGGATGCGGAGGCCCGCATCAGTCTGACCCTCCCCACAAGCTGCGATGAAGAAGAAAGCGTTCAGGCGGTACTTTCCGGCATGATGCTTTATCTGTGCAGCCTGCGGGATGAATATCCTGACAACATCGAAGTTTTGGAGGTGTAATAGTATGCTGAAGATTGGTATTCAGTTCTTCGCTCACCACAAGGGCGGCGGTTCCACCAAGAACGGTCGTGATTCCGAGTCCAAGCGTCTGGGCTGCAAGCGTGCTGACGGTCAGTTCGTTCTGGCTGGCAACATCCTGGTTCGCCAGAGAGGCACCCACATCCATCCCGGCACCAATGTTGGTATCGGCAAGGATGATACCCTGTTTGCCCTGATTGACGGCACCGTCAAGTACGAGCGCATGGGCAAGGATCGTCGGAAGTGCTCCGTTTACGCTGAGCAGTAAGACAAGCCTATGAAACGAAGGACTGCTGCGTATCAAGCGGCAGTCCTTTTTTCTGGGCAGCAGCAGAAAACTGTCCTTCCGGTTTTCCACTGCTGCTTTTGCGAATGTGATGTTTTGCTGTTCGTGTTGTATTGGATAATTGGGTGGCAGAGAAAAGGAAATGTATATTGCTTCTTTTTCTGTGTCACCCTTCCACAAGAACAGGAGGTATACTATGTTTGTAGATAAGGTACGAATTACGGTTTGCGGCGGACGGGGCGGCGACGGTGCCGTGGCCTTCCACCGGGAAAAATATGTGGCCTCCGGCGGGCCGGATGGCGGCGACGGCGGTCACGGCGGCAGCGTGATTTTGCGGGTAAATGATAACCTGTCTACGCTGCTGGATTTCCGCTATAAGCGGAAGTACTCCGCCCAGGCGGGCATGAATGGCCTGGGCCGGAATATGAGCGGCAAGCGGGGAGAGCCCCTGGTGATCGAAGTGCCCCGGGGAACCGTTGTCCGGGATGCGGAAACCAACCAGATTATTGTGGATATGTCCACCGGGGAGGACTTTGTCATTGCCAAGGGCGGACGGGGCGGCTGGGGCAATGCCCACTATGCCACCGCTACCCGGCAGGTGCCCCGGTTTGCCAAGGTTGGCCTGAAGGGCCAGGAGCGGGACGTGATCCTGGAGCTGAAGCTCCTGGCAGACGTGGGACTGGTGGGATTCCCCAATGTGGGTAAATCCACCCTCTTGTCCGTCACCTCCAACGCCCGGCCGAAGATTGCCAACTATCACTTTACCACCCTGTTCCCCAACCTGGGGGTCATCTACGTGGATGAGGGCGTTTCCTTCGTCATGGCGGATATCCCCGGCATCATTGAGGGCGCTGCGGAGGGCGCGGGCCTGGGTCACGATTTCCTGCGGCACATTGACCGCTGCCGACTGCTGGTTCACGTTGTGGATGTTTCCGGCAGCGAGGGAAGAGATCCTGTGGAGGATTTTAACGCCATTTGTGATGAGCTGGCAAACTACAGCGTGGATCTGAGCAACCGGCCCATGATCGTGGCTGCCAACAAGATCGATCTGCTTCCCCCGGACAGCGATAATCTCCAGCGCCTTCGGGCCTGTGTAGAGGCTGCCGGCTGTGAGCTCTACGAAATTTCCGCCGGAACCACCCAGGGAACCCGGAACCTGATGCGGGTGGTGGCAGAAAAGCTGCGTTCTCTGCCTCCGGTGACCATTTACGAGCCGGAGTATGTGGAGCAGCAGCCTGAGGCGGGAGATCCTCAGGAGCTCACCGTTGAGCACCTGGGCTCTACCTGGGTCATTACCGGCACTTGGCTGGAGCGGCTGGTGCAGAACATCAATTTTGACGACTACGAGTCCCGGAATTACTTTGATCAGATGCTCCGCAAATCCGGCCTGTTTGCCCGCCTGGAAGAAATGGGCATTCAGGATGGCGACACCGTGGATATTTACGATTTGCAGTTTGAATATATGCGCTGATTTTCCGGCCCCTGACGCTTCCGCGCCAGGGGCTTTTTGCCCATGGAATCTTCCGCTCCCCCTTGAAGAAAAACCTCCCATCGTATATAATATTCGAAAACCGATAGAAACGGAGTTTTACCATGGAATTTAAGGTTCTGGCAGTGGGAGATGTGGTGGGCGAGCCGGGAATGGAAAGGGTTCGCCGGGATTTGCGGAAGCTCATCCGAAAAACCGGGGCGGATTTTACGGTGGTTAACGGAGAAAACGCCAGCGTGGTGGGCATAACCCCCAACCAGGCGGAGGATATTCTGGATGCCGGGGCGGATGTTGTCACCCTGGGAAACCACAGCTTCGGCAAGCGGGAGATCGTATCCTACCTGGATGATTCCACCCGGATTCTTCGCCCGGCGAACTTCGCTCCCCAGGCCCCGGGCATTGGCTGGCAGGTGTACGAAACGAGAGCCGGAGATGTGGCGGTCATCGACCTCATCGGGCGGGTCAATATGGATTATACTCCGGATAACCCCTTTCTGCTGGTGGATAAAATCCTGAAAAAAGTGGATACTTCTCTCATTTTGGTGGAATTCCATGGGGAGGCCACCTCGGAAAAGCTTGCCATGGGCTATTATCTGGATGGAAGGGTCAGCGCGGTTTGGGGAACCCATACCCATGTGCCCACGGCGGATGCCCGCATTCTGCCCAAGGGAACGGGCTACGTCACCGATCTGGGCATGACGGGCCCAAGGGAGTCCGTGCTGGGGATTCGCCCGGAATTGTCCATTGCCAGATTCCGGGGGGATTTGACGGAGCGCTACCGCTGGGCAGAGGGCCCAACCAAACTGGAAGCCGCGCTGTTTACCTTGGATGCAGCTACCGGAAAATGCCTGAGGGCAGAAAGGGCTGACCTATGGGACTGACATTGATACATACAGCGGATCTGCATTTGGATTCTCCCTTCGGCGGGTTTTCGGAGGAAGCGAGCCGCTTTTTAAGGCAAGCTCAGGCCGCCATCCCGCAGCTTTTGGCTGACTGCTGCCGCAGCCAGGGGGCGGAGCTCCTGCTGCTGGCGGGGGATGTATTCGATGGCCCATACCGCCGGGAAACGGCTGTGGCTCTGGCACAGAATCTGGAAGAATGCGCCGTTCCCGTGTTTATCGCACCGGGAAATCATGATTATCTAAGCCCGGATTCCCCGTGGGAACGGGAAAACTGGCCTTCCAATGTGCATATTTTCCGGGGAAACCTGAGCTATGTGGATTTGCCGGAGCTGGAAACCCGGGTTTATGGCGGCGGCTATACCGCCATGGATTGCCCGGGGCTATTGGAGGGCTTTCGGGCGCAGCGGGTGTATCCCCATACCGTTGGGGTGCTCCACGGGGATGCCACCCAGGCAAAGTCCCCTTACTGTCCCGTTACAGCGCCTCAGATTGCGGCATCCGGCCTGGACTATCTGGCTCTGGGCCATATCCACCAGGCTGGGAGCCTGCGCAGCGGCAGTACGCTGTGCGCCTGGCCCGGCTGCCCCATGGGAAGAGGCTGGGATGAAACGGGAGCAAAGGGCATTCTCAAGGTCACCCTGGAGCAATCCCCTAAGGTGACGCCCATTCCGCTGGGGCTGCCCAGATTCCAGGCGGAGACGGTATCCATAGAGGAGCCGGAGGCGCTGGATGGTCTGCTGCCTGCCGTTCCCAGCGAGGATTTTTACAGAATTACCCTGACGGGAAGCGGAGCGGTTTCCATCCCTGGGCTTTTGCAGAAATATGCCCGCTTTCCTCATTTGGAATTTCGGGATCGTACCCGGCCCAAGGAGGATGTATGGACCAGGGCGGGGCAAGATAGCTTTCAGGGGGTGTTTTTCCAGCTCCTTTCCCAGGCAAAACAGGAAGCAGACGCCACAGAACGGGAAAAAATTGACCTGGCGGCGGAATTGACCCGCAAGATTTTAGACGGGGAGGAGGTGGCGCTGCCGTGATCATCCATTCCATGACAGCCTCCTTTGGAAAGCTTAAGGGGGAAACCCTGACTTTACAGCCCGGACTCAATGTGATTTCCGGGGAAAACGAATGGGGTAAGAGCACCTGGTGCGCCTTCCTCCTGGCGATGCTCTACGGCCTGGAAACCAGAATCAAGTCTACCAAAACCACGCTTGCCCCCAAGGAGCGCTATGCCCCCTGGACGGGCAGCGCCATGTCCGGCAAGCTGGAAATCTCCTGGCAGGGCAAAGACATCACCATCGAGCGCAGCAGTAAGGGCAGAACTCCCATGGGGGAGTTCCGGGCCTACGAAACTGCCTCCGGTCTTGCGGTGCCGGAGCTTACGGCGGAGAACTGCGGCCTGACCCTTTTGGGAGTGGAGCGGGATGTGTTTGTAAGGGCCGGATTCATCCGCCAGTCGGATTTGCCTGTGGCGGGGAGCGAGGCTCTCCGGGCAAGGCTGACGGCCCTGGTCACCACGGGAGACGATACGGGGGACGCCAAGCGCCTTGCGGAAAAGCTGAAGGAACTGAAAAACAAGTGTAAGTATAATAAATCGGGACTTCTTCCCCAGGCACAGGCCCAGCTGGCCCAGCTGGAGGAGAAGCTTCAGGAATATGATGCCCTGGAAAGCCGCTGCGCAGAAGTTTCTGCCCGACTGCAGGAGGCGGAAAGCTTTGCCAAACGCCTGGAAAACCATCTGCGGGTTCTGGAAAATGCCCAGGCTGAGCAGGATGCCCGGCAGGTTGCCCAGGCCCGCCGTGCCCTGGAGAAAGCAAACAGGGAAAAAGAACGGTTGGAGGAATTCTGCCGGGAGCTTCCCACCCGTCAGGAGGCCCAGAAGCGCCTGAGAGAGCTTTCAGACTATGTAGCTGCCTGGGATGCCGCCATCAAGGGGAAGAATGCCCTGGAGCCGGAACCGGAGAAGGTGGAGTGCCTTCCCGCCTTCCGGGGGCTCAGCGCCAAGGAGGCCCAGGTAAAGGCGGAGACGGATGCCGCCGCCTATCGGGATTCCGTGGGAAAATTTGCCCTGCTGCTGTGCATTCTCGGCGTGCTTGCGGTGGCAGGGGGCGGAGCCCTTGCCTTGCTTGTCCACCTGACCGTTCCGGGCCTTGCCCTTTGCGGCGTTGGCGCAGTGCTCCTGGGTGGGGCACTGCTGTGCAGCGGCAAGGGAAAAGGCAAGCTGGAAGAGCTGGGAAAGGGTTACGGAACCTCGGACTGGAAGCAGTGGCCCGAACTGGCTGACCGGTATGCCGCCCAGCAAATGGAGTACGAAGCCGCCTTTGAAAGCTGGAATCGGCGGAAAACCGCCCTGGAAAACCGGCTGCAGGAGCTCACCGCCCAGAAAGAAACCCTGTGCGAGGGCCGGGAGCTGGGGGAGATGGAATCTCTGTGCCGTCAGGTGCTGGACAGCTGGGATCGATTGGATGCCGCTGCACTGCAGGCCCTCCAGGCCCAGGAGCACCTGAATACGCTGCTTTCCATGGCCCGCGCCGCAACCCAAACCGGGGCGGATGACCTGAATCTTACCTGGGAGCAAACCCAGTCCAACCTGAAAAAGACCCGGGAAGACCTGGCAAACCTGCGCCACGATCTTGGGGTCTGCAAGGGCCGTATGGAGAGCCTGGGGCAAAAGGACAGCCTGCAGCGGCAGCTGGAAGAAGTAGAGGCCAGAGTGGCGAAGCTGCAAAATACGTACGATGCCCTGACCCTGGCCCAGGAAACTCTGACGGAGGCCACACAGATTTTGCAGCGGCGGTTTGCCCCCCGCATTTCCGATCTGGCAGGGGGCTATATGGAAGAACTGACCCAGGGCCGGTACAGCCGGATCACTCTGACGGAGGATCTGACGGTTTTGGCCTGCGCTCAGGATGAAACGGTGGTGCGGGAAGCCCTGTGGCGCAGTGACGGTACGATGGATCAGCTGTATCTATCCCTGCGTTTGGCCCTGTCCGAGGTGCTGACTCCCGATGCTCCCCTGGTTTTGGACGATGCTCTGGTGCGCTTTGACGACAGAAGGCTGAGAGCCGCGGTAAAAGTATTGGGGAAGCAGAATAAGCAGATTCTGCTCTTTACCTGTCAGAGCCGGGAGAAAAAGGCGCTGGAAGAAATCCGCAGGTCGTAAGCTCCGGATAGAGCCCCAGAAGACTGTGGACGCCCCAGCTTTCCAGCCGGGAGACGAGACTTTTCAAATCCTCTTCCGTGCGCCATAGAGAAAAGGAAACCCGCTCCGGCGATTCCACTGCCACGGTGTAGTGGCAGAATAGAGCCGCGTCCCGAAACTCCGGCGCACTTACCTGTGTGCCGTCCTGTGCCGTACAGCCTGCAGGGGTAAGGATCAGCGTTTTTGCCAACGGGGCAAAATCCAGCCAGATTTCCCTTTTTTTCCAGGGGGTAAGCCAGCTTTCCGGGGCTTCCTCCGGGGGGATGGGCGGCAGAAATACAGGGCCGGAGTCTCCGGCGTATTCCGGCGGGACAGCGACGGGGCAGGGAAGACAGGCGCGCAGCTTTTCCACAAAGTCCTGCAGCCCCGGCTGATGCTTCCTTTGAAAGTCCAGCACCACACCCTTGACGTTTTGTACCAATGGCAGGAGCAGTTCGGCAATGGCCTCAGGGTTCTGATTGCCGTAAGGCGTGCTGTCGGTCAAAACCGGCAAAACGTTTTCCGGAAAATAGTCCGGGGGCATTTTGGTAAAGGGGCAGAAGAGCCACGCCCTTCCATAAGGGGACGGCAGCGCCTCCGGGGCCAGGGCAAGGTAAAAATCCATGGACAAACCCTCCTTTCCGTGGTATACTTACCTTCTGGATTGTGTTCCTCCTATTCTATGGACAAAGGAGACCGTGTATGTCCCTTTCTTTTCTGCCCGGGCTCATTACGCCGGCGCTTACCGATTTGACCCCGGAAATGCTTTCAAACCGGGGCATTCATCTGCTGATGATGGATTTTGACAATACCATCGTTCCCTATACGACGGATGTTCCCACCCCACGGATGAAAAGCTGGCTGGAAGAAATGAATGCTTCCCCGGTGAAAATTGCCATTGTTTCCAACAGCAAGAATAACCGCCTGATTGCCTTCTGTGAGAAGTACTCCCTGGACTACATTATGCGGGCCCACAAGCCCTCAGCCAAGGGACTGCGGGAATGCATGGCCCGGTTCGGCTTTTCGCCGGAGGAGTCTGCCATTGTGGGGGATCAGATCTTCACGGATACCCTGGCCGGCAACCTGGCGGGGGTGACCCCGATCCTTGTGAAGGCCATTGATAATCATACAATCTGGCTGAAAGCCAGGCACGTTTTAGAGCTGCCCTTTATCTTCGCAGCGAGAAAAAGGAGAATCGATTTATGAAAAACCTGGAAAAGTACCTGTCCATTCTGGGGCAGGAGGTGGATGGTCTGCTTCTGACCTCCCGCTACAGCCGCCATTACGGCGCAGAATTCGATATTGCCGAGGGCATGGCAATCGTCACCAAAAAGGGCTGCCGCTATTTTACCGACAGCCGGTATATCGAGTCTGCCCAGAATAACATCAAGGATTTTGAAGTCCTGGATGTTCAGGGAGGTCGGAACTATGCCAAGTGCATCAATGAGGCCATTGCCGATTTTGGTGTGACCGCCCTGGGCTTTGAGGAGGACTACCTGACTGTGGCGGAGTTCCGCAGCCTGGAGCAGAACCTCCATGCAAAGCTTGTGCCCTTCAATGCAAAGATCAACGGCTTTCGAGGCATGAAGGAGCCCTGGGAAATTGAGCGGATGCGGAAGGCCCAGAAGATTGCAGATCAGGCCTTTATGGAAACCCTGCCGGTAATCAGGGCCGGCATGACCGAGCTGGAACTCCAGGCGGAGCTCATCTACCGTATGTATAAAAACGGCGCTCAGGGCCTGTCCTTCGATCCCATTGTGGTTTCCGGCCCCAATACCAGTATGCCCCACGGCGTGGCAGGGGAGCGGGTGATTCAGGAGGGTGACTTCATCACCATGGATTTTGGCGTGCTCTATCAGGGTTACTGCTCCGATACCACCCGCACTGTGGCGGTGGGCTACGCGACCGAGGAAATGAAGAAGGTTTACAATGTGGTTCTGCAGGCTCAGCTTGCAGGCATCGCTGCTACCAAGGCAGGAGTTACCGGTGCGGAGATTGACGGTGCAGCCCGGAAGGTCATTACCGATGCAGGCTACGGCGAGTTCTTTGGGCACAGCTATGGGCACAGCCTGGGCCTGGAAATCCACGAAAGCCCCAATTTGAGTATGCGCAACCCCGATCCCATTCCTGCCGGTGCGGTGTGTTCTGCGGAGCCCGGCATTTATCTGCCCGGAAAATTCGGCGTCCGTATTGAGGATGTGACGATTGTTGGGGCCGATGGCTGCGAAGATATTACCAATATGCCCAAAGATTTACTGATTGTCTAAAAATTTTCGTTCTCCCTCTTGCAAAAACGCGCAATATAGGGTAAACTAGCATGGTTAAGGATATAGATACTTGTATCCCCCCAAAGGGAACATACATTAGGAGGATAAACCAATGATTTCTGCAAGTGATTTTAGAAATGGCGTAACCTTTGAAATGGACGGCAAGGTTATGCAGGTCATCGAGTTCCAGCACGTTAAGCCCGGCAAGGGCGCTGCTTTCGTCCGTGTGAAGATGAAGAACGTCATCACCGGCGGCGTGACCGAGACCAGCTTCAACCCCTCTGCCAAGTACCCCACCGCTTACATTGAGCGTAAGAAGATGGAGTACTCCTACAACGACGGCAACCTCTACTACTTCATGGATGGCGAAACCTACGAACTGACTCCCATCGATGCCAGCGTTCTGGATGATTCCTTCAAGTTCGTCAAGGAAAACGATGTTTGCACCATCATGAGCTACAAGGGCAATGTTTTCGGCGTGGAAGCTCCCAACTTTGCTGACCTGGTGGTCACCAAGACCGAGCCTGGCTTCGCCGGCAACACCGCTACCAACGTCACCAAGCCCGCTACCGTGGAGACCGGTGCTGAAATCAAGGTGCCCCTCTTTATCAACGAGGGCGACAAGATTCAGATCGACACCCGCACCGGCGAATACCTGGGCCGTTCCAAGGCCTAAGCTTACCGGCATAAGCCGGAAAGGAGAATAATAATGACGATTTCTGAAAAATCCGCCTACCTCAAGGGCCTGATGGACGGCCTCAAACTGGATACCGAGACCAACGAGGGCAAGATGATTGCCGCCATTGTGGATTTGCTCGGCGATATGTCCAAGCGTATGGTGGACATTGAAGATACCACCATTGCCATCTCCGATGAGCTGGACGAGATTGAAGAAGACCTGGATGCCATCGAAGACTTCATCCTGGATGAAGACGAGGATGACTGGGACGACGAAGAAGACGAGGACTACTACGATCCTTCCGAGGACGAGGAAGACGACGAGGAGGAGCCGGAAGAGGGCTTTGACTTCGGCGATGAGGATTCTACCATTTACGAGGTAGAGTGCTCCTGCGGCAACGTCATCGATTTTGACGAGGAAGTCCTGGAGTCCGGCAGCATTGTCTGCCCCAACTGCGGCGAAACTCTGGAGTTCACCTTCGATGAGGATGAAACGGACGACCAGTAAGTCCCAAATTCGTCAGACTCTTTAAACACCTTAGGCCACGCAGGCGTCTGCCTGTGTGGCCTTTTTCGTTCCCGTCACGTGCGCACCCCTTCGTGATTGCGGGCTGGTACGTAGACCGCTTCCTTCGTCATTGCGAACCAGTGCGCACACTGGTGTGGCAATCTTCTCTCCTGATAACCGGGGCCGTAATTGCAAGAGAAGATTCCCACGGCAGTGACATCGGTCACTGCCTCGGAATGACGAAAAAGGTGTCAAAAGCGAACCACTACGCCCGCAGGCGTGTACAGAGCGCAACCGCCGCAGGCGGCTCTTAGCGCGAGTAGTGCGCACACTGGTGTGGCAATCTTCACTTCCTGCCGGGAAAGAATTTCCATAAGAATTGATTTATAGCTGCATAAAATCAGTGGTTTTATATTTATTTCTCCGAATTCTTGCATCCTGGAAGCAGCTATGCTATAATGCCCTTGAATTAGGAAATCCAAAAAATCAATAAGAAAGCGAGAGATGCTTTATGCGGAAAACCAAGATTATCTGCACCATTGGCCCTGCCTCCGAGAATGAGGAAACCCTGAAAAAAATGTGCCTTGCCGGTATGAACGTTGCCCGGCTGAATTTCTCCCACGGCACCCACGAGGAGCAGCAGCGGAAAATTGACCTCATTAAAAAAGTTCGCAGCGAACTGAATATGCCCATTGCCATTTTGCTGGATACCAAGGGCCCGGAGTACCGGATTCGTACCTTTAAAGACGGCAAGGTTCATGTAAACGCCGGTGACCGCTTCACCTTCACCGTAGACGAGGTAGAGGGTGACGAGACAATCGTTTCCGTCAATTATAAGGGCCTTATTAAGGATCTGGCTGTGGGCGACCGGGTGCTGGTAAACAATGGCCTGGTGGTGTTCGAGGTGGAAGAGCTGAAGGGCGCCAATGCAATCTGCCGTGTCATCGTTGGCGGCGACCTCAGCGACCGCAAGAGTATGTCTTTCCCCAATAAGGTAATGACCGGCCCCTTCCTTTCCGAGGCCGACAAGCAGGATCTTCTCTTCGGCATTCAGAACGATGTGGACTTTGTGGCTGCATCCTTCGTTTCCAACAAGCAGAATGTGATGGATATGCGGCAATTTTTGAATGAAAACGGCGGCAGCGGCATTGATATCATTGCAAAGATTGAGAATCAGTCCGGCGTGGACAATGTAGAGGAAATCTGCGAAGGCTGCGAGGGCATCATGGTTGCCAGAGGCGACCTGGGCGTGGAAATTCCTTTTGTGGAGCTGCCTGCCGTTCAGAAACGTCTGATTCACAAGTGCCGGATGCTGGGCAAGCGGGTGGTCACCGCCACGGAGATGCTGGAATCCATGATTCACAATCCCCGCCCCACCCGTGCGGAAATCTCCGACGTTGCCAATGCCGTGTATGACGGCACTTCCGCAATCATGCTCTCCGGCGAATCCGCTGCCGGTAAGTATCCTGTGGAGGCTGTGGCAACCATGGCCCAGATCGCCGAGTATACCGAGCAGCATACCAGCTACCGCGAGCGCTTTTTCAAGGGCGATTTCCGGATCAATAACACGCTGGACGCCATTTCCCACGCCACCTGCGCCATGGCGATCGATGTAAATGCCAAGGCAATCGTTGTGTGCTCCGTCTCCGGCAAGACTGCCCGGATGGTCAGCCGCTTCCGCTGCCCCACGGATATCCTGGGCATGACTACGGATGCCAAGGTTTGGAGGAAGCTGAACCTCAGCTGGGGCGTCACGCCTGTGCTGGTGGAGGAGTACAATTCCATGGATGTGATGTTCTACCACGGCCTGTCCAATGCCAAGAAGTATTTTGGCTTGCAGGCAGGGGATAGCGTCGTCCTCACCGGCGGCCCCATCAACGGTCAGCGGGGAAATACCAATACCATTAAGGTGGAAACGGTTTAAGAGCCCAGTTGGTAAAAAACGGAGGTGTCCACCGGACGCCTCCGTTTTGTGCGCCCCCACGTGATTGCGCACTGCCTCGGAATGACGGTAAGGTTCGTCATTGCTTCCCCGGGCAATATTCTTATCTTCAGCCCCTGCTGCCTCTGCAAATTTATCTATTTTCCCATGATTGACAGAACACCAAAACGGTGTTACGATGTGCGCCGAAAATGAAGGATAGGAAGGCTTATTATGAGTAAAGAACATACAAAGGATATGACGGTGGGTGCGCCCCTGCCCATCATTCTTTCCTTTATGCTGCCGCTGCTGCTGGGGCTGCTGTTTCAGCAGTTCTATTCCATGGTGGATACGGTGGTTGTGGGCAATTTCCTGGGCATGGAGGCCCTGGCAGGAGTGGGCTCCACCGGCTCCATCAATTTCCTGGTGCTGGGCCTGTGCAACGGTGTCTGCGCCGGGTTTGCCATCCCCGTTGCCCAGAAGTTTGGCGAGAAGGACACCCAGGGGCTTCGCAATTTTGTGGGCAATATGATTTGGCTGGGCGGTTTGATTGCATTAATTGTCACCCTGATCACTACCGTTGGCTGCGAAGAGATCCTGGTGGCAATGGACACCCCGGAGGATACCTTCCGGTATGCATACGATTATATTTTCCTGATTTTCCTGGGCATTCCCGCAACCATGCTTTATAATCTGCTCTCCGGCATTCTCCGCTCCCTGGGAGACAGCCGGACGCCTCTGCTGTTTTTGATTTTTTCCAGCCTGCTCAATGTGGCTCTGGATGTGCTGTGCGTGGTTACTCTTCGTATGGGGGTTGCCGGTGCGGGGTGGGCGACCCTTTTGAGCCAGCTGGTGTCCGGCCTTTTGTGCCTGGTGTATATGGCAAAAAAGTTTCCCGTGCTGCACCTGGAAAAGGGAAACCTGCGGGTTCAGGGCTACTATGTCCGGCGGCTGCTCATTATGGGCCTTCCCATGGGTCTGCAATATTCCATCACCGCCATCGGCAGCATTCTGCTGCAAACGGCGGTAAATGGCCTGGGCTCTGCGGTTATGGCGGCGGTGGCCTCCGGCAGCAAGGTTTCTGCCCTGTTTGCCACTCCCTTTGATGCCATGGGAACCATGGCGGCGACCTATGCCGGACAAAACCTGGGGGCAGGGAAGCTGGATCGGGTGCGTACCGGGGTGCGGGAGTGCGCTATTCTGGGCTGCGTCTACAGCCTGGTTGCTCTGACAGCGCTCTATTTCCTGGGAGGCAATATGGCGGGGCTGTTCCTGAATGGCTCCGATGCCGCTTCCGCCGGGAAGATCCTCCCTTTGGCCCACCGGATGCTGACGGTTTGGGGCATTTTTTACATTGCCCTGATGTTTGTGAATCTGGTTCGCTTTACCATTCAGGGTTTGGGCTATTCCAACCTGGCGGTGCTCTCCGGCGTGTTTGAGATGATCGCCCGGGGCGGGGTTGCCGTGGGCCTGGTTCCCCTGGTGGGGTTCGATGCGGTGTGCATTGCCTCTCCCGCCGCCTGGGTGCTGGCGGATTGCTTCCTGATTCCGGCATATCTGGTGTGCCTGAAAAAGCGCACCCAGCAGGCAGCCCACACTCCGGCTGTGACGGAGTAAGAACAAATTCAAAACGAAAAACAACTGTTATCCCAGACCCGCGTCCGGCCCGGAATGACAGTTGTTTTCTTTGTGTACGCTTTTTATAGCGTTTTGTGTTTTTTTACCCTTCGGTCGGTGTACATCCCCACCAGACTGGAAACCAGAATGATGCTGGCAGCCATCACCCCCGCAATGGCTGCGGTGGAAAAGCCTTGGGAAACAAATTGGTCAATGGAGCCATCCACAGCCCAGCGCATGGTGTGGTAGAGCCCTGCGCCGGGAATCAGGGGAATGATGGATACCACCAGATAGCATATTGTAGGGTATTTGCGCACCCGCGCCATAATTTCCGAGTAGAGGGCCGACAGGGCCGTGCCGCAAAATACGGCGGAAAGGGTGCTGAAACCCTCCTCCAGGGCCAGATAATACACGGCGTAGCACATGATGCCGCCCAGTGCGCAGAGCAGCGTTCCGGGGCCATGGATATTAAAGAGAATGGAAAAACCCAGGCAGCCGCCCAGGGCGGCAAGGCACAGCACCCAAAGGGGATGCAGCGTTTCCGGAGCCGTTGCCGGAGGCCCCCAGGCAAGAAACGTGACGTTTCTTGCTCCCGCAGAGCCCAGGGCCATAGCGGCGGCAATCAGCAGTACCTGGACGCATTTGTTGATGCCGGAATTGATATCCCCGTAGATCATATCCCGCAGGGCGTTTGTAAACACCAGGCCGGGAACCAGAATCATCATGCCGCCGATAATCACCGTGTCGGCATTGGCAACAATGCCCCAGGCATTCAGGGCGTAAGCCGTCAGGGCCATAACAAAGGAGGAGGCCAGGGTGCTGAAAATGGGGTTTGCCTTCAGCCTGTCCATAAACCCGGAGAGAAAGCAGATCAGAACCCCTAAGAGTCCTGCAAAGATTCCGTCCGGAAAGCTGCACCCAAAGAGCAGACCAAATCCTCCCGCCCCCAGAAAGTGCCCGCAAATCCGCATGGGCAGGCCATAGTAGGGCACGGCTTTCTTTACCTGGTGCAGAAGCTCGATGGCTTCCTGCGGCTCGGGCTTTTCAGCACACAGGCGGCGGCTCAGGGCATTCAGCCGCTCTACCGCATCCAGATTGTTTCCGTGAAAGCCGATGCGCCGCATTCGGGTAATGGGCTTGCCGGAGTCCGTTACCACGCTGACGATTACGTAGCCCGGAATCGCCGCAACCTCCGGCTCCAGTCCGTAGGCGAGGAGCACACGGCGCACACTGTCCTCCACCCGGTAGGTTTCCGCTCCGGAGATTGCCAGCTCATAGCCCAGATCTGTGGCAAGGTCTAATAATAGATATTCGTTCATGAAGCTTCTCCGATGATGTGAAATGAGGTTTCATCCAATAAAACACCGCCATTGCAAGCCGGGCTGCCTGAATTGGGAAACCCTGCCTAAAATGACGGTGTTTGTGTTTACTTTCTGGCGAAAATCACGCCCAGGGTGTTGGGGCCGCAGTGGCAGGAGATGGTGCACCCGGCAATGGCGGTATAGACGGTGCCAAACTCCCCGGCAGCGGCGATTTCCGCTTTGACAGCCTCCAGGGTGCTGTCGCTGACCTGGGTGGAAACCAGAATCAGGGCAGAGCGGTCGATATCCTCCCGACCGGTCAGCCGTTCATGGACGTAGTTTGTCAGGCACTTATCGTAGCTGCCCCGGTATTTTTTACCCACGCCCATTTTGCCGTCCCGCAGTTCAATGCAGGGCTTCAGGTTCAGAAGGTTTGCCCCCAAAGCGGCAACGGTGGAGCAGCGCCCGCCCTTCACCATGTAGTCCAGCCGATCCAGCACAAAGCTGGTTTCTACCTTGTGGGCGTATTCGTTCAGCTTTTCTACAATGGCATCCAGGTCATCCATGGTTTTTGCCAGCTCGATCGCCTTGAGCACCATCAGACCCTGACCGGAGCTTAAGTTGCGGGAGTCAACCACCCGTACATGGGGAAAGCTCTGGGCGGCAATATAGGCATTCTGATAGCTGGAAGAGAAGCCGGAGCCCAGGTTGATGTGAATATGTCCCTGGCAGGAATCACTGTATTTCTGGAACAATTCCTGATAGACGGCAACGCTTCTGGCAGCGGTGGAGCACAGATTGCCGCCGGCGGCAACGTGCTGAAAGATATCCGTGGGGGTAATGGTGACGTTGTCCAGAAATTCCTGCTCCTCTTTCATGACGATCAGAGGAATCAGGTCGATCTTGTACTGTTCCAGCAGCGCTTTCGGCAGGTCGCAGGTGCTGTCGGAAGAGATCTTGATGTTCATTGGTCAGGTCCTTTCCATAAAGGTTACGAAAAACAGGGAAGTGATTCCAAAAGTGCGGGATAAACGAAAAAAGTTACACTTGTAATCTTCCGAATACATGGTAGAATAGTATCATACCTGGCGGAAGGTGTCAATCTTTTTTTGGCTGTCCTGTTCGCCAAATATACCCAGGAGGTACGTACAATGAACATGGTTATTTCTGTAGAGGGCATGATGTGCACCCATTGCAAGGCTCGGGTGGAGAAGGCACTGCTGGCAGTTCCTGGCACGGAGAGCGCCCTGGCAGACCTGGAAAAGAAGAACGTCACCGTCACCGGTACGGCGGGGGAAACAGCCTGGAAAGAGGCGATCACCGCCGCGGGCTACAAGGTTGTGGAGTGAAGAATATGAGAAAAGAGTTTTCTTATCCCTCTACCGGCAAGGGAACCATCCATGGCTGCGCCTGGGTTCCCCAGGGGGAAGTAAAGGCCGTTGTGCAGATTGTCCACGGCATTGCCGAGTATATCGAGCGGTATGAGCCCTTTGCGGAATACCTCAATTCTCTGGGCTTTTTGGTGGTTGCGGAGGATCACATGGGCCACGGTCAGTCCGTGGGCAAGGAAGGAATCCAGGGCTATTTCCACGGCGGCTGGTTTGCGGCGGTGGAGGATAGCTATACCCTTTTGCGGGGAACGATGGAAAAGTATCCCGGCGTGCCCTATATCCTCTTTGGTCATTCTATGGGCTCTTTTATGGCCCGGAGTATTCTGGCAAAGTATCCCGATAGCGGCATCACCGCTGCGGTGATTTGCGGGACGGGCTGGCAGCCCCGGGCGCTGCTCCCGGGAGCCATTGCCGTGTGCAAGTCCGCCTGTAAGACCGTGGGGGAGGAGAATCCCAGCGAGCAGCTGCAAAACATGGTTTTTGCAGGCTACAATTCCCATGTGGAGCACCCCAGAACGCCCTACGACTGGCTCAGCCGGGATAAAAAGACCGTGGACGATTACATTGCCCACCCCAGCTGCGGCTTTACCGCCAGCACGGGTCTGCTGCGGGATCTGCTCATGGGTATTTCCTACGTGGAGAAGAGAAAAAACCTGGATAATATGAAGAAGGATCTGCCGGTGCTGTTCGTTGCCGGTGGGGAAGACCCTGTGGGCGCTTATGGCAAGGGCGTCCGCCGCACGGCAAGAGAATTCCGCCGGGCCGGGATGCAGGATGTCACCGAAAGAATCTTCCCCCTGTGCCGTCATGAGATTCTCAACGAAATCAATAAGGAAGAGATTTTTGAATATATCGCTTCCTGGATGCAGGAGAAAATCCGGTAAAAGCCCTACCCTTCGTCATTGCGCACCGGCTTATGTTCTTGTCATTGCTTTCCCAGTGCGCACGCTGGTGTGGTGACCGAAGGGAATGCCCTTGGGTGCAATCTTCCTTCATTCAACCTGAGCAGCCGGTACAGAAGAAAAAACCCTCATGAAAACTTGCATCAGTCCAATTTATTGGACACAATCCTTGCTATCCTGTAACCACAATGATTTAGGAGGCGCGGATGATGTTTACGATGCGTTATGTTGGGGGCCACGTTCAGGTATACGATCACAAGGGTACATTTTTGTTTTCCGCCGATACCGAGCGGGAAGCCAGAGAGGAATTGGAGGACTATGCGCAATTTGCGGCTTGATATCTGCTACGATGGAACCCGCTACCGGGGCTGGCAAAGGCTGCCTGGGGTGGAGGCTACCATTCAGGGCAAACTGGAAACGGCCCTCAGCCGAATCCTGGGGGAACCCATCGAGGTTTCCGGCAGCGGACGTACCGATGCCGGGGTTCATGCGGCCCATCAGATCGTTTCCTTTCACTGCCAAAGCGCCATGGATTGCGGGGAGCTTTTGTGTTTGCTCCGGCGGTATCTTCCGGAGGATATCGGCATATATTCCTGCCAGGAGGCAAGCCCCAGGTTTCATGCCCGGCTGAATGCCAAGGCCAAGACCTACCGCTACCGAATCTGGAACAGTTCCGAGCCCTGGGTTTTCCAGCGGCGGTATGTGACGGTTCTGCCGGAGAATCTCAATCTGGAGGAAATGACCCGGGCGGCCCAATATTTACTGGGGGAGCATGATTTTTCCGCCTTCTGCGGCAACAAAAAGATGAAAAAGTCCACCCTTCGGCGGCTGGATGCCCTGGATATTGCCCGCTGCGGCCCGGAGATTCACCTGACCTTTACGGGCAACGGATTTCTCTACAACATGGTGCGCATCCTCACCGGCACCTTGATCGAGGTGGGCAGGGGAGAGCGGGCGGCAGACAGCATCCCGGAGCTCTTCGGAGCAAAACGGGAGCAGGCCGGTTTTTTGGCCCCGCCCCAGGGACTGTGTCTCATGGAGGTATTTTATTGAACATACAGATTTTCGGGAAAAACAAATGCTTCGATACCAAAAAGGCCGAGCGCTACTTTAAGGAACGGCGGATTAAATTCCAGTCCATCGATTTAAAGCGCTACGGGATGTCCGGCAAGGAGTTCGACAGCGTCCTGCGGGCCGTGGGAGGCATTGACAATCTGATCGACTGGGATAACCCTTCCCAGGAGGTTACCAACATGAAGTATATGTCCGATGAACGGGCCAAGGAGGACAAGGTATTTGATGACCCCTCCCTGATGAAAACCCCGGTGGTGCGTAATGGCAAGCAGGCAACCGTAGGCTATTGCCCGGATGTCTGGGCCACCTGGGAATAAAGAAAAGGCACAAAAGCAGCTTCTCCCTTCCGGGAGCGGCTGCTTTTTTCTGCGCTGCCTGTCATTGCGCCCTGCGCCCGCTTCCTCATTATTGCGCACCGGCGCGCACACTGGTGTGGTGACCGAAGGAAATGCCCTTGGGTGCAATCTTAACCCATGATAACTGGGGCAGTAGCTGCAAAGAGAAGATTCCCGAGGCAGTGACGTGGGTCACTGCCTCGGAATGACGGAAAAGATGTCATTGTGAACCAGTGCGCACGCTGGTGTGGTGACCGAAGGGAATGCCCTTGGGTGCAATCTTAACCCTTGATAACTGGGGCAGTAGCTGCAAAGAGAAGATTCCCACGGCAGTGACGTTGGTCACTGCCTCGGAATGACGGAAAAGATGTCATTGTGAACCAGTGCGCACACGATCCCTACGTCATTGCGAACCAGTGCGCACACTGGTGTGGTGACCGAAGGGAATGCCCTTGGGTGCAATCGTAACCCTTGATAACTGGGGCAGTAGCTGCAAAGAGAAGATTCCCACGGCAGTGACGTCGGTCACTGCCTCGGAATGACGGAAAAGATGTCATTGCGAACCAGTGCGCACACTGGTGTGGTGACCGAAGGGAATGCCCTTGGGTGCAATCTTAATGCCCAACGATCCGGGACTGCGATCACTCTCCGTAAAACAAATTTGAATTTTTTCAATCCGCTTCTTGCAGTTTTTGTCAAACCGTGCTATTCTAAGGGGGTATTACCACGCGAGCACTTCTGTTTGTCCATGATGTACTCTGGGGCCCGGCGGGGGCTGCGCTTTTGTTGGCAGCGGGGGCGTTCCTCACAGTAAGATCCGGCTTCCCCCAGCTGACGCTGTTGGGCAGAGCCCCAAAAATCCTGGGTAAAAAGCCCCAGGGGGAGGGAATTACCTCCTTCCAGGCCCTTTGCACCGCTTTGGCGGCAACGGTGGGAACCGGGAATATCGTGGGGGTCACCGGGGCAATCTGCCTGGGCGGCCCGGGGGCGGTATTCTGGATGTGGGTCTGCGGCCTTCTGGGGATGGCAACCAAATTTGCTGAGGTGACCCTTGCCAGCCGGTATCGGGTAGCCAGGGGCGGGGAGTATGTGGGTGGTCCGATGTATATGATTTGCCGGGGGCTTCCTTCCAAATTCCGTTTTCTTGCGTGGCTTTACTGCATTTTCGGTGTGGCAGCTGCCTTTGGGGTGGGAAATGCCACCCAGATCAATGCCGTTGTTGGAGGCGTCCATCAGGTGCTTGCCTCCTTCGGTGTGGAGGAAACCCTTGCAGGAAATCTCCTGCTGGGGTTAGGCATGGCTTTGAGCATCGGCGGGATTCTCCTGGGCGGCGCCCGGAGAATCGGAAAGACTGCGGAAAAGCTGGTTCCTGCCGCAGCTCTGGGTTACATAGCCCTGTGCCTTGCCGTGATTTTCCGGCGGCTGCCGCTGCTGCCAGGCGCGCTGAAAGCCATTGTGCAGGGGGCGTTTTCTCCCCGGGCCGTCACCGGCGGCGGAGTGGGGTCAATCTTTCTGTGCCTGAGCGTGGGCCTTTCCCGGGGCATTTTCACCAACGAGGCCGGCATGGGCACGGCTTCCATGGCCTACTGTGGGGCAAATGGAGATTCCGGCGTGGAAATGGGCATTTTGGGTCTGGTGGAAGTGTTTGTGGATACCATTGTTATCTGCACCCTCACGGCCCTGGCGGTGCTGTGCAGCGGCGTGCCCATCCCTTACGGTGTGGATGCCGGGGCTATTCTGGCTCCGAAGGTTTTCCAATCCGCCTGCGGGCCCTGGGCAGCGGGACTGCTCACAGCCTTTTTGTGCGTCTTTGCTCTGGTAACGGTGCTGGGCTGGGGGCTCTACGGGACGCGCTGCGGTCAGTTTCTCTTTGGAGATGGCTTTGCCAGGGTGTTTGCCTATGCCCAGATGGCTGGGGTGGTGCTGGGTGCCGTCCTCAAAAGCCGGACGGTCTGGCTTCTGGCGGAAACCGTCAACGCTCTGATGGCAATTCCCAATCTCATCGCCCTGGTGCTTCTGAGCCGGGAGCTGAAAAAATTGGTTAAGGATTATAAAAGTCACGGGAACGCAGCAAAGTAAGTTCCGCCTCAACCGGGTCAGTCGGTGCAGGGAGAAGCTGTTTTGGAATGGCACCGGGCAAATGCGGGATTTAAACCATTGTGAAAAAGAAATACACCGGGCGGTATAACCGCCCACGGAGGGATACAAATGCAAATTTCCATCAATGCCAATCGATGCGAACCCTCTCCTATGCGTAAGTTCCACCCCTTGGCGGTGTCAGCGGAGCAGCAGGGGAAGAAAATTTACCACCTCAATATCGGTCAGCCGGATATTGCTACGCCGGATGTTTATTTCCAGGCGGTGCGGGCGTTTAACCATAAAACGCTGGCTTACGATGCTTCCCCCGGCAATCCTGCCCTCATCCAGGCGGTGCAGAAATACTATGACCGGCTGGGAGTATCTTTGGAACCCAAGGATATCCTGATTACCACCGGCGGCAGCGAAGCCCTGCTTCTGACCTGCCTGAGCATTCTCGATCCCTATACCGAGGTGATTATCCCGGAGCCCTATTACCCCAACTATACCACCTTTGTCCATGCGGCGGGCGGCGTTATCCGGGCTCTGCCCACCAACCCCTGGGAGGGCTACCGCTACGCCAAGCGGGAGCGGATCGAGAGCCTGATTACCAAGAATACCCGGGCAATCCTCATTACCAATCCCGGAAATCCTACGGGTGTTGTGCTGGAAGAAAAGGAAATGCGCATGATTGCGGATATCGCAAAGGAGCACGATCTGTTCCTGATCTGCGATGAAGTCTACCGGGAGTTCTGCTATGATGAGAAGTTCGGCGTGCCCACCATGGCCCGCTTTGCTGACATTGCAGACAACCTGGTGATTATCGATTCCGTCTCCAAACGGTTCTCCGCCTGCGGCGCCCGGGTGGGCTGCGTGGTCACCAAAAATCAGGAGCTTCAGAATGCCATTCTGAAATTCTGCCAGTCCCGTTTGTCCGTTGCCACCATCGATCAGGTGGGCGCTGCGGCCCTTTATACGGTGGATCCCCAGTTCTTCCGGGATTGCAAGCAGGAGTACCGGGCCCGCCGGGATACGGTGGTTTCCCGTCTGCGGAAAATCCCCGGCGTGGTGGTGGAGGAGCCCATGGGGGCTTTCTATCTGATGGCAAGCCTGCCGGTGGACGATGCCGACCGGTTCCAGCGCTGGCTTTTGGAGGAGTTTGATGACAAGGGGGATACGGTGATGTTTGCCCCCGGCGCGCCCTTCTATGAAACCCCCGGCAAGGGCATTAACGAGGTGCGTATTGCCTACGTGCTGAAGCAGGAAGACCTGGAGCGGGCCATGGAGGTTCTGGCAAAGGGAATTGCGGAGTATCAGCGCGTAGTCATGAGAGTGGTGCCGACCCCTCTGGGATAAGGCGTTTTATGGTATAAAAACCGGGCAGCGTAAGGGGAAAATTCCCCCTGAGCGCTGCCCGGCTTTGACGTTTTTTTGTCCGTCCCCCGGCATATACTGATTGCCAAGGGGGGCTGTGGATTGGAAAAGAAGTTCGTGTATTTGGCGTATGGCGGTGTGCTTTTTCTGTGCATCCTGCTTCGGCAGATAAACCCAACCCTGGGGGGCATACTGCTTGCCGCAGGTCTGGTGCATTTGCTGACGGCGTATCCGGGGAAAAAATAGGGACGCTTGCAAACGGGAAGCGTGTCTGGTAGAATAAAGGCAATACCACGGAAGAGGGAAGTTTATGCAGATTGTTTATCAGGATGGGGATATTCTCGTTTGCGTCAAGCCTGCCAGAGTGCTCTCCACCGATGAGCCGGGGGGTTTGCCGGATCTGGTGCGGGAGGCCCTGGGGAATCAAAATGCCGATGTACGCACGGTGCACCGGCTGGATCGGGTGGTCAGTGGCTTAATGGTGCTGGCAAGAAATAAGGAAAGCGCCTCGGAGCTTTCCCGGCAGATTCGCTGCGATGAATTCGGCAAGGAATACCTGGCGGTGGTGCACGGCGTGCCGAATCCGCCCCAGGGGGAATTCCGGGATCTTCTGGGCCGGGACAAGGCCCGGCGCATGACCTTTGTTGCAGAAAGCCCCGGCAAGGGCATCCAGGAGGCGCGCCTTTCTTACCGGACGGAGGATAGCAGCGGCGGGCTATCCCGGGTGCGCATCCGGCTTCATACCGGCAGAACCCACCAGATTCGGGTGCAGTTTGCTTCCCGCGGTCTGCCCCTGGTGGGGGAGCGGAAGTATGCGGTGCTGGAAGACCCATGCGAGATTGCCTTGTGGTCCTGCCGTCTGACCTTCACCCATCCAAAAACCGGGGAAAAATTGGACTTTCAGCTGCCCCCGCCCCAGGTCTACCCCTGGACGGCGGAAAAGTTGACAGAATAAAAAATGTGCGATAAGATACCTTTGGAAGGAGGAAAACCCATGCCCCATTATGATTTTTTCCAAAACACCCAGTGCGAATATTTTCCCTGCCATCAGGGTGCAGACCCGGCAACCTTCAGCTGCCTGTTCTGCTACTGCCCGCTGTATGCCCTGGGGGAAAAATGCGGCGGCTCCTTCCGGTATACGGATAAGGGCATTAAGGATTGCTCCGGCTGTCTGCGCCCCCATAGAAGAGAAAACTATCCGGATATCTGCCAGCGCATGGCGGATATTCTGGAGCTTGCCAGAAAAAAAGGAGACTAAGTATGGACGAAAAGAAACTTGGCTTTGGCTTTATGCGTCTGCCTATGAAGGACGGGGATATCGATATTCAGCAGACCTGCCAGATGGTGGATACCTTCCTGAACCGGGGCTTCCGGTATTTTGACGTAGCCCGGGGCTACCTGGATGGCAGGGCAGAAACCGCTCTGCGTACCTGCCTGACCAGCCGCCATAAGCGGGAGGAATATCTGCTGACGGACAAGCTCTCCAATGCCTATTTCAATAAAGAGGAGGATATCCGTCCCCTGTTTGCGCAGCAGCTGGCAGACTGCGGCGTAGAATACTTCGATAACTACCTGATGCACGCCCAGAACCGGGAGAGCTTTGAAAAGTATAAGGCCTGCCGGGCTTACGAGACGGCTTTCCAGCTGAAGGCCGAGGGAAAGGTGCGCCATGTGGGCATTTCTTTCCACGACCGGGCGGAGGTTCTGGACCAAATCCTGACGGAGTATCCCCAGATTGAGCTGGTACAGATTCAGTTTAACTATCTGGATTACGAAGACCCCGCCATTCAGAGCAAGGCTTGCTATGAGGTCTGCCGGAAGCACGGTAAGCCCGTGCTGGTGATGGAGCCCGTGAAGGGCGGCAGACTGGTGGCGCTGCCTCAAAAGGCGGCGGAGATTCTGGATAATCTCCATGGGGGCAGCTACGCAAGCTATGCCATCCGCTTTGCTGCCGGGTTCGAGGGAATCAAGATGGTGCTCTCCGGCATGAGCTCCATTCAGCAGCTGGAGGATAACACGGACTTTATGACTTCCTTCCAGCCTCTGACCGTCCGGGAAACCAAGGCCCTGGAGGATGTGTGCCAGGTATTTCGGGGCATGAACCTCATTGCCTGTACCGTCTGCCGGTACTGCGAGGCGGGGTGTCCCAAGCACATCCACATCCCGGATCTCTTTGCCGTTATGAATTCCAGAGAAATCTACAATGACGGGACGGGAGAATTCTATTACGGCATCCATACCGCCCAGGCAGGCAAGGCAGGGGACTGCGTTAAGTGCGGTCAGTGCGAAGAGGCCTGCCCCCAGCACCTGCCCATCCGGGAGCTTTTAACCAAGGTTTCGGAAATTTTTGACAAAAAGGAAGAGAACGCCTGACCATGCTCACAACCTTTCCAGGAGTCAACCGGAATCGCTATTGTCCGGACTATGTGCTCTTTGATCTGGAAACCACTGGCATCTCCTGGCGCAGTGACGATGTGGTGGAAATTTCTGCGGTGCGGGTTCGGGGCGGCAGCATCACGGATAGCTTTTCAAGTCTGGTAAACCCCGGCAGGCCCATTCCCTATACTGCCAGTCAGGTGAACCATATCACCGATGAAATGGTGGCGGGAGCCCCCACGATGGAGGAGATTCTGCCGGAATTTCTGAAATTTGTGGGGGAGGATACCCTGGCAGGGCACAATATCGCCCGGTTTGATATGAAGTTTCTCCACCGGGACTGCCAATTCTGCTTTGGCCTGCTGCCGGGAAATGACTACATCGATACCCTCACCTTTGCCAGGGCTCGCCTGCCGGGGCTGCGCAGCTACGCCCTGACGGCTCTGGCGGAGCACTATGGCCTGACAACCGCAGGAGCGCATCGGGCGCTGAACGACTGCAAAATGAATCAGCAGGTGTTTGAGCTTCTGGCAAAGGAGCCGGAAACCACCGTAGAAAGGGGAGTCAGGTGCTGCCCCCGATGCGGCTGCCCCATGGTCTTCCGCCGGGGCAAATTCGGCAGCTTCTACGGCTGCTCCCAGTACCCCGTCTGCCGGTATACGGAGAACGTATAGTCAAACGCGGCGGCTTATACATAACAGGATGCGTTGCAAAAAAGGCTTGTATGGGTCAAAATGCCGAAAGGAAGACTGCCAGTAAGTTAAAACATATCTCCCATATATGAAAGGGCCAGGCAGTGCAAAAACTGCCTGGCCTTTCTATACTTTTTTACAGCTTCCCGGCGGCTTTTTCCCAGTCCAGGCGGAAAAGGTAGATCACAAACAGCACACACGATACCGTCCAGGTCAGGGGATAGGCCCAGGAGATCATGCCAAAGTAGTGCACAAACCGCAATATGACCGTTACGTAAACGCTCCGCAGCACGCACCAGCACCCCAGCATAATCACCATGGGCACGGTGGATTTTCCGCAGCCCCGCAGAATGCCCGCCGAGCAGTGGGCCAGTGCCAGCATACAGAAGAAGAGGGTAACGATGTGGCAGTGAATTACGCCGTAGGCAATGGATTCCGGGTCGGAAATAAAGCCCCGGAGCATTTGCGGTGCCCAGAGGAACATGGCAATGCCAATGAGTTCTGCCGCAGCCATGGCGGAAACCGCCCCAAACACTGCGCCCTTTTTAGCCCGCTTTACGTTTCCGGCCCCCAGATTCTGGCTGATAAAGGTGGGAAGGGTCATGCTCATGCCGGTGACGGGTAGAAAGGCAAAACCTTCAATTTTGGTGTAGGCGCCTTGCCCGCTCATGGCGTAAGCGCCGAAGGAATTGATATTGGACTGAATGACCACGTTTCCCAGGCTGATCACCGCATTTTGAATGCCGGTGGGCAGCCCCTGGCGGATGACCCGGGCCATCATGGCCTTGTCCCACGTCAGATGCCGGAAGTTCAGGCGTAAATAGTCTTCCTTTTCCTTCCTCATTTGGTATATGCACAGCAGCACGCTCAGCCCCTGGGCAATTACCGTTGCCACTGCAGCGCCGGTGACGTCCCAATGGAAGACTGCGACAAAAAGCAGATCCAGCACCACATTTACTGCAGAGGAGAGAGCAAGATAGTATAGGGGCCGCAGGCTGTCTCCCAGTGCCTGCATGATTGCCATGCAGATATTGTAGAGGATGATGGTGGTGACTCCGCCAAAATACACCCGGAAATACCGCAGGGAGTAGGGAAGCACATTGTCAGGCGTCCCCATTTTTACCAGCATCCAGGGAATCAGCACCAGTCCCACCAGAGTAGCAACCAGGGAGGAGAGAATGCCAAAGAGAAAGGCGGTGTGGATGGCCTTTTGGGTATTGTCCCGGTCCTGTGCGCCAAAGTACCGGGAAATCACCACGCCCCCGCCTACGGCGATGCCGTTAAAAAAGCCGATGACCAGAAACGTCAGGCTGCCCCCGCTGCTGACGGCGGCAAAGGCGTCGTTGGAGGCAAAGTTACCGATGACCCAGGCATCTGCCATATTGTAAAATTGCTGTAATAGCTGTCCCAAAAACAGAGGGAGCGCAAACCGGAGAATGCTCCCCGGAATGCTGCCCTCCGTTAAAGATTGGGTTCTTTTTATATGGGAACGCATGTTATCTCCTCTTCACAATCTCATCCAGCAGCCGGGCGGCAACCTGATCCTTGCCCATCAGGGGCAGCTCCAGGGTGTCCTCTCCGGTGAGGATGGTCACTACGTTGGTGTCTACCCCAAAGCCCGCACCGGCAACCTTCAGATTGTTGGCAACAATCATATCCAGGTGCTTGCCTTCCAGCTTTTTTCGGGAGGATTCCAGCATATCCCGGGTTTCCATGGAGAAACCGCAGACATACAGTCCGGGGTGCCGGTTCTGGCTGACCCAGGTCAGGATTTCCGGGGTGCGCTCCAGGGGGATAAGCAGGTCGCCAGTCCCTTTTTTCATTTTGTCCTGGGCAACTGTGGCAGGGCGGTAGTCCGCTACGGCGGCGGATTTAATGAGAATGTCCGTTTCAGGCAGAGCCGCCTTCACCGCCTCAAACATATCCTCCGCGCTGACGGTATTTACCATGGTAACGCCGGGCACGGGAGCCAGGGCGGTGGGGCCGGAAATCAGAGTCACTTCAGCGCCCCGGAGCATGGCCTCCCGGGCAATGGCGTAGCCCATCTTGCCGGTAGAGTGGTTGGTGAGGAACCGTACCGGATCCAGAGCCTCCTGGGTGGGGCCGGCGGTGACGGTAATGTGCACGCCTGCCAGATCCTTTTCCCGGGCAATCTCTTTTACAATGCATTCCAGAAGGGTCTCCGGCTCCGGCAGCTTGCCGCTGCCCACATCCTTGCAGGCCAGCATCCCCACGGCGGGTTCAATGACGGTAAAGCCGTATTTTTTCAGCAGAGCCAGGTTATCCTGGGTAATGGGATTTTCCAGCATGGCAGTGTTCATCGCCGGGGCTACCAGCTTTTTGCACCGGGAGGCCAGCACCGTGGTGGTGAGCATATCGTCGGCAATGCCGTGGCTGAGCTTGGCAATGATATTGGCGGTTGCCGGGGCAACGAGGATCAGATCTGCTTTTTTCGCCAGGGACACATGGGCCACATCGTACTGAAAATCCCGGGCAAAGGTATCCACTATGCAGCGGTTGTTGGTCAGGGTTTCAAAGGTCAAAGGGGTAATAAACTGGGTGGCGTTTTCGGTCATGATTACATGAACCTCAGCCCCCATTTTCCGCAACCCGCTGGCAACGTTTGCCATTTTATAGGCGGCAATGCCGCCGGTGATGCCCAAAAGGACGCATTTTCCCTGTAGATTTTCCATAGGCTACCCTCTTTATCAAGTGTTTTGTTCAGTATAGCAAAAGCGAAAGCCTTTTTCAATAGCTTCTCCGGGAAAGAGTGTGGGTCACTGTCTTGACATTTTTCCCTTCCGGTGCTATAATCCCTCCAACAAGACAAACGCACGGATGAGGAAAAAGCGTTTCCACACCGGATTCAGAGAGTTGGCGGATGGTGCAAGCCAATAGACGGCGGAAGCGTATACTGGCCTCGGAGCGGCCTTGCTAAACGGAGCGGATGCTCCTATTAGGCGGGACGGGTGACGCCCGTTACAGCGGAACGCAGTTGTTGGACTGCGGTGAGGTGGTCGATTTTCGGCAAAAAGAGTGGTACCGCAAGGCATTTCTGCCCTGTCTCTTTCCAGTGGAAGAGACAGGGCTTTTTGTTTGCAAGTTGGCCCTCCTCAAAACATCCGATGATTTTTTACTCAAAGGAGAAAGAATATGGACGTAACAAAGTATGCAGTAGGGTATTATCCCGCCCCCGGTGAACACTACAAGTGGGTGCACAAGGATCACATTGAAAAGGCACCTGCCTGGTGCAGCGTGGATATGCGGGACGGAAACCAGAGCCTGGTGATTCCCATGAGCCTGGAAGAAAAGCTGGAATTCTACAAGCTGCTGCTGAAGGTTGGCTTTAAGGAAATTGAGGTTGGCTTTCCCGCCGCATCGGAAACGGAGTACACCTTCCTGCGGACGCTGATCGAAAAGGACATGATCCCCCAGGATGTGACGGTTCAGGTGCTCACCCAGTGCCGGGAGCACATCATCCGCAAGACCTTTGAGGCCTGCAAGGGAGCGCCCAGCGCCATTATTCATTTTTATAATTCCGTCAGCGTTGCCCAGCGGGAGCAGGTCTTCCGCAAGAGCAAGGAGGAAATCAAGCAGATCGCCGTGGAGGGCGCCAAGCTTGTGAAAAAGCTGGCAGCGGAATACGAGGGCAATTTCCGCTTTGAGTATTCTCCGGAGAGCTTTACCGGAACGGAGCCGGAGTATGCATTGGAGGTTTGCAATGCGGTACTGGATGTTCTGGAGCCCAGCGAAGACAATAACGTCATCATCAACCTGCCGGTTACGGTGGAAATGAGTATGCCTCATATCTATGCCAGCCAGGTGGAGTACATCAGTGAGAACCTGAAATACCGGGAGTATGTCACCCTTTCTCTGCACCCCCACAATGACCGGGGAACCGGCGTTGCCGATACGGAGCTTGCCCTGCTGGCAGGGGCAGACCGGGTGGAGGGTACGCTCTTTGGCAACGGCGAACGCACCGGCAATGTGGATGTGGTCACCCTGGCAATGAATATGTATTCCCACGGGGTTGACCCCAAGCTGGATTTCTCCAATCTGCCTGCCATTGTGGAGGTGTACGAGCGCTGCACCCGGATGCACGTGTATGAGCGGACCCCTTATGCCGGGGCGCTGGTGTTTGCGGCCTTCTCCGGTTCTCATCAGGATGCCATTGCCAAGGGCATGAACTGGCGGGAGGAAAAGCAGCTGCACCGGTGGACGGTTCCCTACATTCCCATCGACCCCAAGGATATCAGCCGCACCTACGATGCCGATGTCATCCGGGTCAATTCCCAGAGCGGCAAGGGTGGTATCAGCTACCTCTTGGAGCACGCCCACGGCTATGTATTGCCCGCCAAGATGCGGGAGCACTTCGGCTACCTGTGCAAGGATATTTCCGACCACGAGCATCGGGAGCTGAAGGCGGACGATGTGCTGCGGGTCTTCCGGCTGAGCTATTTGAATATCCAGGCCCCCATTTCTCTGCGGAACGTTAAGTTTGAGCCCATGGCAGGGGGGGCTGGGTGCGATGTGACCTTTGTAAAGGATGGCATTGCCGCTCAGCTCCATCAAACCGGCAACGGCAGCCTGGATGCGGTGAGCAACGCCCTGAAGGAGTATACCGGTGTAAACTATACCTTGAAGGTATATACCGAACACAGCCTGCAGCAGAAGAATTCCGGCTCCACCGCAGTGGCCTACGTGGGCATTGAAGGGGAGGACGGGCAGATGCACTGGGGTGCCGGCAGCGATACGGACATCACCCGCGCCAGTATCTACGCGCTTCTGAGCGCTTTTAATAATTCCATTACGGAGTAAGGAGAAAAAGAATTATGGCAATGACAATGACCCAAAAAATTCTGGCTGCCCATGCGGGCCTGCCGGAGGTGACCCCGGGGCAGCTGATTCAGGCAGACCTCAATATCGTTCTGGGCAACGATATTACCACCCCTGTTGCGGTAAATGAATTCAAAAAGGCCGGTTTCGACGGTATTTACGATAAGGACAAGGTGGTTATCGTTCTGGATCACTTTGTGCCCAATAAGGATATCAAGGCTGCCGAGCAGTCCAAGACCTGCCGGGAGTTTGCCTGCGCCCACTGCGTCAGCCACTTTTATGATGTGGGCAAAATGGGCATCGAGCACGCCTTGCTTCCGGAGCAGGGCGTGGTGACCGCCGGTGACTGCATCATCGGCGCGGACAGTCACACCTGTACTTATGGCGCTCTGGGCGCTTTCTCCACCGGTGTAGGCAGCACGGATATGGCTGCCGGTATGGCTACCGGCAAGGCCTGGTTCAAGGTTCCCTCCGCCATTCGGTTCTACCTTACGGGAAGCTTAAAGCCCAATGTCAGCGGAAAGGATGTAATTCTTTCCATCATCGGCAAAATCGGCGTGGATGGGGCGCTGTATAAGAGCATGGAGTTTACAGGCCCGGGCGTAAAGAGTCTTTCCATGGATGACCGGCTTTGTATCTGTAATATGGCAGTGGAGGCCGGCGCAAAGAACGGTATTTTCCCTGTGGACGATGTGACCCTGCGCTATCTCAAGGGCCGCAGCGAGCGTGAGCCGGTTATCTATACCGCCGACGAGGATGCCCCCTACGAAAAGACCGTGGAAATTGACCTGGGCAGCATCGTGCCCACGGTGGCCTGCCCCCATCTGCCGGAAAACACCCGACCCGCCGCAGAACTGGGGAATATCAAGATTGACCAGGTGGTCATCGGCAGCTGCACCAACGGACGCATGGAGGATATGGAAACCGCTTACCGGATTTTGAAGGGCCATACCGTTGCTCCCGGCGTGCGGTGCATCATCATCCCTGCAACCATGGCAATCTACCGGGAGTGCATCGTCCGGGGCTACACCACCGCCTTTGTGGATGCCGGAGCGGTGGTTTCTACGCCCACCTGCGGCCCATGCCTGGGCGGCTATATGGGCATTCTGGCAGAGAAAGAGCGGTGCGTTGCCACCACAAACCGGAATTTTGTAGGCCGCATGGGCCATGTAAAAAGCGAAATCTATCTGGCAAGCCCTGCAACCGCCGCCGCAAGCGCACTGACGGGCTACATCACTGCCCCTAAGGAGGAACTGTAATATGCAAACCCAGGGAACCGTTTTCAAATATCCGGACAATGTGGATACCGACGTGATTATTCCCGCCCGGTACTTAAATACCCCCGATGCAAAGGAGCTTGCCAAGCACTGCATGGAGGATATCGATACTGCTTTTGTATCCCGTGTGCATCCGGGAGATGTGATGGTGGGAGGCTGGAACTTTGGCTGCGGCTCTTCCCGGGAGCATGCCCCGCTGGCAATCAAAACCTGCGGAACCGGCTGCGTCATTGCCAAGAGCTTTGCCCGTATTTTTTACCGCAATGCCATCAACATTGGCCTGCCCATTCTGGAGTGCGAGCAGGCGGCAGAGGAGATTCAGGCCGGAGATCAGGTGCAGGTGAACTTTGATACAGGCGTCATCACCGACAAAACCACGGGAAAAACCTACCAGGCAGAGCCCTTCCCGGAATTCATCCAGAAGATTATCCGTGCCGGCGGCCTGCTGGCATCTTTAAAGGAGGGCTAAAAATGGAAAAGAACATTGCCCTCATCCGGGGCGACGGCATCGGCCCGGAAATCGTTGCCCAGGCCGTAAAGGTGCTGGACAAAGTGGCCCAAACTTACGGTCATACCTTCCGGTATACGGATGTTTCCATGGGCGGCAATGCCATTGATCGGTGGGGTGACCCGCTGCCCCAGGCGGAGCTGGACAAGTGCCTGAATTCCGACAGTGTGCTTTTGGGCGCGGTTGGCGGCCCTAAGTGGAACGATGTCCCCGGGGAAAAGCGCCCTGAAAAGGGTCTTCTGCGGCTGCGGGCGGCGATGAAAGTTTACAGCAACAACCGCCCCGCGAAGATCTGGCCTCAGTTGGCAAGTGCTTCCCCTTTGAAGCCGTCCATCGTGGAGAAAGGAATTGATTTCATCATCGTCCGGGAACTCACCGGCGGCATTTACTTCGGTTCTCACACCACCCGGCAGGAGAACGGTCAGACGGTGGCGGAGGATATCCTGACTTATAGCGAAGAAGAAATTCGCCGGATTGGCCGCATCGGCTTTGAAACCGCCCGGAAGCGCCACGGAAAGCTTTGCTCCGTGGAAAAGAGCAACGTTCTGGATTCCAGCCGCCTGTGGAAGAAAATCATGCACGAGCTGGCGGGAGAGTACCCGGACGTAACCCTAAGCGATATGCTGGTGGACAACTGCGCCATGCAGATTGTAAAAGACCCCAGCCAGTTTGATGTAATTGTCACGGAGAATATGTTCGGCGACATCCTTTCCGACGAAGCCTCCATGATCACGGGCTCCATTGGAACCATTCCCTCTTCCAGCCTGGGAGCTACCACCGTTGGACTGTATGAGCCCATCCACGGCTCTGCGCCGGATATTGCGGGCCAGGATGTGGCAGACCCTATCGGCACCATCCTGGCAGCGGCAATGCTGCTGCGCTACAGCTTTGATATGGCAAAGGAAGCCGACGCCATTGAAAAGGCGGTTTCCGATACCCTGGATGCTGGCTTCCGCACGGCGGATATCCTGTCTTCCGGTGATTGCCGGAAAGTCGGCTGCACCCGGATGGGCGAGGAGATCACCAGGAGGATCCGGTAAGCGCTCCACCGTCCTTGCAAAATAGCGCGCCGGTTTTCCGGGCCTTTACAGGTCAGGAAAACCGGCGCGCTATTTTGGCCCATTCTGTTCAGTGAAGCAGGGGGTACAGTAAATTCAGCACAGGAAAACGCAGGAAGAAATGGAAGAAGAATACGATCCCGTTTACGCATAGCAAGGAGCAGCGCTCCTGCCGTTCTTTCTGCACGCCGATGCGCCAGTGCCGCCCGGTCAAAAGCCTGGCAGCCAGATAGCCCAGGCATACGCCCAGGGTGTTGAAGATCAGATCGTCCACATCCGTTGCCCGGGAGGAAAACAGCTGCAATAGTTCAATGGACAGGGCAGTGAGCATTCCGGTCAGCGCCGTGCTGGAAAAGCGGCGATAGCATCCCCAAATCTGGGGCAGCAGGAAGCCCAGGGGAACCGTCATCAAAACGTTCATCCCCGATAGCCAGAAAAAGCGGCTGTCCCCAAAATCGGAGAAGGGAATCAGATTCACATTTGGCCCCCAAGACAAATAGGGAATGCCGGGAATTCCCACCACATTGAACATGGTGCTCAGGTAGAGCACGTAAACGACCAGGGAAAATCGCGCCCAGACCGTATCCGTTACCCGAATATTTTTCCGCAGAATGAGAAGCACCGGCAGCGTGCAAACCCCGCTGAATAAGGACTCGATGAGGATATATTTCATGGATTTCCCTCCTTTTTTACCAGTATAGCACAAGCATTTTCCCCAAGCAACAAAACACGGAAAAGTTAAGCAATTCTTAAACAAAACCCCATATTCTTCGTCATTGCTTTCCCAGTGCCGCAGACTACCCCACTTCGTCATTGCGAACCGGCGCGCACACACCTCCTCCTTCGTCATTGCGAACCAGTGCGCACACACCTCCTCCTTCGTCATTGCGAACCAGTCCTCAGACTGGTGTGGCAATCTCAAGGTCGGTTAACCGGGGCAGCTAGTGCGAAGAGAAGATTCCCACGGCAGTGTGCGCACTGCCTCGGAATGACGAAAAGGGGTGTCATTGCAAACCAACGCGCCGGTTTCCCGGGCCTTTACAGGCCAAGAAAACCGGCGCGGTGCATTATTTGGATTTAGTCAACACAGATAAGCTCGTACTCCTGGCTGCCGAAGCCCAGGGCAGCGGCGGCATCGATGGTGTGGGTGCCGTGGCGGGTGTTGATCCGCTCCAGCAGATGATCCCGACCGGGGTCGGTGGACTGCTTCACAAGGTCAATGCAGGCCTGATCCAGGGCAACGGGATCCAGGGAGGAGAGAATACCGATGTCCTTCATGCAGGGATCTTCTGCGACGGCGCAGCAGTCGCAGTCCACGCTCATGTTGCACATGACGCTTACAAAGGCCATGTTGCCCTTGAAATACTGAACAACGCTGCTGGCGGCGTCTGCCATGCTCTCCAGGAAATCATCCTGGGGGGCAACGTGATCCCACAGGGTGTACTGGTCGGTGGTTTTTCCGGCGGAGTGAATGTAGGCCTTACCGGCAGAGGAGGCGCAGCCGATGGACAGCTGCTTCAGCGCGCCGCCGAAACCGCCCATGGGGTGCCCCTTGAAGTGGGACAGCACCAGCATGGAATCGTAGTTGACCATGTCCTTGCCCACGTAGTTCTTCTGAATCTTTTTGCCGTTGGGGATTTCCAGCTCCAGGTCGGGGCCTTCCGCATCCATGATGTCCACGTTAAAGTAGTGGCTCCAGCCGTGATAGGCAATCAGCTCCCGGTGCTTTTCCGTGGTGTTCCGTGCGCCGCCGTAGGCGGTGTTGCACTCTACCACCGTGCCGTGGACGGAGTCGATCATGGGCTTCATAAATTCGGGGCGAAGGAAATTCTGGTTGCCCTTTTCACCGGAGTGAACCTTTACGGCGACCTTGCCAGGCAGCTCCTTGCCCAGAGCCTGGTAAAGACGGATCACGTTTTCCGGGGTGATGGTTTTGGTGAAGTACACTTTTGCTTTTTCCATAGGAAACCCTCCTTGGTCGTTTTCTTGTATTATAATGCAGTCCCCCTGTTTCCTGTCAAGTATTTTTTGCACCGGAGAATGAAAAAACGCGGCACAGGGCACAATAGCGGGCAGCGCCTTGTTTTCCGGGGGAGAGTATGCTATAATGCACCGGAAAAAAACCATGGAAGAAGGACGAGAATGAAACGAGCCAAAATGCTGCTTCTGTTACTGGGCATTCTGCTCCTTGCCGGGTGTGCCGGTGGGGGAGAAACTGCACAGACGGAAACGGCGGATATTACGGAAGTGACCATGGTGGTCACGGAGGATACCATCGGGGACTTGGAGCAGTACCCCAATTTACAGAAAGCCGATCTGACCGGCAGCACCTGCTATGCCGCCCTGGAAAGCTATGCTCTTGCCCACCCCCAGGTGGAGGTGGTGTATACCGTGGATTTGGGCGGGGTGCAGCCAAAGTCCACGGAGTCAGAGCTGACCCTGGAAAGCTGCGATCAAGACCTGCTCCTGAATAACCTGGGATATTTCCCCAAATTGCAGGAGGTGCATTTCCCACAGATCTGCCTGTCAGCCAGGGAGCTTTCCGACTTGCAGGAAAAATACCCCCAAATCACCTTTTCCTATACCGTGGAGCTTTTGGGCAAGGAAGTGCAATGGGACGCGGAAGCGCTGGACCTGACCGCCATGACGGCAGAGGACATGGATGCCGTTACCGCCGCGCTGCCACTGCTTCCCCGGGTGCAGACCGCACGGCTGACGGATGAGGAAGGAAACAGCAGCCTTACGGTGGAGGAAGTCCACACCCTTCAGGAGGCGGCGCCGGATACGGTATTTGACTATAGCTTCGATCTTTTTGGGCAGAGGGTCTCTACCCTGGACGAACGGGTGGAATTTCACAGCAAGAAAATTGGAGACAGCAAAGAGCCGGAGCTCCGTCAGGCCCTGGATATTATGAAGGGCTGCAAATATATGCTTTTGGAGCACTGCTACCTTTCCGATGAGGTTCTGGCCCGGCTTCGGGAGGACTACCGGGGGCAGACCAAGATCGTCTGGCGGATCTATTTTGCCAAGGCCGGCAGCTGCCTGACAGACCGGACGGTTCTGCGCTATGTGTACAATGTGACCAACAGCACGGTCAAGCAGCTAAAGTACTGCGAGGATGTGGAATATATCGATTTCGGGCACAACGAAATCCTCTCCGATTGGAGCTGGGTCGCCAATATGCCCAAACTCAAGGCGATCATTGTCTCCGGCTCCATCATCAAAGACCTGACTCCCTTTGAAAACTGTAAGGAACTGGAATTTTTGGAGCTCTCCAACTGCGGCCTGCTGACAGACCTGTCTCCGCTGTCCGGCTGCGAAAGCCTGAAACGGCTGAATATCAGCTATACCCATGTGGAGGATTTGTCGCCCCTGGATGATCTGCCCTTGGAGTGCTTTGTCTATGTAAAGCCCAAAGCATCCCAGGAGGAATTGGAGCGCTTTGCGCAGGTTCACCCGGAGTGCCTGACCCAGTACGAGGGCAACGAGTACGGCACGCCCTGGCGCTATGAGGAGAACGGCGACCCCACGCCCTACTATGCAAAGCTCCAGGAGGTTTTCCATTATCCCGATGCCACGGATACCACTTGGTAAATTCTTTGTTTTTTTTCTTGCGCTTTTGTTCCGGGAATGCTATAATGTTTTCCATCACATATAAAGGAGTTCATCCCAATGCTTACTGTTTTGACTGCTACCGGCTCTGCCGGAATGTCCAGCATGCTGGTTACCCTGGTTCTGATGCTGGCTGTGTTCTACTTCATGCTCATCCGCCCCGAAAACAAGCGGAAGAAGGAAGCAGAGCAGATGCGTTCTTCCGTGAAGAACGGCGATAAGATCACCACCATCGGCGGGATCGTCGGCACCGTTGTGAACATCAAGGAAGACAAGCTGGTTATCGAGACCGGCGCCGACCAGGTTCGGATCGAGATTGCCAAGTGGGCAATGTCCACCAACGAGACCGCTGCCGAGAATGCAAAGGCAGAGGCCAAGAAGGCTCAGGAGGCCAAGGCAAAGGCCAAGGCTGCCAAGAAGGCCGAAAAGGAAGGCAAGTAAAAAATGCAGCCATCGGTTATCTGCCGATGGCTGTTTCCTTATAGTTTGCGCAGGTCTACCTTGGATAGGAGGGGGATCCCAAAGGAATCCAGCAACGCCTGACCCTTTTGCAGCATGGTTTGCTCTGCCAGGTGATCCGGCTGGTGGGCGTCGCACCCCAGAACCAGGGGCAGATTTTCCTCTGCCACCAGCTCCAAAAAGCCGGGGCCGGGGTAGTTTCTCCCTTCCCGCAGGCCCAATAGGTTCAGCTCCAGGGGGATGGCGTGATCCTTTGCTTCTTTAATCAGCGTGCCCATCCACTGCCGGTAGATTTCCTTGGGGCCGGTGTAATTTATGATGTCCGGGTGGGCGATGTAAGAAAAGCATCCCGTGTCCATGGCGGCGATGACCTGGCGGCAGTAGCCCTCCAAAACGCTTTTATCCGCCGTTTCCCGTCCGCTGTAGCTGCCCTCCGGCTCGTTGCCCACAAAGTGCTGCCCCAGAATCAGGTATTCGATTCCCGCGTCCCGGAGAAAATCCAGGGTTTGGGGGAAATAGGCGGGGTAGTATTCCGCTTCCAGGCCGATGTGCAGTTCCAGCGCGTGGGCATATTTTTCCCGCAGATTCTGTAGCGTTGCAACGTATCCGGCAAGCTCCTGGGGGCGCATCCGGAAGGTGGAGTAGTAGTCGCCGGGGAAGAGGTAGGGGGTGTGGTCGGAAAAGCCCAGAATCTGCAGCTTTTTGTCCACCGCCTGACGAATGTATTCCTCCTCGGAGCCCACGGCGTGATTGCACCGGGGAGTATGGGTATGATAATTTGCGAGCATTTTTTAACCTTCTTTTTTCCGTTTTCCATAGTATAGCACATTTCCGGCTTTTTTCAACATTTCTTTGAAAGGAACTGACTGTATGAAGGATTTTCCCATGTTTACAACAGAAAATGGGGTTTCCAGCCTGATCCTCAAGGAGATTCCCTACCGAAAGGAGGCCTATATCACCCTCCGGGATTCCAGAGCGCCGGAAGCGCTGCTGCAGGAGTGCGCGGATTTTTGCCGGGCCTGCGGCGCGGAAAAGGTGTATGCCACGGGCCATCCTGCGGTGGAGCGCTACCCGCTGCACACGGCAATGCTGGAAATGCGGGGCATCCCCAATGTGCAGGAGGAGCTGGTGGAGAGTCTCTTCCCGGTGACGGAGGCCACCGTGGGGAAATGGCGGGAAATCTATAATGCGGCCTTTTCCCATGTCTGCAATGCCTCCACCCAGGAATCACGGGACGAGGCGGCAATCCTGCGGGGCAATACCTACTTTGTCCACCGTCAGGGGGAGCTGTTGGGAATCGGCTGGCTGGGGGAGGATACCATAGAGGCCATTGCCGCGGTGAAACCCGGAATGGGCAAGCGCGTGCTCCATTCCCTGTGCTCGGTATGCCCCGGGGTTCCCCTGCGGCTGGAAGTGGCTTCGGAAAACCGTCGGGCCATAGCCCTTTATGAAAAGACGGGCTTTATCAAAACCAGGGAGCTGTCCCGCTGGTATTGCATCGAAAAATAATTTTGGACTGTCAAGGAAAAATACTTGACAAACCCTTGCTTCTCGTGTACAATAACCAGGCTGTCAAGGGGAAAACCTTGACACGGAGAGGATTCTGCCATGGAAGCACTGGAAATGACGCTGCTGTTCGACTATTACGGCGAACTGCTCACAGAAAAACAGCGTGCCTGTGTGGATATGCGCTACAATCAGGATTTGTCCCTGGGAGAAATCGCCCAGGAGCTGGGCATCAGCCGTCAGGGCGTATTTGATAATCTCAGCCGGGCAGAGGCCCTGCTCCGTAACATGGAAGAAAAAACCGGCTTTGTCCGGCGGGATGAAAAGGTACGCGCCGCTGCCCACAGCATTGAGGCGGCAGCCCAGGCGCTTTCCCGGAATCCCGATTCTCAGATTGCCGCCCTGGCAAAGGGGATTTTGTCCGCTGCCCAGGAGCTTGAGGAGTAAACTATGGCATTTGAAGGCTTGACTGAAAAAATCTCTTCCACCTTCAAAAAGCTTCGCGGCAAGGGCCGCCTGAAGGAAGCGGATGTGAAGGAAGCGATGCGGGAGATCCGCATGGCGCTGCTGGAAGCGGATGTCAGCTATAAGGTTGTTAAGGATTTTACCAAGTCCGTTACGGAGCGCTGCGTAGGCGCCGACGTGCTGGAATCCCTGACCCCCGCCCAGATGATCGTCAAGATCGTAAACGAAGAGCTGTGCAAGCTCATGGGCGCGGAAACAAAACACTTAAATATCAATCCCAACGGCCCCACGGTGGTTATGCTGGTTGGCCTGCAGGGCGCAGGTAAAACCACCAACGGCAGCAAGCTGGCAGGCCTTATGAAGCGCCAGGGGAGAAACCCCCTGCTGGTGGCCTGCGATGTCTACCGTCCTGCCGCAATTCAGCAGTTAAAGGTCTGCGGCGAAAAGCTGGGAATTCCCGTGTTTGAAAAGGGAACCCAAGACCCTGTGGTAACCGCCAAAGAGGCTGTCCTCTATGCCCGGCAGAGAGGCTACGATATGGTGTTTCTGGACACCGCCGGCCGCCTCCACGTGGACGAGGCGCTGATGGAGGAACTGAAAAATATCAAAGCCGCCGTCAAGCCCAACGAGATCATGCTGGTTGTGGACGCCATGACCGGTCAGGATGCGGTGAATGCCGCTCAGAGCTTTAACGAGTGGTTGGATATCGATTCCGTTATGCTTTCCAAGCTGGATGGCGATGCCAGAGGCGGCGCGGCCCTGTCCGTGCGTGCCGTTACCGGCAAGCCCATTAAGTTCGCCGGTATGGGCGAAAAGCTGGAGGATATCGAGGTTTTCCATCCCGACCGGATGGCAAGCCGGATTCTGGGTATGGGGGATGTGCTCTCCCTCATCGAAAAGGCCGAAAAGGCATACGATGCCAAGCAGGCCGCCAAGATGGAGGAGAAGATGCGGACAAACCGCTTCACCCTCCAGGACTTTTACGATCAGATGGTTCAGCTGAAATCCATGGGCTCCATGGAAGACATTCTGGCCCAGATGCCCGGTGGGGCGGGGCTGAAGGATATCAAGCTGGATCCCAAGGCCATGGCCCATACCGAGGCCATCATCCTCTCCATGACTCCCAAGGAGCGGGAGAACCCCAGCATCATCGGCGCCAGCCGGAAAAAGCGGATCGCCGCCGGATGCGGCCTGCGGGTAGAGGATGTAAACAAGCTCTTAAAATCCTTTGAGCAGATGCGCAAGCTTATGAAGCAGTTCTCCGGCCCGGGTGCTGCCAAGAAGCTGAAGCGGATGCGCGGTTTCGGCGGAATGCACTTCCCCGGAATGTAACTCCCTTTGTTCGCCAAAAGCGATTTTGCTTTGCGATATATTTACTTAGACTTTTTATGGAGGTGAAACTTTCATGGTTAAGATCAGACTGAGAAGAATGGGTGCTAAGAAGGCTCCTTACTACCGTATCGTTGTTGCCGATTCCCGTTCCCCCCGTGATGGCCGCTGCATCGAAGAGATCGGCACCTACAACCCCCTGACCAATCCCGCCACCGTTACCGTTGACGCAGAGAAGGCTCAGGCATGGATCAAGAACGGTGCACAGCCCACCGATACCGTTCGGGGCCTGCTGAAGAACGCCGGTGTTCTGTAAGCCCTTTTGAAGGAGTGGCACAATGAAGGAACTTTTGCTGTATATGGCAAAGAGCCTGGTAGACGATCCCGATTCCGTTACCGTTGTAGAAACCTCTGATGAAGAGGGCAAGGTTCTGGAGCTCCATGTTGCCGAAGGCGACATGGGCAAGGTCATCGGTCGCCAGGGGCGGATTGCCAAAGAGATCCGCACCATTATCAAGACGGTTGCCCAGCGCACTGGCGAAAAGGTCACCGTTGAAATTGTGGATTAAACGGCTATGGGGCTGTTAAAAAACGTGGGCGCTGGCTTCGGATTTCCCGAAGCTCTGCCGGAAACCCGCTATGGGGCGTTTTTTAACAGCGCCATTTTCGTATTTACCGAGAATGTCCGTATTTCCCCAAAGGGAATGCGGTATGCATAGAAAACCCGCCGTCCCTTCCGGTGCGGCGGAGAAAGCAAAGGAGAAAAGCATGAAGCTCCCATTTATCGAAGCAGGCGAAATTGTAAATACCCATGGCGTCCGGGGGGAAGTAAAACTGCTGCCCTGGCTGGATAGCCCGGAGAGTATGTGTGCCTTCCATCGCTGCCGCATCGGCAAACAGGACTATTCCATTTTGTCCTGCCGGGTGCAGAATACCTGCGATCTAATGCGCCTGGAGGGGGTGGATACCATGGAAAAGGCCCAGGCACTTCGGGGGAAAACCGTGGAAATCTACCGGGAGGATGTGGAAGACGGTGTGATTTTTGCCGCCGAGCTCATTGGGATGCAGGTTTATAGCCAGGGCAATCTCATCGGGGAGCTGACCCAGGTGCTGGATTATCCCGGCAACCAGGTGTATGTGGTAAAAGGGGAGCGGGAATATATGATTCCTGCGGTCAAGGCCTTTATCCTCTCCACGGATTTGGAAAAAAATGAAATGCAGGTAACACTTCTGGAGGGGATGCAAACCGATGCGGATTGATATTCTCACCCTTTTCCCGGATACGCTGGGGGATGTGCTGTCGGAAAGCATCCTGGGCCGGGCCCAGGAGCGGGGCTATATCCGCATAGAGGCCCACCAGATTCGGGACTATACCTCCAACAAGCAGAACCAGGTGGATGATTACCCCTACGGGGGCGGACGGGGGGCCATCATGCAGGCCGACCCCATCTATCGCTGCTGGGAGGCGGTGTGCGACGAGGCCGGCGGGCCGGTGTACACGGTGTATATGTCCCCCTGCGGGCACACCTTCACCCAGGCGGATGCCATTCGGCTGAGCAAAATGGAAAACCTGGTTCTGGTCTGCGGGCACTACGAGGGAATCGACCAGCGGTTCATCGACGAGTGCGTGAACGAGGAAATCTCTTTGGGGGATTTTGTCCTGACCGGGGGAGAGATTGCGGCAATGGCGGTAACGGATGCCGTTTGCCGGATGGTTCCCGGGGTGCTGGCAGACCCGGAGTGTTTTGAAGACGAGAGCCATTTTTCCGGTCTCCTGGAGTACCCCCAGTACAGCCGTCCGGCGGTGTGGCACGGTCGGGCCGTGCCGGAGATTCTCCTTTCCGGCAACCATGAAAAGGTGAACCAGTGGCGGCGGAAGCAGTCCCTGCGCCGGACAAGGCTACGCCGACCGGATATGTATGCAAAGCTGGATCTTTCCTCCAAGAAGGATCAAAAGCTCCTCCGGGAAATGGCCCAGGAGGACGGAGAAAAATAAAACACAGGGGGCTTAATCTTCCGTTGCGTGCCGGCGCGCACACCAGTGCTGCGGCACGACTCGCGCTAAGAGCCGCCTTTGGCGGTTGCGCTCTGTACACGCCTGCGGGCGTAGTGGTTCGCAATGACAGTTTTCTTTTGGACGTTTTGAACCCTATAGGTTCTTTTTTGCAACAGCCCCTTTTTATTCCACCGGGGACTGCTTTTCCAGCCGCCTTTGCATTTTTATCTCAGGGCGATATACACACCCAGTGCAGCCTGGGCCAGAAGGATCAGGGGAATGCCCACGGTAAACTTGGGGTGCTTGGTCTTGTGGCGCACGGTGTACATTCCGATCAGCGCTCCGATGCTGCCCCCAAGCAGGGCCGTGGTCATCAGGGTCGCTTCCGGAATACGCCAAAGATTTTTCTTGGCTTTGTATTTGTCAATCAGCATAAGCCCGAAGGCAATTGCATTGATTATCACTAGGTAGAGAAACAGAATTTCTTTCATGGCGGATCAGTGCCTTTCTGGAGGGATTTGTGTGAAAAAGCTGTTTGTATATTTGGCCCTTTTGCCCCTGCTTGCTGGCTGCGCGGGAAAGCCGACCATGGAAACCGTGGCGGACGTTTGGGATGTCCCGGCAATGGCTGAGCCCAGGGAAATACTGGTGGATTTGCCGGAAAATGCCGCTGCGGGGGTTATGGAAAGTGACGCCGGGCGTATGTATCTTGCCGACGATTACGAAATCTTCCTGGAGACCATGGCCTCCGGTGACCTGGATGCGACGCTGCGCGCCCTCTGCGGCAGGGGAAAAGAGGAGCTGACGGTAATGGAAACCCAGCAGGGGGACTATAAGCGTTACGAATTTGTCTGGGCTGCCGCAGGGGAAACCGGAGAGCAGCTGGGCAGGGCCGTCATCCTGGATGACGGAAATTATCACTACTGCCTGTCGGTGCTGCGGCCCGCAAACCCGGAGGTTCCCTCTCAGGTGGTGTGGAGTCAGGTGTTTCGGTCCTTTTCCCTGTCCTGATAGATGCGCATCACCTGCCGGCACAGCTCCTTGCAGGCCTGGCGGATGCGCTCCGGGTAGAGGATCTCCGCTTTGTCCCCAAAGCCAATGACCCAGCTGAGAAACATGGGGGATTCTGCAACATTTACGGTGAAAACAAAGTGATCTTCCCCATCGGGGATCAGCATGGTGTTGTTTCCAAAGCGATCCATCACCACGTTGGTCAAATCCTTGTGAAAGCGCAGCTTGACGGCAACGCTGTCACCGGCAAACATCTGGAAGCGCTTGGCACAGTAGTCCGTCAGGGCCTTGCCGGTGAGCTCCGGACAGGGGACTCTGGGCTCTTTCAGAAGGGTGATGTCCGTCATCCGGTCTACCCGGTAGCTGGTAATGCCGTGGCGGGGGGATAGGGCCAGCAGATAGCAGTTTTCCCCCTCCTGACAAAGACCGTAGGGGCTGGCAATGTAGTCCTTTTCCCGGTAGATGCGCTTCCCGTCAATGCCCCAGTTGAAATAGCGGAAGGTGATCTGCCTGTTGCGGGATATGGCCTCCTGAATGGCATCCACGCTGTAGTAGATGGATTCATTCATGCTCTTTACCCGCCCGGATACCACCACATCCCGGCGCATCAGCCGGGCATCATCTTCGTTGCACAGGGTGCACAGTTTTTCAATCAGCTCCCTGGATTTTTTCTCCGTCAGGAATCGGCTGGACTGCACGGCGTCAATCAGAAGCTTTAGTTCCGGCTTTTCAAAGCTGCGCTGCCCGATGTAGTAGCCGCCGGTTTTGCCGGGGAGGGAGAGAATGTCGATCCCGTAGTCTTGCAATGCGGCAATATCGGAATAGATGGTCTTTCGGTCGCACGGAATGTCGTGCTTTTCCAGCATAGCGGTTAATTCGCCTGCTCTCACCGGGTGCTCCTGGTGGGAGTTTTTTTGCAGATAATCCAGAATATAGAGAATTTTCAGCTTTTGGTTGTCGGATTTCGGCACAGGGCAGCACCTCGATATGTTCGTTTACAGAGCCGATTATACCATAGATTGGGGAGGAGGGAAAGCGTTATTTGATTTTTTTCCGGAAATATGATAGAATAGCTCAAACTACTTTTTTCGGGAGGAAACCCCATGTATTTTGGCTGCCATTTATCTGCATCAAAAGGCTATTGCGCCATGGTTCGCCAGGCGATGGCAATGGGGGCGGATACCTTTGCCTTCTTCACCCGGAATCCCAGGGGCAGCCGCTCCAAGGAGGAACACCCGGAGGATGTCCGGGCTGCGATGCAGCTGCTGGAGGAGGGGCACTTTGGCCCGCTGGTTGCCCACGGCGCGTATACCATGAATCTGTGCACCGCAAAGGAGGAAGACCGGGCCTTTGCCGCGGGGATCCTGGCAGACGATTTGCGCCGTATGGCCCTTTTGCCGGGAAACTTCTACAATTTTCACCCCGGCAGTCATGTGGGCCAGGGGACGGAGCGGGGAATTGAGGAAATTTCCCAGGCGCTTCGCACTGCCATGGCCCCCGATTATCCGGTGACGGTGCTTTTGGAAACCATGGCAGGGAAGGGAAGCGAGGTGGGCTCCCGGTTTGAAGAGCTTCGGGCCATTCTGGATGCCGTAGGAAGGGACGACCTGGGGGTCTGCCTGGATACCTGCCACGTGTACGATGCCGGCTACGATATTCGGCAGAATCTGGATGAGGTGCTGCAGGAATTCGACCGGGTGATCGGCCTGAACCGGCTGAAGGCCCTCCATTTAAACGACAGCAAAAACCCTTTTTGCAGCCATAAGGATCGCCACGAAAAAATCGGAGAGGGCAGCCTGAAAACGGAAACTTTTGCGGCAATCGTAAACCATCCCCTGCTGGAGGGAAAACCCATGATTCTGGAAACCCCCAATGAGATAGAAGGATACACCCGGGAGATTGCCCTTTTGCGTTCCCTTAAGAAAAAAATCATTTGACACGGAAATAAAAACATGGTACTTACTGTATAACCATCTTCCAAAAGAGGAAGGACGAAAGAAATGACGGATTTGCAATCGATTCTGGATCTCGTGACCCAGTCCAGGGAGCTATACGCCGATGTGTTTGTGGCGGTTGCCCGCTACATCGTTCCGGCGCTGGCTGCCTGGCTGCTGCTGCACTGCGCCCGCCCGCTGCTTTCCTTCCGCCGGGAGCCGGAAATCTGGGCCTGGCTGAAGTTTACCGATGGCAGCCAGGTGGCGGTTACCCATTGGGAGAATGTCATCGGCAGAAGCAAAAGCAGCGATATTACCGTGGCCCTGTCCACGGTATCCCGCAACCATGCGGTTCTCACCCGCTACGATGACGGAAGCTGGACCATTACCGATGCCAGCTCCAAAACGGGAACCTGGGTCAACGGAGAACGGGTAAATATCTGCGCCCTGCACCCCGGGGATACCATCTCCATCGGCGGGGTGGATATGGAGCTCAGCCCCATTACCAAGCGCCAGGAGCAGCTGCAAAGTCAGCTGCGCACCAAGGGCTCCAGCGGCTGGAGCGGCCTATTAGGCCTGGTACTGCTGACCCTTCTCCAGGGGATTATGCTTATGGGCTTTTTGCTCACGGGGGCACAGGAGGAGTATCCTGCTTATGTGCTGGGCTTTGGCACCGTGGCAATCTGCCAGTGGGCGCTGTTCCTGTTCTATGCCATGATTCGCCGCAGCTCCTTCGAGGTGGAAACCATCGCCTTTTTCCTGTGCACCCTGGGCATTGCAGCCATTGCTACGGTAAAGCCGGGGGAGGTACTCAAGCAGTCTGCCGCCATGGTGCTGGGCGTGATGATGTTCCTGCTCATCGGCTGGTCACTGCGGGATTTGGAGCGGGCAAAGCGCTTCCGCTATCTTGCGGTGCTTGCCGGTGTGGGCTTTTTGGTCATTACCCTGGTATTCGGCACGGAATACTATGGAGCAAAAAACTGGCTGATGATCGGCTCTCTTTCTCTGCAGCCCTCGGAATTGAGTAAGGTCTGCTTTGTCTACGCCGGTGCATCCACCATGGACCGGATTATGAACAAGCGGAATCTGATTTTGTTCATTGCCTATTCCGTGGTGATCTGCGGCCTGCTGGCACTGATGAACGATTTTGGCACGGCGCTGATTTTCTTCTGTGCCTTCCTGATTATCGCCTATCTTCGCTCCGGCAGCGTGGGCACCATTGCCCTGGCCTGCACGGCCCTGGGCTTTGCCGGGGTGCTGGCTCTGCGCATTGCTCCCCATGCCCTCAACCGGTTTGCCTCCTGGCGGCATATCTGGGAGAATCCCTTTACTTCCGGCTATCAGCAGACCCAGGCCATTATGTGCATCGCCTCCGGGGGCCTGTTTGGCCTTGGGCCGGGGAAGGGCTTTTTGCAAAAGGTCTTTGCGGCGGACTCCGATATTGTCTTTGCCACCATTTCCGAGGAATGGGGGCTGCTGCTGGCGCTGATGGCGGTTCTGGCAGTGGTGGCCCTGGGCCTTTTCGCCATCCGTACCTCCCGGGTCTCCCGCAGCAGCTTCTACTGCATCGGCGGCTGCACGGCGGCGGGAATATTGCTGATCCAGGCCTCCTTAAACTGCCTGGGCACGGTGGATATCCTTCCTTTTACCGGGGTTACCTTCCCCTTTATCTCCAACGGCGGAACCAGCATGATCGGCGCTTGGGGCCTGCTGGCCTTTGTCAAGGCGGCGGATACCCGGCAGAATGCCAGCTTTGCCGTGCGCTTCTCAAAATAGGAGGAAACCAATGAACAGAGTAACCAAAAGAAGCTGGCTGATGGGCCTGTTTATCCTGCTGCTTCTGGGCGGCATGGGCTTCTTTGTGCTGGAATACACGGTAAAAGCGGATAAGTGGGTGGTTTCACCCGGCTCTCCCCATGTGTTTAAGGGCAGCAATCTGGGAACCGGTACGGTGGTAGACCGGGATAATGTGGTGCTGCTGGATGTGGAGGAGGAACGAAAGTACTCCGACAATGCCCAAACCCGGGCCTCCACCATGCACTGGCTGGGAGATCGCCAGGGCTCCATCCAGGCCGGAGCGGTGGGCAGCTATGCCGCCATCATGTCCGGTTACGACAAGGTAAACGGGCTCTACGATTTTTCCGGCAGCGGCGGCGTGGAAAAGCTGACGCTGTCTGCCAGAGTGCAGAATGCGGCCCTTACCGCCCTGAACGGCAGAAAGGGCACGGTGGGCATCTATAATTATAAAACCGGCGAGATTCTCTGCGCCGTTACCTCCCCGACCTACGACCCGGATAACGTGCCGGATATTGAAGGGGATACCTCCGGGAAATTCGAGGGGGTGTACCTCAACCGCTTTTTGCAGTCCAGCTATGTCCCGGGCTCTATCTTCAAGGTGGTAACCACGGCGGCGGCGCTGGAGTGCGTGCCGGATATCGAGAGCAAAACCTTTTACTGCGACGGCTCGTACGAATATGGCACCGAGGCCGTCACCTGCGAAACCGCCCACGGCACTCTGGATTTAAAGGGGGCCCTGGCCCACTCCTGCAATTGCAGCTTTGCCCAGATTGCCCAGCTTGTGGGCAGAAAAAACATGGAGAAATACGTCAAGAAGTTCGGCATCACCCAGAGCGTCTCCTTTGATGGCGTTACCAGCGCGGTGGGAAACTATGATATTTCCAATACCGGCGGCGCTTCCTTTGCCTGGAGCTGTATCGGTCAGCATTCCGACCTTATTAACCCTGCCCGGTTCATGACCTTCATGGGCACCATTGCCAATGGCGGCAAGGGGGTAGAGCCCTTCCTGGTCAGCTCCGTTGCCAGGGGAGAGGAGATGGCGTACGAGGCCAAGGCCAACGCCACAGACCGGATCATGAGCCAGACCACGGCGGAAAAGCTCCAGTCCTATCTGCGGAACAATGTGCAGATTATCTATGGCGACGGGCATTTCCCGGGACTTACCGTGTGCGCAAAATCCGGAACCAGCCAGTTGGGCGGCGGACAGAAATCCAACGCCATGTTTTCCGGCTTCCTGCTGGATGAAAAATATCCTCTGGCCTTTATTGTGGTCGTGGAAAACGGCGGCTACGGCAGCGCGACCTGCGTGCCGGTGCTTGCCCCCGTTTTACAGGAATGCAGGGCCGTATTGGATGGAAATTAAGTATCTTTGCTGTCGGGTCAACCCCCAAAAGGAGGCCCGACAGCTTCTTTTTATGCCGGATTGGTACATAAATCTTTGGTAAAACCCTGGAAACCAAAGGGTACGACAGGCGCTTGTAAGTTCTGCACAAAAATTTAAGAAATTATGAAGCATTATATGTAGTGTTTACCTTGTTGACAAATGTCCTTGTGCGAGATACAATATCATCACATTCAACAAGGAGGTTTTGGATATGTTTCAGAGTACTGTAAAGAACAATCGCTGCGTGTCCGGGGCCTCTGTACGAATTATTCCTGGGAACATTCTAGCCGGTTTGCGGGTAGATGTACTGCGCCGAATTATCGGAAATTCATATTGTGCGACCGGGGATTCTGAGAACGTATGAAGAAGCGGTTGCTTTTGGGCAGCCGCTTTTTTATAGTTTACTTCCAATAAAGCAAAGGAGAAAAGAAAATGAAAAAGTATCTTGCATTTGCCATGGCTCTGGCTATGGTAGCAGCCTGCTTCGCCGGCTGCGGCAACTCTTCCAGCACCGCATCCACCACTGCCGCCGCGACCACGGCTGCTGCCGGTGAGACCGCCGCTGCCGCCGAAGGCACCGGCACTGTTAAGATTGGTATGTCCGGCCCTCTGACCGGCGGTGCTTCCGCTTACGGCCTGGCTGTTAAGGCCGGCATGGAAGTGGCTGTTGAAGAGATCAACGCCAAGGGTGGCCTGCAGATCGAGTTCAACGCCCAGGATGACGAGGCCGACGGCGAGAAGGCTGTTTCCGCTTACAACGTCCTGAAGGACTGGGGCATGCAGGTTATGGCAGGCCAGGTTACCACCGGCTCTGCTCTGGCAGTTGCTCCCGAAACCGTCACCGACAATATGTTCAACCTGACTCCCTCCGCTTCTGCTGAGTCTCTGGCTCTGACCGGCCCCAACGTCTTCCAGATGTGCTTCACCGACCCCAACCAGGGCGCAAGCGCTGCTGAGCTGGTTTCCACCAAGTTCGCCGGCTCCAAGGTTGGCATCATCTACGATTCCTCCGATGACTACTCCTCCGGCCTGTACAAGGGCTTCTCCGACAAGGCTACCGAGCTGGGCGTTGAGGTCGTGGCAACCACTTCCTACACCGCCGACAACAAGGCTGACCTGTCCACCCAGGTGACCAAGTGCCAGGATGCCGGTGCAGATCTGGTGTTCCTGCCCATCTACTACACCGAGGCTGCTCAGATTCTGACCTACGCAAACCGCGTTGGCTACACCCCCAAGTTCTTTGGCTGTGACGGCATGGACGGCATCCTGACCGTGGAAGGCTTCGATACCTCCCTGGCAGAGGGCCTGACCCTCATGACCCCCTTCGATGCCAATGCTTCCGACGAGGCTACTCAGTCCTTCGTTACCAAGTTCAAGGCAAAGATGGACGGCCTGGTGCCCAACCAGTTCGCTGCTGACGGCTACGACGTGATCTACGCCATCTACGATGCAATGACCGCTGCCGGTGTTACCGGCAACGAGACTGCCGAAGAGCTGTGCACCATCCTGGAAGGCCAGTTCGCTACCATGAGCGTTGACGGCCTGACCGGTACCGGTATGCACTGGGATGCAAACGGCATGATCTCCAAGGCTCCTGCCGCAGTGGTTATTGAGAACGGCGTTTACGTTCCCATGGGCTAAACGTTTACAGACACAATTCCATCAAAGGGGATGGGCGGCTTCGGCCCCCATCCCCTAAAGAGATATTCAAGAATCAGCAGTCTATGAAAGGAGCCGTTGGTAATAACGCCTGTAACGGCTTTTTTCATAGGCTGTTGAGAAAAACAGAAGAAAGAGAGGGCTATCCATGAAAATCATTCAGTATTTGATCAACGGCATCAGCATTGGCTCCGTGTATGCAATCATTGCCCTTGGCTATACCATGGTCTACGGCATTGCCAAGATGCTGAACTTTGCCCACGGCGATATTATTATGGTGGGCGCGTATATTTCCTTCTGCGTAACAAACTACCTTGGTCTGCCGGTGGTGGTGTCCATTCTGGCGGCTATGGCGGTTTGTACTTTGCTGGGTGTGGTAATTGAGGGCCTTGCCTATAAGCCCTTACGTGGAACCCCCAGCCTGGCGGTGCTGATTACCGCAATCGGCGTCAGCTATTTCCTGCAGAATGCAGCCCAGCTGATCTGGTCTTCCAGCCCCAAGAACTTTACTTCCATCGTAACCTTCCAGCCCCTGCGTCTGGCAGGCGGTCAGCTGGTGATTACCGGCGAGGTGATTTATACCATTGCCGCTTCCGTGATTATTATGCTGGGTCTGACCTGGTTTACCACCCGCACCCGTACCGGCAAGGCCATGCGTGCCGTGTCTGAGGATCGGGATGCCGCACAGCTCATGGGCATCAATGTCAACCAGACCATTTCCACCACCTTTGCCATCGGCTCTGCCCTGGCTGCCATTGCCGGCGTGCTGCTGTGCTCCACGGTTCCCACCCTGCAGCCCACCACCGGTTCTATGCCCGGCATCCGTGCTTTCACCGCAGCCGTCTTTGGCGGCATCGGCTCCATTCCCGGAGCTATGCTGGGCGGCATCCTGCTGGGCGTGATCGAAACCTTCAGCAAGGCTTATCTGAGCCCTCAGTTCAGTGATGCCATTGTGTTCGGCGTGCTGATTGTGATTCTGCTGGTCAAGCCCGCAGGACTTCTGGGCAAGCAGGTTCAGGAGAAGGTGTGAGGTGCTTATGATGAAAAAGAAACTGACAAAAGACAAAATCAAAGGGGCCTCCACATATATCGTGGTGACGGTTGCCTTCGTGATCCTCCAGGTTCTCATGAGCCAGGGCAAGCTGAACAGCACCACCAAGGGCTTCCTGGTTCCGGCCTGCGCTTATGTCGTGCTGGCAATTTCCCTGAACCTGCTGGTGGGCATTTGCGGAGAGCTGAGCCTGGGCCATGCCGGATTTATGGGCGTGGGCGCTTTCTCCGGAGTGGTTGTCACGTCCCTTCTTGCCTCCGCAGTTCCCAATGGGGTGCTCCGGCTGGTGATTGGTATGCTGGTGGGCGGCATTCTTGCCGGTGTCATCGGTTTTCTCATCGGCATTCCGGTGCTGCGTCTGCGGGGCGACTACCTGGCAATCGTAACCCTGGCCTTCGGCGAGATCATGAAGAATATTTTCGGCAACCTCTACCTGGGTGTGGATGAAAATGGACTCCATGCAACCCTCAGCTCCGAGGGCCTGACCCTGGGAGAGGGCGGAACGATGATCATTTCCGGCCCCAGAGGCGCTACGGGCATCACCAAGCTTTCTACGTTTGCCATAGGCTTTGTGCTGATCCTTGTTACCCTGTTTGTGGTTCAGAACCTGATCAATTCCAAGGAAGGCCGGGCCATCAAGGCCGTCCGGGACAACCGGATTGCCGCAGAGTCCGTGGGCATCAATGTCACCGCCTTCCGCATGAAGGCCTTTGTGGTCTCCGCATTCCTTGCCGGTATGGCGGGCGCGCTGTACGCCATGAACTATGGCTCCATCACCGCTACCAAGTTCAATTTCAATACCTCCATCAATATCCTGGTGTTCGTGGTTTTGGGCGGCATGGGCAATATCCTGGGCTCCATTATTTCCGCAACCGTTCTGTATATCCTGCCGGAGGCTATGCGCGGCCTGCAGGATTACCGTATGATCATCTATGCGGTGGTTTTGATTCTCGTCATGCTCTTTACCTGGTCTCCCAAGGTTAAGGAATTTGTGTCCGTTGTGGGAGATAAACTGGCAGGTTCCTTCCGTAAGAAAGATAAGGAGGCGGGAAGCAATGAATGAGTATTCCAAGAAAATCCTGAAAGTGCCCACCGTGACCTTTGTCCGGGAAGAGGATCAGGGAAAGCAGCCCGTTCTGGATGTTCGGAATCTGGGCATTGACTTTGGCGGTCTGACTGCCGTGGATAATTTCAATATCACCATCGGCCCCACCGAGATTTCCGGCCTGATCGGCCCAAACGGCGCCGGTAAGACCACCATCTTCAATCTGCTCACCGGTGTGTATCAGCCCACCCGCGGCAGCGTCCTTGTCAATGGCATTGATATTAAGGGTATGCCGGTGCACAAGGTCAATAAGCTGGGCATTGCCCGTACCTTCCAGAATATCCGCCTGTTTACGGATATGAGCGTGCTGGATAACGTAAAGGTTGGACTGCACAACGAAATCAAGTGCTCCTTCTTCTCCAGCGTCCTGCATCTGCCCGGCTACTACAAGGCAGAGAAAAAAGCCAATGAAAAGGCCATGGAGCTGCTGGACTTTATGGGCCTGACGGAGTATGCCGATGCCAAGGCCGGTTCTCTTCCTTACGGCGTGCAGCGCCGGCTGGAAATTGTCCGGGCTTTGGCAACCAATCCTTCCGTGATCCTGCTGGATGAGCCCGCCGCCGGTATGAACCCCAGCGAGACGACGGAGCTGATGCACCAGATCCGCCGGATTCGGGATACCTTCCATGTGGCTATTTTCCTGATTGAGCACGATATGAACCTGGTTATGAACGTCTGCGAGGCCATCGCAGTGGTGAACTACGGTCGAATCATTGCCAAGGGCACGCCGGAGGAAATCCGCACGAACCCCGCTGTGATCGAGGCTTACCTTGGCAAGGAGGAGGGGCAGACCAATGCTGAAAATTGAGAATATCGATGTGTATTACGGCGCCATCCATGCCGTTAAGAACGTTTCCTTCGAGGTTGGAGAGGGGGAGATTGTGGCTCTGATCGGTGCAAACGGCGCCGGTAAGAGCACCATTCTGAAAACCGTCTCCGGTCTGATGCATCCCCGCAGCGGCTCTATTACCTTCTGCGATCAGAACATCGCCCATACGGATGCCTACAAGCTTCTCCGTACCGGTCTTGCCCACGTCCCGGAAGGGCGACGCATCTTCCTGGAAATGACCGTTCAGGAAAATCTGGAAATGGGCGCTTATATCCGCAAGAGCGTATCCGATGAGGATTTGGAGAAGGTCTTCACCTATTTCCCCCGCTTGAAGGAGCGGCGCAAGCAGATTGCCGGAACGCTTTCCGGCGGCGAGCAGCAGATGCTGGCAATGTCCCGGGCACTGATGTCCCACCCCAAGCTGATGATGCTGGATGAGCCCTCCATGGGTCTGGCCCCCATTATTGTGGATCAGGTTTTCGGAATCATTAAAGAGCTCCACAAGTCCGGCACCACCATCCTCCTGGTGGAGCAGAACGCAAGAAAGGCCCTGCAGATTGCCGACCGGGCTTACGTCCTGGAAACCGGCTCCATTACCCTCAGCGGTACGGGAGCAGAGCTTGCCAAGTCTGATGAGGTGCGCAAGGCCTATCTGGGCGGCTAAGCCTTCCGTTCCCGACTGTCATAATTCGTGCACCCCCTGCATAGTTTGTGCAGGGGGTGCTTTTCTGTGTGCCGGAAAAATCGAATGCGGGGCGGCTGCATGATTGCCCTGGGCCTGGGGCTTTTGCTGGGCCAGTGGATTTCCTCTGTATTTCTTTGTGTGCTGTCCGGGTTGATGCTCATAACCCTTGGCTGGTGCATTCTGCGCCAGAGGTAGGTTCAGAAGGTTCTAATGGGAAGATAAACGCATACAATGGGCAGTGAAAACCGTGGAAACCCTGGGAGGTTGCTCCTTCCCGGGAAAGTTACGATATAGGGAGGCAGCAAAATGGGATTGAACAAACAGGTCGTTTCTTATCTGAATCCGGTGCTCATGGATTCCAGGGAATTGGAGCAGACCCAGGAAATCCGGATTCCCGACGGAATGCCGGATGTGGACCGAGTCCTGGGGGTGTGGGGACAACCGGTGCTGCGCAGCAAGGAGTGGCACCGGGATACCGCCTCCTTTAGCGGCGGAATCATGCTCTGGGTGCTCTATCGCCCGGAGGGAGAGAGGATTCCCCAAACCATGGATGCCTGGGTTCCTTTTCAGGGAAAGTGGGATTTGCCGGAGGATATCCCGGAAGGGACGCTGAGCGTCTGCCTGGGAGTGCGATTCCTGGATGCCAGAGTGATTTCCCCCAGAAAGATGATGACCCGTGCAGGCCTTTCGGTTTGCGTGCAGGCTTTCTCCGCTGCGGAGCGGGAAGTGACCGCGCCGGAAAATCTGCCGGAGGACGTGCACCTTTTACAAAAAAGCTATCCCCTTCGTCTCTATGCCCAGGCAGGGGAGAAGGCCTTTTCGTTGGAGGACACTCTTTCTTCTGCCGGGGAAGATCTCAGCACCTGGCGCATTGCCGCCGCCGGGGTGCGGCCCTATCTTAACGATCAAAAGGTGGTGGGCAATAAGCTTGCCTTTCGGGGCGGGGCAGAGCTTACCGTTCTGCTTTTGCCGGAGGACGGGATCCCGGAAAGCAGAAGCTTTCAGTTCCCATTCTCTCAGCTGGCGGAATTGGAGGATAGCTTCGGGAACAATGCGGATTCGGAAATTCAGCTGTGCGTCACCAATCTGGAGTTGGAGGAGGATGCCGAGGGGCAAAAGAAATTCCGGCTGTCCCTTACGGCCCAGTATACCGTGTCGGATATCACCGTAGTGGAAACGGTGGAGGATGCCTATAGCAATCTCCGCAGCGTAAAACTGACGACGGAATCTTTGGAGCTGATGCCCATATTGGATAAACGCTGGGAGAGTATCCCGGCCCGCGCCACTCTCCCGGAGGACATTACCAACAGTCTGGCGGCAAGTATATGGAGTGATGTGCCCGCCTTTGAGGAGAGCGGGGAGGAGGGGACGCTTTGCGTCCAGGGCACCGGGCAGATTCTATTCCAGGGAGAAGCAAACCTGGAAGGGAAGACCCTCCGCTTTGAGGGCAGCCGTCCATTCCGGGCAGGGGCGGAGACGAGAAAAGCGGTCACCGCCTTTCTCGTTGGCCCTGCTCTACTAGAGCCCGGGGCGGGGGGTATGGAGCTGACGGGGGAAATGAAATGCCTGGTTACGGTATTTGCCGCCCAGGGGATCCCGTTGGTCACGGAACTGGAATTGGGGGAACTCCGGGAGCCCGACCCCGACCGTCCTGCCCTGGTGCTTTGCAGACCGGGGGAGAAAACGCTGTGGGCCCTTGCCAAAGAAAACGGCTCTACGGTGGAAGCCATCCGCAGAGCCAATAACCTGGAAGGGGACGCAGCACCCAATCAGGTGCTGCTGATTCCCATTGCGTAGATAATCGGAAACCAGAAAAATGGGAAGAGGCTGTTCGGAAACGCTCTGTCATTGCTTTCCCAGCGCGATTTCCTGGTGTGGCAATCCCCCGGATTTTCAAACATCTACGATTGAAAATCATGGGTGCACGTTTTCTAACAGCCTCTTTTTGTTACTTATCGGATGCCGCTTCCCGCCGCCGAGAGCTTTGGGCCAGGACGGCAGAGGAGATGGTAATAAAATCCCTTACGTATTTCTTTACGTTTTCTCCGTTGCGGTAGCAGGCATAAAAATGCCGGTGGTTGTCGTAATCCGCCAGGGGATAGAAGGCGCCGCCCTGGGAAAACACAAAGCTATCGGCGTATACGTCCGGCAGCACCATGCAGGCGCCGCTTTTCAGGGCCACCCGGCGACCAACCTCCAGAGCGCTGGTTTCCAGCAGAATTCTGGGGTGGAAATTGTACCGGCGGAACAGACGATCCTGAATAATCCGGGAGGAATGGGAGATATCCAGGGCAACGAAATCCTCCTTTTCCACATCCCGCAATGTGATGGGCGTGCCGGAGGAAATCTTTCCTGCGATATTGCTGTCCTTGCCTGCCAGAATGCCGATGGATTCTTTTTCAATCAGCTCGTAGGTGATGTTTACCTCGCTGGGCTCGGTGGCAGCCAGAGCAAGATCCACTTCCCCCTTTTGCAGCAGACCTTCCAGGTTGGCGGAAGCGGTTTCGGTGAGGTCCAGAGTTACATTGGGGTATTCCTTGCTGAAAATGGGAATCACATCCGGCAAAACCTGCATGGCTCGGGTGACGCTGATGCCCAGGCGAAGCCGACCGCCATCTTCGTGGCGGATGCTCTCAATTTCCGCCTTTAGCCGCGCATCGATTTCCAGCATGGCTTCCACTGCTTTCAGGTATCGCTCCCCGGCGTAGGTCAGGTGGAAAGGGGAGGTACTCCGGTCAAACAGGGGCGTGCCCACTTCATCTTCAATCTGCCGGAGGGTCTGACTCAGGGAGGGCTGGCTGATATACAGCTGTTTTGCGGCAGCGGTGATGGTTCCATATTTGGCAATGGTTTTAAAATAGAGAGCTTGCTTCATATTCATATATTTTTCACCACTTTTTTACAGCATTTTCACGGAATCTATCATTTGGTACTGATATTCATTATAAAAGATTTTTTATGGAAGTCAAGGAAATGTTCCTATCTATTGGAGAAAAATTATAATAAGATAAAAATATATGTATTTGTAATTATATCTGGATTGTGATATTTTATTGTCACCGAATAAAGAAAATACATTGGGAGGATCAATATGGAAATTCTGAAATCTGCCGCCGCCGGCACTTTGGAATCCAGCGATGCCATGGTCACCGTAGAGCCCGGTGAGGGCGGCATCGATCTGGAGCTTTCCAGCAGCGTCATGAATCAGTATGGACGCCAGATTAAGGCAACCATCCTGGAAACTCTGGACCGCCTGCAGGTAACCAATGCGCGGGTTACCGTGGTGGACAAGGGTGCGCTGGACTGCACCATTAAGGCCCGTGTGGAGTGCGCCGTGTATCGCAGCTGCGATGCTTCCGCTGCCAATATTCCCTGGGGAGGTGCTGTCAGATGATCAGAAGACCCAAGCCCGAACGCTTCCGCCTGCGCAGAACCATGATGTTCATGAACGCCCAGAAGCCCGGCCTCATTAAGGACGCCTATATTTACGGCTGCGATTCCATCATGCTGGATCTGGAGGATGCCGTGGCTGAGAACCAGAAGGATTCCGCCCGGTTCAGCCTCTACCATGCCCTGACCACCATCGACTATGGTTCTACCGAGGTCATCGTTCGCATCAATGGCCTGGATACGCCCCATTGGCAGGAGGATATCCGGGTGTGCGTCGCCGGCGGTGCCGACGGCATTCGTATCGCCAAGTGCGAAAGCGCCCAGGATGTGCACACCGTTGAGGCCGCAGTAGAGGCCGCCGAAAAGGAATTCGGCGTAGAAGTGGGCCGCACCCTGCTGATGGCGGCTCTGGAGAGCCCCAAGGGCATTCTGAATGCCTACGAAATCTGCTCCGCTTCCGACCGGATGTTCGGCGTTGCCATTTCCGGCGGCGACTTCCGCAAGTGTATGCAGACCAAGTTCAGCCCCGATGGCGTGGACATGCTGGCTGCCCGGGGGCAGATGCTTCTGGCTGCCCGTGCCGCCGGTATTCAGTGCTTTGATACGGTGTTTACCGATCTGGACGACAACGAGGGCTTCAAGGCAGAGGTTCTGCAGAACAAGGCCATGGGCTTTGACGGCAAGAGCCTGATCAACCCCAAGCAGATTCGCCTGGTGCACGAGGTGTTTGCGCCTTCCGAGAAGGAAGTCAGGCAGGCCGAGGCCATTGTCCGTGCCTACAAGGAGCAGTCCGCTGCCGGTGTTGGCGTGTTCACCGTCAATGGCAAGATGATCGATATCGCCTTTATTCCCGGTGCAGAGCGTACACTGCGCCTGGCAAAGGCTTGCGGTATGTATGAGGGGGATCTGGTATGATTAATGCAGTAGGTAGAGATATTCCCGATGAGCTGCTGGTAAACGGCAAAGAGGTTTACCAGGGCAAGAACTATATGGATGGCAAGTACCTGCAGAAGGCCGCCCCCAGAACCCGCCGGTATGAAAAGCCCCAGGAGTCCAAGATTGTGGATTCCATTGTAGAGGCCCTGAAGAACTGCGGTGCCAAGGACGGCATGACCTTCTCCTTCCACCATCACCTCCGTGACGGCGACTATGTGGTAAACATGGTTATGAAGGCCGCCATTGAAGAGCTGGGGCTCAAGGATCTGACCATCGCCGCTACCAGCCTGGGCAGCGCTCACGATCCCATTGCAGATTATATTGAGGAGGGCAAGGTCATCGGCATTCAGACCTCCGGCATCCGCGGACGGATGGGCGAGGTCGTTTCCGCCGGTAAGCTGAAGACCCCTGCCATTATCCGCTCCCACGGCGGTCGTCCCCGGGCCATTGAGGCAGGGGAGGTACATATCGATATCGCCTTTGTGGCAGCCCCCACCTCCGATTGCGTCGGCAATTGCCGGGGCATTGGCGGCAAGAGCAACTGCGGCTCCATGGGCTATGCCATGACCGATGCCAAGTATGCCGACCACGTGGTGGTTGTCACCGATTGCCTGGTGGATTTCCCCAATATGCCCGCTTCCGTAGAAGCCATTGATGTGGATGCCGTTGTGGTGGTGGATTCCATCGGCAACCCCAAGAAGATCGCCTCCGCCGCTGCCCGCATCAGCCAGAACCCCAGAGACCTGATGATGGCGGAGAACGTGGCAAAGGTCATTGCCTCCACCCCTTATTTTAAGGACGGCTTCTCCTTCCAGACCGGTGTGGGCGGCCCCTCTCTGGCAGCCAACCTCTTCCTGGAAAAGTATATGGACGAGCGCAACATCAAGATGGGCTGGGCCATTGGCGGTATTTGCGGCCCCATGGTAGAGCTGCTGAAAAAGGGCAAGGTCGGCAAGGTCATTGACGTGCAGGACTTTGATCTGGATGCGGTCAACTCCATCAACCAGACCCCCAACCACTTTGAAATGTCCGCTTCCCAGTATGCCAACCCTGCAAACAAGGGCGCATTTGTGAACAAGTTGGATTTCGTGGTGCTGGCTGCTCTGGAAATCGATACCGGCTTTAATGTCAACGTTCTGACCGGCTCCGATGGCGTGCTTCGCGGCGCACCCGGCGGTCATCCCGATACTGCTGCAGGCAGCAAGGTCTGCATCATCGTCACCCCTCTGACCCGTGGCCGCATGGCAACCGTCTGCGAAAAGGTGGTTACCGTTACCACCCCCGGCGACTGTGTGGATGTTCTGGTTACCGATTACGGCATTGCCGTCAACCCCCTGCGTCCTGACCTCATCGAGTGCCTGGACAATGCAGGTATCCCCCATGTTTCCATTGAGAGCCTGAAGGACAAGGCCTACTCCCTGGTAGGCACTCCCGATGATCTGGAGTGGGAGGACAAGGTGGTTGCCGTTCTGGAAGCCCGTGACGGAACCATTCTGGACGTTGTCCGGAAGATTAAGCCCCTGTCCCTGTAAGCAAAGACATTCAGGGGGCCGAGTTGCCCCCTTGTGTACAAAAATTCCCAGCAATCAGAAATAGAAACGTAAAAAAGAAAGGAATTTCAAGAATGAGTAATACCGTTGTTGGCCTGCTTGGCCTGGTAACCATTGTTGCCATCGTTGTTACCCTTTTTAAGAGCAAGACTCAGCCTGCCATTGCATTTATTGTTTATCCTGCCATTCTGGGCCTGATTCTGGTTCTGGGCGGACGTTTTAGCTTTGATAACCTGGCTGCCATGATCAAGGCCGGTTTCAATTCCACCGCCCCCACCGCTGCTCTGTTCGTGTTCTCCGTGCTGTACTTCGGCATTATGACCGATGCCGGTATGTTTGATGTGATCATCGGCAAGCTGCTGAAGCTCATCGGCAACAATGTTGTGGGCGTGTGCGTTATGACCTGCGTCATTGCCCTGATCGGCCACCTGGATGGCGGCGGCGCTTCCACCTTCTGCATCGTGGTTCCCGCTATGCTGCCCATCTACAAGAAGATGAATATGCGTCCCACCAGCCTGCTGCGGATTGCCGTTCTGGCTATGGGCGTCCTGAACCTGATGCCCTGGGCCGGCCCCACCATGCGTGCCGCTACCGTTCTGGGCATGGAGGCCGGTGCTCTGTGGAACACCATCATCCCCATCCAGATTTTCGGTATTGTCCTGGCTCTGGCACATGCCGTTCTCACCGGCTTCCAGGAGAAGAAGCGCGGCGCAGGCCTGCCTGCCGGCGCTACCCTGGACCTGGTTGAGAGCAAGTCCGACGAAGAGAAGGAGCTGGCTCGTCCCAAGCTGTTTGCCTTTAATCTGATTCTTACCGTTGCCGTTATCGCAATGCTCATCTGGGATGTGTTCCCCTCCTACGTGCCCTTCATGCTGGGCGTTGCCATTGCTCTGTTCGTCAACTATGGCGCCACCGCTAAGATGCACAAGAAGATCATCAACCTGCACGCCGGCCCCGCACTCATGATGTGCTCCACCCTGATGGGCGCTGCCGTTCTGATGGGCATCCTGACCACCTCCTTCATCATGAAGGACGGCAAGCTGGTTGCTGCCGGTGTGAAGGTTATGGAAGTTGACGTGCCCAGCGTTGTTCGCTGCCTGGCTGGCATTATTCAGGCCATCCTGCCCGCTGCCATCGGTCAGCACCTGCCCCTGGTTATCGGCATCCTGTCCGTGCCTCTGGCTCTGGCCTTCGATACCGATTCCTACTTCTTCGGTATGCTGCCCGTTATCATTGCCATCGGTCAGAGCTTCGGCGTGGAGCCCCTGCCCATTGCTGTGGCTATGGTCGTCTGCCGGAACTGCGCTACCTTCATCAGCCCCATGGTTCCTGCTACTCTGCTGGGCACCGGCCTTGCAGACGTGGAAATCGAGGATCACATCAAGGCAAGCTTCCTGTACGTTTGGGGCTTCTCCATCCTGTGCATGATCTTTGCTGTGATCGTGGGGATTATGCCTCTGTAAGTTTCTGCGGAATTCCCAATCGAGCGGAAAGGGAAGTGCGGATTGCTTTTCTCGCACTTCCCCCGCAAAAGCCTCAGAAAGCCGGTGCTGGGCGGCTTTCTGAGGCTTCTGTTTTTTGGAGCATAAAAAGGAAACTGCCATTGCAAACCAGTCCCATTTCCCCTCCGGTGCTGACTGGCCTGGAATGGCAGTTTTCTTCTTCCTTTTGATCTTTTTGCCCCATAAGGCGACTTTCTGCAACAAACTCTTTGGATAAAAACACCCGGCCTTCGTCCTTCACAAAGGGGGAAAAATGGTATATACTAATGCTACCAAACAGTGGGAGTTGATGGTGATGATCGTATCCTTGCCGGAAATGCTGGATGCCAGAGAGCGCCGGGCTACCCGGCAGCAGGAACTTTTGCAAGCCTATAATAAGCCTATGATTTCCTTTACCATGAATATCGCCGGGCCCATTAAGGATAGCCCGCTCATCTACCGGGGCTTTGAAATCGGTCTGCGGGATTTGGAGCAGGTGCTTTCCGTGGAGGGAATCCGGTGCCTGCATCGGGAGGTGATCCGGGAAAAAACCGGCAGCGAGGCAAGGCTGGTTTTGGACGCCCCCGGAGAAAAGCTGAAATTGCTTACCCAGGAGCTGGAGGATTTTTCTGCTCTGGGGCGGCTGTATGATATGGATGTGCTGAGCCCGGATGGGCAGAAGCTTCAGCGGGAGGAACCCAGAAGGTGCCTCATTTGCGGGGAAGTCGCCCAGGTCTGCGCCAGAAGCCGGAAGCACACCGTAGCCGAGCTTCAGGAGAAAACCACCACCATTTTGCAGGAGGCAACCCTGGAAGAAGACGCCATTTATGTTGCCGCCCTTGCCCAGCAGGCGCTGCTGTATGAGGTGGGCATTACCCCGAAGCCCGGCCTTGTGGATCGGCAGGACAACGGCAGCCATAAGGATATGGATTTTTTCACCTTCCAGCGCAGTGCCGCCGTTCTGGGGCCGTATTTTAAAACCTGCTACCGCATCTGTGCGGAAACCCGGCAGGAGCCTGCCGATGCGGCGTTTGAAAAGCTGCGCTTTCCCGGCAAGCTGGCGGAGGGGAAGATGCGTGCAGCCACCGGAGGCGTAAATACCCACAAGGGGGCGATTTTCTCCCTGGGCATTCTCTGCGGCGCTCTGGGCAGAATAGACCGGGAAAACTGGAAGCATCCCGAAGCGGTGCTTTCCGAATGCGCCCGGATGACCCAGAACCTCATTGCCCAGGATCTTGCTTCCCTACAGCCTTTTCCCGGGGAAACCGTTGGGCAAAAGCTCTACCTGCGCTATGGCATTACCGGCGTCCGGGGCCAGGCGGCTGCCGGATTCCCGGAGGTGCTGCAGATCGGCCTTCCCAAGCTGGAGGAGGGGCTGGTCCGCGGCCTGAGCCTCAACGATGCCGCCTGCGCCGCGCTCCTGGCCCTGATTGCCGACACGGTGGATACCAATATGATCAGTCGCGGCGGCGTGGATTTACAGAAGGAAACGGCCCGTAAAATCCGGACGCTCCTGGCGGAAACGCCCTTCCCGGACAGGGAAGCTCTGGAGGCGCTCAACGATGCATTTGTAGAAAAGAACCTATCCCCCGGCGGCTGTGCCGATCTTCTGGCAATGACGCTGCTGCTGCATTTTTTGAAGGAGGACGCGTAGTGGGCGAATATGTGCTAACCCAGGTGCAGGACAAGGCAACCCTTGCCCAGGTGGATGCGCTTCTGCAGCAGGAGGGCATCACCAGGGACGGAAACCTGGATTATATTGCAGCTATGCTGGATGAAGAGGGCAATGTGATTGCCACCGGCAGCTGCTTTGGGCAGACCCTGCGGTGCTTTGCCGTGAGCACGGAGCACCAGGGGGAGGGGCTGCTGAATCAGATCATCTCTCACCTGATGGAGTATCAGCTGAGCCGGGGCAATAGCCACCTGTTCCTGTATACCAAGGTGAAAACCGCCAAGTTTTTTGAAAGCCTGGGCTTTTACGAAATTGCCAGGGTAGAGGGCACGCTGGTATTTATGGAGAATCGCCGCAGCGGCTTTCCCGGGTATTTGAAGAATCTGGAAAAAACGGCCCGGCCCGGTCTCAGTGCTGCCATTGTGATGAACGCCAACCCCTTTACCCTGGGCCATCAGTACCTGGTGGAAACCGCTGCCGCCCAGTGTGATACCCTCCACCTGTTTGTCCTCAGCGAGGACGCCAGCCTGGTTCCCTTTTCCGTGCGAAAGGAGCTGGTGCGCCTGGGCACGGAGCACCTGAAAAATGTGGTGCTCCATGATTCCGGCCCATATATGATCAGCAATGCCACCTTCCCCAGCTACTTTTTAAAGGATGCGGCGGCGGTGATTCAGGGCCATGCCAAGCTGGATTTGGCGGTGTTTGCCCGGATTGCCCAGGCCCTTGGGGTAACGGTTCGCTATGTGGGGGAGGAGCCCAATAGCCAGGTGACGGGGATTTACAATTCCATTATGGAGCAGTCCCTTCCTAAATACGGAATTACCTGCCGGGTGATTCCCAGAAAGGCGTCGGAAGGGAAGGCCATCAGCGCCTCTACTGTCCGCAAAGCGTTGCAGGCAGGGGACTGGGAAACCCTAAAAACTCTGGTGCCCCAGACGACGCTGGACTATTTCACCTCACCCCAGGCAGAGCCGGTTCTGGAGGTCATCCGCAAAGCGGACAATGTGGTGCATTATTAATTTTTCACAGCAAGGAACGTATCTATGAATAAAGAAAAACTCAAAAAAGTGTGGGAAACCTTCCTTTATTTCTTCCACATCAGCTGGTTTACCTTCGGCGGCGGCTGGAGCATTGTCGCCCAGATGCAGAAGGATTACGTAGACGGAAAAAAGGAGCTGACCACCGAGGAGCTCCTGGACATCGTCAGCGTGGGCAGAAGCCTGCCGGGAACCATGATCGGCAACGTGGCCTATCTCTTTGGTTACCGTCAGGTGGGACTTTTGGGGGGCATTATGGCAGTGGTCGGCATGGTGCTGCCCCCGATGCTCATCCTCAGCGTGCTGACCTACGGCTACACCATGTTTAAGGATAATATCTGGGTGGCAAAAATGCTCAGCGGTGTCCGGGCAGCGGTGGTGCCCATTATTCTGGCAGCGGCGCTGAAGCTGCGCCAGGGTGCTTTCCCGGAAAAAATCTGCTATGTATTGTGCATTGGCGGCTGCATTCTCAATGCCTTTTTTGGGGTCAACTGCGTGCTGGTGATTCTCCTTGGGGTGGCTGCCGGACTGATTATGGGAAAATTCCGGGAGGCAGAAAAATGATCTATACCTTGTTACAGCTGCTTTGGAGCTTTTGCCAGATCGGCTATACCAGCTTTGGCGGGATGTCCATGGTGCCGCTGATCAACGATGAGATGGTCAGCCACGGCTGGATGACGGCCACCGAGGTTTCGGATATCGTTGCCATTGCGGAAATGACCCCCGGCCCCATCGGCCTGAACTGCGCCACCTTTGCAGGAATGCGCGTTGCGGGGATCGTGGGCTCGATCATATCGGTGATTGGCGTGCTGATGCCAACCTTCACCATCTGTGCAGTGGCAGGCGTCTTCTTCCAGAAATTCAAGGATAGCAAGGTGCTGAAGGATATCATGGTGGGCGTTCGTCCCATCGCCCTGGGCATCATTTTTGCGGTGATGATCACCCTCAGCAAAACCAACTATCTGGTGGCGGGGGCGGTTTCCCTAAAGGCCATTGCCGTGGGGCTCGTATCCTTTTTCCTGCTTACAAAGGGAAAATGGAGCGTGCCCAAGGTCATCGTCCTGTCGGCCCTCCTGGGCTTGCTTATCTGATTGCGGGGGATACGGATTGCCGCTGCTTTGGTGTAAGACCTCACCTTTGCCGGAGCGCCCTCCTTGTCATTGCGAACCAGTGACAGAGTCACTGGTGTGGCAATCTTGCGTTCCCCATTTTGCCGTTGCTATCCCAGTGCCCGACCTGTCATTGCGAACCAGTGACCGGTGTCACTGGTGTGGCAATCTTGCGTTTCCCATTTTGCCGTTGCTATCCCAGTACCCGACCGGTCATTGCGAACCAGTGACCGAGTCACTGGTGTGGCAATCTTAAGCCCCGGTTCCCCCCGGACATTGTGTATCCGGCCTTCACCGTTCGCTGGGGCCGCCGTCATATTCATCGAAGATCATGTCGTCCAGATCTCCCATCTCCGCTTGGAGGGAATACATTTTTCTCAATCTCCTTTCTGAAAAACTATTGGACAGTATATTCCATTGTGCATGAAAAATGTGACGATTTTTCTTGACATCTATAAATTTTCTGAGTAGAATATGCCGGTAGCCATTACTGCAAGCTCCAATATGCGCCAGTAGCTCAGTTGGATAGAGCGTCCGCCTCCTAAGCGGTTGTTCAATCCTCACTATTTACAGTTTCATTTGATATACGCGCCAATAGCTCAGTTGGATAGAGCGTCCCCCTCCTAAGCGGTAGATCGTTCGAGTCTAAATCTTGCATACAACTTCATATTTTGTGTATACGTCCCAGTAGCTCAGCTGGATAGAGCACACGCCTCCTAAGCGTGGGGTCGGGAGTTCAAATCTCTTCTGGGACGCCA
>CAKTNN010000011.1 GCA_934589065.1 uncultured Oscillospiraceae bacterium
TAGCTCAGCTGGGAGAGCGCTTGAATGGCATTCAAGAGGTCAGCGGTTCGATCCCGCTTATCTCCACCAAAAAACTCGTCAGAGTGCAGAAAAGCCTTGAAATTGAAAGATTTCAAGGCTTTTTCTTATCCAAAAGCGGAAAAATCGCAGTATTTGCTATTTGCGCCTGTTCGCAAGCCGAATTTGAAGTCTATCAAGAAATAATGTTAGTAAAAAGAACGCCCATCACGCAACAGGAAAAGATGTGGCAGCTTTATAATGAGCTTGTCAGTTTTCCCAAACTTGCAAAAAAGCTGAACCGCAGCCCTGATACCGTTTCCTGTTATGTGCATGAATACGAGGCTGCTGTAAATGCGGTGTGCGTTGTAATAGACGCACAAAATACATAAAAGAAAGAGGTGCGAAAACAATGAAAAGATGGATTGCGGTGCTTTCGGCAGCGGTACTGTGCCTGAGCCTTGCGGTTGCGGTGCTTTCGGCAGCGGTACTGCGACTGAACCTTGCGGTTTACGGCGGGAAGAACGATGCTTCCGTAAGCAGTGATTCGCACGCCAATTCTGTAAGCAGTGATACACCCGCCAATATTGTTGTGGACGGAAAAGAAATCCCTGTCAAGGATTTTTTGATTGAGTATTTGAATACCTATATCCAAAGTGACGAGTATTTGGCTAGAACAGCAGAATTTGAAGAAGCATTCGATCAGGAGGCTCAGCCCTTTGCTGTAACATACGCATTTGAACTGAAATTGGATGGTTGGGGCATGGAGAATCAGCCACTGCACTTCTTTATGGTGAAAGCAAACTGCGATAGCATTGTGGACGGCGTATGCTACGATTCCGTTACTATGGCAATCGACTATGATACTGGCACGGTTTACGACCAATTCAGTGTGGATGAAAGCTGGATGGAAAAGAGTGAAAAAGAGCGGGCCATTTATCTCGCTACGGCAGGCGGAAAATTTGTGGATATGTTCTATAACGGCGAACCGATTTTTATGGATTCCGAAACCCATATTCCGCTTTCCGACAGCGACATTGCGGAAATCAATTCTGTAAGCAGTGATACGCACGCCAATTCTGTAAGCAGGGATACACCCGCCAATATTGTTGTGGACGGAAAAGAAATCCCTGTCAAGGATTTTTTGATTGAGCATTTGAGTGCCTATATCCAAAGCGACGAGTATTTGGCAAGAACAGCAAAATTTGAAAAATCATCCGGTAGGACAGCCCGGCCTCTTGCCGTGACCTACGCTTTCGAGCTGAAATCGGACAGTCCTGGCACGGTGAATCAGCCGCTGCACTTCTTTATGGTGAAAGCGAACTGCGATAGCTTTGTGGACGGCGTATGCTACGATTCCGTTGCTATGGCAATCGACTATGATACTGGCACGGTTTACGACCAATTCAGCGTGGATGAAAGCTGGATGGAAAAGAGCGAAAAAGAGCAGGCCATTCATACCGCTGTGAAAGGCGGATACTTTGCGGATCCATTCTATAACGGCGAACCGATTTTTATGGATTCCGAAACCCATATTCCGCTCTCCGACAGCGACATCGCGGAAATCAATCAGGCATTGAGCAAATAACATACAACACATTTAGGAGCGGGGCACATGTCCCGCTCCTTTTCCGATCTATTTCATTCGGGTATAGCCCTGTGACAATGCCCCCCTTGCTTTTCTGTTTCACATATATTATATCATAATTTTTGAAATATTTCAAATTTCGTAAATACCCTATTGGCATACTTCTGGATTTGCGATAGAATAATGACAGATGAAACGAGGGGGACAAAACGATGCGGGTTTTCTATGTGCGCTGCTCCACCATGGAACAGAACGAGGCGCGGCAGCTTAAAATGGCGCAGGAACAGAACGCCGAAAAGGTGTTCGTGGACAAGGCAAGCGGCAAGAACACAGACCGCGCCGCCTTTAAGGAAATGATGGCTTTCGTTCGGGCGGGCGATACCGTTGTCGTTGAGAGCATTTCCAGAATTGCACGAAACACGCGGGACTTGCTTTCTATCGTTTCCGAACTGACAGAAAAGGGCGTGGAGTTTGTCAGTCTGAAAGAGAACATCGACACCACCACCCCGCAAGGCCGTTTCATGCTGACCGTGTTCGGTGCGCTGGCAGAATTGGAGCGGGAGAACATTTTGGAGCGGCAGCGGGAGGGCATCGAGATTGCCAAGAGCGAGGGCAAGTATAAAGGCCGCAAGCCCATTGACTGCAACGAGGCGCAGATGAAAGCCCTTTGCAAAAAGTGGCGGGCAGGTGAAATCACCGCCACGGCGGCTATGAAAGAGTTAGGCTTGAAGCCCAACACATTCTATCGCAGAGTAAAAGAAATGGGGCTGTAACACAATCCCGCAGAAAGCAATCTAATTCAAAAATCAAGCGCGCATGAAGCAGAAAAGTAAAGTGCGCGAAAACAGCGAATACGAAAAAGTGCTTGTATTTCAACGGTTTTTCCTTTTGGAGCGCTTGCCCCTGACGGACGCTGCCGCGGCCATCAATGGCATTCAAGAGGTCAGCGGTTCGATCCCGCTTATCTCCACCAAGTCCTGAAATCGTAAGGTTTCAGGGCTTTTTTGCATTCAGAAAAACATTGCGAGTCCGCAATATGGTATGGCAAGAGCCCTAATATTTTTGCTTGTTGGTAGTCTCAGAGTTGATCAAGCTATCCCCATTTTATTTAATTTTCTCCGCACGAGCGCAAAAATCCTACTGTATAGATGTAAGGCCTTATCATCAAAAAAAGTGACCCAAGGAGTAACCCATGGAAGATTTACAGATCATCGAGCTTTTCTTTCAGCGCTCTGAGGAAGCCGTTTCGCAGACAGACCGAAAATATGGCCGTTTTTTGCGGAGTGTTGCCGGGCGGATTCTTTCTATCCCGGAGGATTCCGAGGAAGTTGTAAACGACACCTATCTGGTGGCCTGGAACAAGATCCCGCCGGAGGTGCCAAAAGCCCTCAAATACTACTTATCCCGCATTACCCGCAATCTGGCCCTGAGTCGGTTTGACTATGGGAATGCCCAAAAGCGTTCCGCCTTTGCGGAGGTCGCCATTTCCGAGCTGGAGGAGTGCATTCCGGATCCGGCGGCACAGCCGGAGATGCGTGCCGAACAGCGGGAGTTGACGAAGACCCTGAATCGGTTCCTGTCCGGACTGTCCCGGCTGGATTGCGCGCTTTTTGTAGGCCGCTATTTCTACAATCGAACGGCGGCGGAACTGGGGAGAAAGTACGATATGCGGGAGTACCAGGTAAAATACCGGCTGAAAAAGCTTCGGGCGGAACTGAAAAGGTTTCTGGAAAAGGAGGGCTATACACAATGACCGTAAAAGACCTTTACAGCGCAATGAGCGGTATTGAGGATCGATATCTTGCTATGGCGGACGCTCCAAATAAGGAGGATATTTCTATGAAAAAGCACAGCGGTAAGCTTCGGTTTTTTTTGATTGCGGCAGCGCTTGTCAGCCTGCTGGGCGTTACAGCCTATGCGGTAACGGCGAAAATTCAGCTGAACACCAAGCGGTATATGCAAGGGACCGGAGAAAGCGTAGATGCAGATGCCTCTGTACCCTATGAGGCGGAAATCAATTTTCAATCGACAGCCGATACCTATGATGGCCTGCAAACGTATTGCCCCAGCTGGCTTCCGGAGGGCTACCGTCTACGTTTTGTCAGTGCCAAGGCCTATGGACGTCAGACACTGCACTTTGCGACTGCATCGGACGAAAGCGCCCTTGTGCTGGAGACGACCCGGGGAGACAACGCCACTGACCTGGTGATTGAAAGCGTTGCAAAGGAAGAAAGTATCACCGTGGGGAGCCTTCCCGGAACACTGTATACCTGCACCGGCGGTGAGCGGGTGCTGCTCTGGACGGATGAGGATTGGGGCGTTGGGTTCATGCTGCTGACGGGAGACACGGAGCTGAATTTGGTGCGGGTTGCCGAGAGCGTCCGGCCAGACCCGGACCTGAAACCCACCAATGAAGACCGTTATCAGTTGGCACTGGAGGAGCTGGGGGACTATCAAATCACCGGCCTGCCGGAAAATTACCCGGAGACGGAATTTATTGCCAGCCCTAAGGAAGACGGCGGTGGTTGGTTCGCCTATGTGTATCGCTGGTACATTGATGCCAAGAAAAATTCCACAGTGGAACTGGAATATGAAACCTTCCTGCTGAATGGGGACAAAGATGGAGATTCTGCCCAGGATTCAGAGCCGGTTCCCGAGACCCCGGATACAATCCTCAAAATGAACGGCGGTGGAGAAGCAGCAACGGTTCAGGGAATGCCCGCTGCTGTAACCCAGGGGCACATCGTCTGGGTAGATTGGGAGAACAAGATGGTCTTTCAGATCACTGCGGACAGCATGGACGCTGACCAGCTGCAACAACTGGCGGACAGCGTTCAAAAGGTGCGATAATGCGCAAAAGACGTTCGGTCCAAGTTTTTTGGATCGAACGTCTTTGCCCCCCTTCCAACAGCAAGGCATAGCTGTTTCCATTTTTCTTCAGGGCAAGGAGAGATGCCAGCAGCAAAATCACGGGGACCAGATAGTCAGTCTGTTAAGACTTCCATTTTGCGACGGTGTATCCTTGATTTTGTTGGATATCAATCTGCCGGATGGCAGTGGGCTTGAACTGCTCCGGGAGAGCGCCCCAATGGCATTCGAAAGGTCAGCGGTTCGATCCCGCTTATCTCCACCAAAACACCTGACTTGGAAATAAGTCAGGTGTTTTTTTATGTTTACGACGTGAAAACTCCGGATGGACGGTAGAAAAAGCCGATTAGCTATGATATAATCGATACAGAAGGACGATATAAAATTCATGGAGGTACGTGCAAAATGCTTGGCTTGATGAGCGCTCTATTTCCGATCATGTTTCTCCTTGTAACCGGAGTGATTGTTTTCACTGTGGTGAAGGGGATCGGGGAATGGAACAAAAACAATCATTCCCCCAAATTAACGGTGCAGGCTGCCGTTGTGGCAAAGCGGGAGAATGTCACCCACCAGCGGCACGGCAATGCAGGGGATATAAGCGGAGCCCACGGATTTTATACCACCACAAGCACCACATACTATGTAACGTTTCAAGTGGAAAGCGGAGACAGAATGGAGTTTTGCGTTCCCGGAACGGAATACGGATTGCTTGCGGAAGGGGACGAGGGAAAGCTGACCTTTCAGGGAACACGGTATTTGTCCTACGAGCGACAGCGCTGAGGGAGACCTGAGAAGCCGGGAATGGGCCCATTCCCGCGCCGACTGTTATCCTGCCGGGAAAATGAATGAATCCGCCGGGATCTGGTAAAATTGATGGTACCTTAGCAATCAGGAGGATACCACCATGATCCGAAGAAAACCGACAATCAATGCCGTCTTAATGAGGCATTATCTGGACTATCTGAAGGAGCAGGAGCGATCGGCTGCGACCCTTTCCAAATATGCCCACGATCTTGCCGCCTTCTGCGCCTATTTGCAGGATGCGGCGCTGACCAAAGCTGCCCCTAGCTCTCAGCCGGGAGGCAATACCGACGGGTGTCGCGGCAAGTGCATCTTTTAAGAGGCCAGTGTGTGCCTTTAAAGAACCCCTGGAGGGCATTCCTTTGGCGTCTACCATTCAACCGGGGGATTGCCACACCAGCGTGTGCGCTGGTTCGCAATGACATACATCAATCTATTGCTTTACAAAGAATACAACAGAACAGAAATTATGTCGTCGGCGGTGGGAGACCATCGGGGGAAAAGAGAAATGGAGTGGCTGCATCCCAATGTCATTATCTTAATGACATTGAGATGCAGCCTCCTATTTTTCATAAGATTGAATTTAGGGCTTGACATTTACTGCAATGTGTACTATATTATCGATAAACAAATATCGGTAGCAAAATATCGGTAATTAATTATTGATAAAAGTAAAGGATGGTTTGCTATGGAAACACAATACGCTCCCGTGACCAACGAACAGGAATTGACGGACGCCCTTTCCAGATGCCGGGCAGCCCAGAAAAAGTTTGCTGAGTATACCAAAGAACAGGTAGATAAGATTTTCCTGGCAGCTGCCGCCGCCGCCAACCAGATGCGGATCCCTCTGGCAAAGCTTGCCGTAGAGGAAACCGGAATGGGCGTGGCAGAGGACAAGGTCATCAAGAACCACTTTGCTTCGGAATATATCTACAATGCCTATAAAGACGCCAAGACCTGTGGCGTTATTGAGGAGGATACCGCCTACGGCACCCAGCGGATTGCGGAGCCCATCGGCGTGATTGCCGCGGTGATTCCCACCACCAACCCCACCTCTACGGCGATTTTTAAGACCCTGATCTGCCTGAAAACCCGGAACGGCATTATCATCAGCCCCCACCCCAGAGCCAAAAACTGCACCATTGCCGCCGCTCGGGTGGTGCTGGAGGCAGCCGTGGCTGCCGGCGCACCGGAGGGGATTATCGGCTGGATCGACGGGCCCAGCCTGGATCTTACCAACCAGCTGATGCGGGAGTCGGATCTCATTCTGGCTACCGGCGGCCCGGGCATGGTAAAGGCGGCCTATTCCTCCGGCAAGCCTGCCCTGGGCGTTGGCCCCGGCAATACCCCTGCCATCATTGACGACACCGCGAATATCCTGCTGGCGGTTTCCTCCGTGATTCACTCCAAGACCTTTGACAACGGCATGATCTGTGCCTCCGAGCAGAGCGTGGTGGTGCTGGACGGGGTTTACGAAGAAGTGAAAGCGGAGTTTGTCCGCCGGGGCTGCCACATCCTGACGAAGGAGGAAGCCCAGAAGGTTCGGGAAACCATTTTGATAAACGGGGCTTTGAACGCCAAGATCGTGGGTCAGCCTGCCGCCCGCATTGCCGCTATGGCTGGGGTGGAGGTGCCGGAGGACACCAAGATTTTGATCGGCGAAGTGGAATCCACGGATCTTAGCGAGGCCTTTGCCCATGAAAAGCTGTCCCCGGTGCTTGCCATGTATCGGGCAGCGGACTTTGAAGACGCACTGAACAAGGCGGATACCCTGGTTCGGGACGGCGGCTTCGGTCACACCGCTTCCATCTATCTGGACGAAGTGAATCACAAAGAGAAGCTGGATGCCTTTGCCCATGCAATGAAGGCCTGCCGGATCCTGGTAAATACTCCCTCTTCTCAGGGCGGCATTGGCGACCTGTACAATTTCAAACTGGCCCCCTCTCTGACCCTGGGCTGCGGAAGCTGGGGCGGCAACTCCGTTTCGGAGAATGTGGGCATTAAGCACTTGCTGAATATCAAAACCGTTGCCATTCGGAGGGAGAATATGCTTTGGTTCCGTGCACCTGAGAAGGTTTATTTCAAGAAGGGCTGCCTGCCGGTGGCTTTGGCTGAGCTGAAAGATCACAAGAAGGCCTTCATCGTTACCGACTCCTTCCTGTATAACAACGGCTACACAAAGCCCATTGAGCAGAAGCTGGACGAAATGGGCATCAGCCACACCACCTTCTACAATGTGGCCCCCGATCCCACCCTGGCCTGCGCCCGGGAAGGTGCGGCACAGATGGCGGCCTTCAAGCCCGACCTGATTCTCGCCATCGGCGGCGGCTCCGCCATGGATGCCGGCAAGATCATGTGGGTGCTGTACGAGCATCCGGAGGCGGATTTCCAGGATATGGCGATGCGGTTCTGCGATATCCGCAAGCGTGTATATACCTTCCCCAAGATGGGCACGAAGGCCTACTTTGTTGCCATCCCCACCTCTGCCGGTACCGGCTCTGAGGTAACGCCTTTCGCCGTGATTACCGATGAGCAGACGGGTGTCAAGTACCCCCTGGCGGACTACGAGCTGCTGCCCAAAATGTCCATCGTGGATGCGGACATGATGATGAACGCCCCCCGGGGACTGACGGCTGCTTCCGGCGTGGATGCCGTTACCCATGCATTGGAAGCCTACGCCTCCGTTATGGCGACCGACTACACCGACGGTCTGGCCCTGCGCAGCCTGAAGCTGATTTTTGAAAACCTGCCCAAGGCCTACGACAATGGCCCCAAGGAGCCCCGGGCCAGAGAGAATATGGCCCATGCGGCCTGCATGGCCGGTATGGCCTTTGCCAACGCCTTTCTGGGCGTGTGCCATTCCATGGCCCATAAGCTGGGTGCATTCCACCACCTGCCCCACGGTGTTGCCAATGCGCTGATGATTGACGAGGTCCTGCGGTTCAACGCTGCCGAGGTTCCCACCAAGATGGGTACCTTCCCCCAGTATGACCATCCCCACACCCTGGCCCGGTATGCCGAGGTGGCGGATTACCTGAAGCTGGGCGGCAATACCGACGAAGAGAAACTGGAAAACCTGATTCGCGCCATTGATGAGCTGAAAGAGCGGGTGGGTATTAAAAAGACCATCCGGGACTACGGCATTGACGAGGAGGATTTCCTGAACCGGCTGGATGCTATGGTGGAGCAGGCCTTTGATGACCAGTGCACCGGCGCAAATCCCCGGTATCCCCTGATGCGGGAGATCAAGCAGATGTATCTGAACGCATACTACGGAACCAACGTGAAGGTTTAATTTCCTGACATCCCTTTCCTTCCTTTTCCTTGCAAAACAAGGCAGATAAGCCCTGCCAGGGGCAGCTTCCGCTGCATCCCCCTGGGGGGCTTATTTGTATATTTGCAACAAAAATTGAGGGAATATCCCAGAGGGAAGCCGGGCTGCCGGAATGCTTTTTGAATAAAAATTCTCTGTATTGTACAAAAACCCAGGCGCTTTCCGCCCTGGGGGCATTTTTTCGCCAATCCCCCCAGGGGGCTTACAGGGCGGCTTTTTCTATGATAGAGTGGGACTATCAAAAAGAAAAGAGAGGTAATTTTTATGCACATGGCAGACGCGCTCCTGGCGCCGGCGGTTGCCGCCACTATGTATGCCGCCTCTGCAGTGACGGCAGGGGCTTCCGTGAAAACTCTGAAAAAGGATGAAACCTTAACCAAGCTGCCCACCATGGCAGTGACCTCTGCGCTGGTTTTTGCCGGGCAGATGATCAACTATACCATCCCCGGCACAGGCTCTTCCGGGCACCTGTGCGGCGGGATGCTGCTTTCAGCATTGCTGGGGCCCCAGGCAGGATTCCTGTCTATGGTGGTGATTCTCACCATTCAGTGCCTGTTTTTTGCAGACGGCGGACTCATGGCCTTGGGGGCGAACTGCTGGAATATGGCCTTTTACGGCTGCTTTGTGGGGTATTACCTGATCTGGAAACCGATTCTCCACAGCTCCCTGTTCGGCAAGACAAGGGCTGCCGTGCGGGGGAGAATCATCCTGGCTTCCATCCTTGGCTGCGTGCTTACCTTGCAGCTGGGTGCGTTCTCCGTTGTATTGGAAACGTCTCTTTCCGGCATTACCGAGCTGCCCTTTGCCGCATTTGTTGGGATTATGCAGCCCATTCATTTGGCAATCGGACTGGTGGAGGGACTGATTACCGCCGCCGTTCTGGTCTTTGTCTATGAGGCGCGCCCGGAGCTGCTGCCGGATGGGCAGGAAAGTGGCGCTCAGGGAAAGCTATCCGTAAAAGCGACCCTTGCGGTATTGGCGGCAGCGGTGGTGCTTGTTGGCGGCGGGCTGAGCCTGTTTGCCAGTGGCAACCCGGATGGGCTGGAATGGACGCTCTTTGGCAACGCCGACTCCGGCTATTCGGAAAATCTTGGACTGGACGAAGAAGACTACGGCCTTCACAGCAGGGCTTCGGATACGGCGGCCTCCATCCAGGAAAAAACCGCATTCCTGCCGGATTACGGCTTTGCAGACAGCGACAGTGCCGTAGGCACCACGGTATCGGGCCTGGTGGGCTCTGCCATTGTGGGGGGCTGTGCCGTCCTGATTTGCCTTGCCGGGGGCTTCTTCCGCAGGAAAAAGACGCAATAAGTGATTTTGCCGGGGGTGCACAGCTGCACCCCCAGCTTCGCGTATCGGGAGGAACGGATGTGAATAAACTTTCCAAGGCTAGAGCGGAATTGCTGGAAACGGAGGATTTGGCTGGAAAATCCTCCTTTATCCATGCCCTGCACCCTCTGGCAAAGCTCATAACCACTTGCCTATATATTCTGACGGTGGTTTCTTTCCCAAAATACAATCTATCCGGGCTTGCCATTATGGCCCTCTATCCGGTGCTCCTATTCCAGGCGGCGGAGCTTTCGGTGGGCATTTGCTTTTACCGGCTGCGGGTGGTGCTGCCGCTGGTTTGTGCTGTGGGCCTGGCGAATCCGGTCTTCGACCGGCATGTTTTGCTGTATGTGGGAGCAATTCCCATTACCGGCGGCATCCTTTCCATGGTGAGCCTGATGCTCAAGGGCGTGTTTTCTCTGATGGCTTCCTTTTTGCTCATCGCCACCACTTCTATAGATTCCCTGTGCGGGGCACTTAGAAAGCTTCATGTGCCCTCGGTACTGACGTCTTTGCTGCTGCTGACCTATCGCTATATTGGCGTTATGCTGGAGGAGGTGGCGGTTATGACGGAAGGCTACGCCCTCCGGGCGCCCAATCAAAAGGGAATCCATATTTCCGCCTGGGGGTCATTCCTGGGTCAGCTGCTGCTGCGCAGTATGGATCGGGCAGAGGAGCTCTATGGCAGCATGGTGCTCCGGGGCTTTCAGGGGGATTTTTACTACGCCGATGGGCAAAAATTTTCCGGCAGGGATGCAATATTTTGCCTGATTACGGCGGCGCTATTGCTGATTGCCCGGAAAATGAACATCGCGGAGCTTTTGGGACAGCTGATTATGAGGTGAAAATATGCTGGAATTTCACAATGTATCCTTTTCTTATGACGGGCACACCCCGGTGGTGGACGACTTAAATTTCACCGTCCAAAAAGGGGAGAGCGTGGGCCTGATCGGTGCAAACGGGGCGGGAAAATCCACCCTTATGCGGCTGATGCTGGGCCTTTTGCAGGGCCGGGGAGAAATACGGGTGGATGGAATGCAGGTTCAAAAGGAGAATCTTTCCGCCATTCGCCAGAAGGTCGGGTTCGTTCTCCAGGATTCCGACAATCAGATGTTTATGCCCACCGTCTATGAGGATATGATTTTCGGCCCGCGAAACTATGGCCTGAGCCGGGAAGAAACGGACAGGCGGGTGGATCGGGTTTTGCGGGAACTGGGGCTGGAGAGCCTGAAATACCGGCATAACCACAAAATTTCCGGCGGTGAAAAGCGGATGGCTGCCATCGCAACCATTCTGGTTATGGAGCCGGAGCTGATCGTTATGGATGAACCCTCCACCGCCCTGGATCCCGTAAACCGGCGCACGGTGATTCGCACAATCAACCGGCTGCCCCAGACCAAGCTGATTGCCTCCCACGACCTGGACATGATTCTCGATACCTGCCAGCGGGTGATCCTGCTGTCCCACGGAAAAATCGTTGCCGACGGAGCGGCAGAAGCCATCCTTAAAGACAGGGCGCTGCTGGAAGCCAACCGCATGGAGCTCCCTTTTTGCCTGCAAGGGCGAGGAATACCGGGCGGTGGGAGCGCCGGTGGTGACGGGCAATACGGAGTATGATTTTTCTGCCGCCATCCGCTCCGATGCACAGAACCGGCAGGGGGCAGCCTCCTGCCGGAAATGCTCCGAATCCTGACGGCCCACCGGAAAACCGTGCTCACCGGAGTGCGGGAAAAGCAAAAGCAGATTGACTGCCTGGACTACCTGACGAACCAAATCCGGCAGCAGAACCACGGTTGAACCGGGGGAAGCTAAGGATTTGCAGCCGGGCTTTGCGGATTGCGCCCAAAAGCCCGGCTGCAATTGCTTCTAAAACAGATCCAGCATACTGTCCAGATAGATGGCTTCGCGGACGGCAAGCTGATACTCCGGCTTTGTCAGATAGTAAAGAAGAAATTCCAGAACCAGAGCGCTGCCAAGCCCCCGCCCCTCGATTTTAAAATTGGAAAAGCCCATGGGAAGGTAGGCCTTTTGGATATCATCGATTCCGATAAAGCCGGGATTTTTCATGGCTTTGGAAAAACGGTAACCATCTTTTCCGCCGGGGGCAGTGCAGACATGGTCGGGGCAGGCGAGGCCCAGATTTTTGCGGCTGACGTTTTCGTAGCAATTCTTCCGGTCGGTGCAGCCGAACCAGCAGCATTCGTTGCACAGGAATTCTACCTTGTCTTTCTGAGAAGCGGGGAGACGATTGAGTTTTTCCAGGGCTTTGTTCAGCCGGAAGTCCGGCACAACATAGCGAAAATCTGCCCGGTTTACCTCTGCTGCAAAGGCGCTCCAATCGGTGAGCACCTTTGTGGTGGAGGAGACAAAGTAGAGCGCCGGGTAGCGCTGCTTCAGGTATTCCAGCAGCAGTTCCGAGTGGACGATTACGCCGCCCCCGCCCCGGTCATTCCAAAGCGCGCACAGGGCGTTGCATTTCCTGTCTGCAAGGTGCTCCTTTTGCACCAGGGAATTGCTGAAAGTCAGCCGGGGGGAGATGCCGTACTCCTGCATGAGGGCAAGCACGTCCCTTGGGCCTGCATCCCCCAGGCTGACGCGACCGCCGTTCCATATACACCCGGTGGGTGCGCCATAAATGGAGCCGATGTGGCACCAGTCATAAAAATACTCCCTGTGTTCCCGAAATAGCGGGAGAAACAGGACGTATAGGTCATAAAATTCAAAAAGCCCCGGAAGATGGTAATATGCATCCATGGCTGCCGTCACCTCCTGATTTCAGGAAAAGTATAGCATTGCATCCGGCGGCAGTCAATACGCCATAGCGGGGCAGGGCGTAAACCTGCAATGCACAATAAGCTGGCGGGCAGCCTGGGGCTGCTCCGCCGAAAAAATAGGGAGGAAAGACAATGGAAAGCAAACGGGAAAGAAGAGCACTCCTTCTAAGTCAGCTCCAAAATGCCCAGGAGCCGGAGCTGACGGAGCTGAGCCGGGAAGAACTGACGGCGTACCTCCGGGAGCTCCATACGCAACTGGAGCAGCTGGATGCGCTGGAGCCCAGAAGTGAAAACTGCGAAGACTACGATGAGTGGGCCGATGTCCACGAAATCCAGGAAGACCGGATCGACGAAGTAATGGACCGGCTGGATGAGCTTAAGTGATTTGCCCGCAAAAGAATGGGCCGACATGGGCCAGCCGGTGGAAAAAAACTTGGAAAACCGCATCATTTTACAGGGCTTAACGTTGACAAACGGGCCCTTCGGTGGTATAATCCAAGCGTCTGAAATGAATATGAAAGCAGCGCAAGGGTGTCGCCCGTTTGGGCGGTGAAAAGGGAATCCGGTGAAAGTCCGGAGCGATGCAGTCACTGTGATGGGGAGCTTTCTTGTAAGAGGCGGGTTGTGCCTGAATTTGGGCGCGCCGTGCTTTGAAGCCACTGGGAAACCGGGAAGGGGAGAAGGCGCAGAACCGAGCCAGGAGACCTGCCTTTGCGTGGAATCTCCGGTTTGCTGTAACAAATCGACCTTCCCGCGAAACGCACAGCCGAGGGTGTCGGCTTTTTGTGCTGTCAATCAGGAAGCGCGGCTGCGGAGATGCAGCCGCTTTTGTATTCTCTTCGGAATAATTTCGGAAAGAGGTCATTTTGTATGAAAAAGATTCTTGCCCTGCTGCTCAGCGCTTGCCTGGTGCTGTCCCTGGCAGCCTGCGGCGGCAACACTGCCCCTGCTGCAACGGAGACGACCGCTGTCGTTACGGAGGCCACCGAGACCACTGCAGAGCCCACCCAGTCTCAGGAAGAGATCGACCAGGCTGCTGCCGATGAGGTTGCCGCTCTGATCGACGCTATCTATGTCCAGACCCGCAACGATGATACCGATGCCCAGTGCGAGGCCGCTAAGGCTGCATGGGATCAGCTCACCGATGCCCAGAAGGAACTGGTGGAAGGCGAGGAAGCCAGCCCCGAGTACTTCGGCCTGGATACCGGCGATGCCTCCAAGGACGATCCCCGGAATCAGGACGAAATCGGCGAAAAGGAACTGCTGGTTGTTTCCTTCGGCACTTCCTTCAACGATAGCCGTGTAGCCGACATCAAGGGCATTGAGGACAAGCTGGCAGAAGCTTACCCTGATTGGTCCGTCCGTCGGGCGTTCACCGCTCAGATCATCATCAATCACATCCAGGCCCGTGACGGCGAGAAGATCGACAACATGGATCAGGCCCTGGAGCGTGCTGTTGCCAATGGCGTGAAGCAGCTGGTTGTGCAGCCCACCCACCTGATGCACGGTGCCGAGTACGATGAAATGGTGGAAGCTCTGGATGCCTACAAGGATAAGATTGAGTCTATCACCATTGCCGAGCCCATGCTGGGCGAGGTTGGCAGCGACGCTACCGTCATCAATGCCGACAAGCAGGCTGTTGCCCAGGCCGTTGTAGAGGCCGCTCTGGCTGACAGCGGTTTTGAGAGCACCGAGAAGGCAGCCGAGGCCGGCACTGCCTTCGTCTTCATGGGCCACGGCACTGCCCATGTCGCCAAGGTTACCTACAGCCAGATGCAGACTCAGATGCAGACCCTGGGCTACAACAATGTGTTCATCGGTACTGTTGAGGGCGAGCCCGAAGAGACCGCCTGCGAGAATGTCATCGAGGCCGTTAAGGCTGCCGGTTACACCAACGTGGTGCTGCGTCCTCTGATGGTCGTTGCCGGTGACCATGCAAACAACGATATGGCTGGCGCTGACGAGGACTCCTGGAAGTCCATGTTTGAGGCTGCCGATCTGACCACCGATTGCCAGATTGCCGGTCTGGGCCGGATTGCTGCCGTCGAGGATCTGTATGTAGCCCACACCCAGGCTGCTATGGACACCCTGAAGTAAAAAAATCTTATCCGGGGGCGTTTTGCCCCCGGATAATGGTGTTTTGCTATTGAAAGCGCACTTTGGAAAAGGTGCGCTTTCAACAGTAAAATGCAAAAAAGGGGAAAATGAATATGAAAAAACGGATGACTATTTTGCTGGCGATTGCCTGCTGCCTGGCCCTGGTGGCCTGCGGACAAAGCGCACCCGCCGAAACCACGGCTGCTCCTGCCGCCCAGACGGAGGCAGAGACTACCGTTCCGGAGACCACTGTCCCGGAAACCACTGCACCTGCACTGCCGGACGGCACATACACCGCAGAGTTTAATACTGACAGCTCCATGTTCCATGCCAACGAAACCTGCGACGGCAAGGGAACGCTCTATGTGCAGGACGGCAAAATGACGCTGCATGTGAGCCTCGCCTCCACCTCCATTGTAAACCTCTATCCGGGCCTTGCTGAGGATGCCCAGAAGGAGGGGGCCGTGCTTCTGGAGCCCACCAAGGATGAGGTGGTATATCCCGACGGACTGACGGAAACCGTCAATGGCTTTGACATTCCGGTGCCCTATCTGGATGAAGAATTCGACCTGGCCCTGATCGGCAAAAAGGGAACCTGGTACGATCACAAGGTCTCCGTATCCAACCCCGTTAAGGAAGAGGGGGATGCAGTCCCTGTTTCCGACTACGAGGATGGAGCCTACACGGTGGAGCTGACCCTCACCGGCGGCACGGGCAAAGCAACGGTGCAGAGCCCCGCAAATCTGACCGTTTCCAACGGCACGGCGGTGCTGACGCTGGTGTGGAGCAGCGACAAGTATGACTACATGATCGTGGAAGGGGAAAAGTATCTGCCCGTTTCTACCGAGGGCGGCGCAACCTTTGAGATTCCCATGGAGAAAATCCCCACAGAGCTTGCCGTGGTTGCCGATACGGTGGCAATGAGCACGCCCCACGAAATTGAGTACACCATCACGCTTACGGATATTACAAAGGCCGAATGAAAAGACTGCTTGCATTTGTTCTGGCGGTGATGCTCCTGTGCACCGCCTGCGCCGCGCCAAAGGAGCAGACCGCTGTCCCGGAAGAAACGGCTGCACCGGGGCTAAGCTGGGAAAATCTGAACTTTGAGGAGCCGGAGTCCCTTCGGTATGCCACGGAGTTTTCCGTTTCCCGAAATGCCCAGGGGTATCAGAAAATCACCATCGGCACAGACCAGACCGTACTGGTGGTGCCGGAAAATGGGGAAATTCCCCGGAATGTTCCGGATTCGGTTACGGTGCTGCAGCAGCCCCTGGAAAATATTTACCTGGTAGCCAGCGCTGCCATGGATTATTTCTGCAAGCTGGATGCCGTGGATGCGGTCAAGCTCAGCAGTCAGAAGGAATCCTCCTGGTACTTAGAGGAGCCCAAAAGGGCCATGGAGGAAGGAAAGCTGATCTATGCGGGGAAGTATTCCGCCCCGGACTACGAAACCATCCTGGCTCACAATTGTGACCTTGCCGTGGAAAACGCCATGATTTACCACACGCCGGATGTGCTGGAGCAGATTAAAAAGCTGGGCATTCCCGTGATTGTGGACAGGTCCAGCTACGAAGCCCATCCCCTGGGACGGATGGAATGGATTAAATTCTATGGGGCGCTGCTGAACCGTCAGGAGGAGGCCCAGAGCTATTATGAGAAGCTGCTTTCGGATCTTTCTCCGGTGCTGAATCAAAGCGCTACCGGAAAAACGGTGGCATTCTTTTATATCACTGCCTCCGGGGCGGTAAATGTCCGAAAGGGTACGGATTATATTTCCAAATCCATTGCCCTGGCAGGCTGCCAGCCGGTGACCTTTGCGGAAGAAGGCGATTCCGGAGCCACTTCCTCCCAGACCATCCAGATGGAGGCCTTTTATAATGGTGCAGTGGATGCGGACATTCTGATCTACAACAGCACTGTGGATGGGGAGCTGGAGAGCCTGGATGCCCTTCTGGCAAAAGCACCGCTGCTGCAGAACTTTGCCGCGGTGAAAACCGGTCAGGTCTACTGTATTTCCAAGAATTTCTATCAGGAATCCCTGGCATTGGGGGACTTTATCCTGGATGTGCACACCGTGGCGGGGGATACGGGAAGAGAACCCTATTTTTTGAAGCAGCTAAAGTAAGGAGCGCCTATGAAAGAGAAAGTAAAAGTCCGCAGAGCCTGGGGCTTTGCGCTGCTGATTTTTCTGGTGGCGGTTTTCCTGCTGTGGAATCTTAGCGCCGGATCGGTATCCATTTCCGCCGGAGAAATCTGGCAGATTTTGCAGGGAAAGGGCCAGGATGCTACCAAGTGGAACATTATCTGTTCCATCCGGCTGCCCCGGCTTTTGTCGGCCCTCATCTTAGGTGGAGCCCTGTCCGTATCCGGCTATTTGCTGCAAACCTTTTTCCACAATCCCATTGCCGGCCCCTTTGTGCTGGGCATTTCCTCCGGCGCAAAGCTGACGGTTTCCATTACCATGATTTTCCTTCTCAGCAGGGGAATGGTATCCAGCTCTGCCAGCCTGATTGTTTCCGCCTTTTTGGGCGCGATGATCTCCATGGGCTTTGTGCTGCTGATCTCCCAAAAGGTCAAGCAAATGAGCCTTTTGGTGGTGTGCGGCGTAATGATCGGCTATATCTGCTCGGCGCTGACGGATTTTCTCGTTACCTTTGCCGACGATTCCAATATCGTAAACCTGCACAATTGGTCGGTGGGTTCCTTTTCCGGAAGAACCTGGGCGGATGTACAGGTGATGGCAGTGGTCTGCGGGGTAGGGGTGGTGCTTTCCTTCCTGCTGAGCAAGCCCATCCGGGCCTATCAGCTGGGAGAGGTATACGCCCAGAATATGGGCGTGCACCTGAAAGCCTTCCGGGCGGCGTTGATTCTTCTTTCCAGCGTTCTGTCCGCCTGCGTGACGGCCTTTGCCGGGCCCATCTCCTTTGTGGGCATTGCTGTGCCCCATTTGATGAAGCGGCTCTTTGGCACGGCTGAGCCCATGCTGATGATTCCCGCCTGCTTTTTGGGAGGCGGCGCCTTCTGCCTGATGTGCGACCTGATTGCCCGGACGGCCTTTGCGCCTACGGAGGTAAGCATCAGTTCCGTGACGGCGGTATTCGGTGCGCCGGTGGTCATCTATATGATGCTGTGCAGAAAGGCGGCGAAAGAATGAATGCGTTTCTGGAAACCGACAGCCTGTCGGTGGGCTATGACGGCAAAGCCCTGATTGAGGACGTCTGCCTGAAGGTACAGCGGGGGAAGATCGTAACCCTTATTGGCCCAAATGGGTCAGGAAAGTCTACCATTTTAAAGACCATTGTCGGGCAGCTTTCCAAGGTTTCCGGCACGGTGCTGCTGGATGAGATGCCTTTGGAAGTGCGAAAGCAAAATGAGATTGCCAAGCGGATGGCGATCCTCATGACCGAACGGGTGAAACCGGAGCTCATGACCTGCTATGATGTGGTCAGCACCGGCAGATATCCCTACACCGGAGCGCTGGGGCTTTTGAGCAAGGAAGACAAAAAGATTGTGCAGGAGGCTTTGGCCTTGGTGCAGGGGCAGGAGATTGCCGACCGTCCCTTTGATGCCATCAGCGACGGGCAACGGCAGAGGATTCTCCTGGCCCGGGCGCTGTGCCAGCAGCCGGAAATCATTGTCCTGGATGAACCCACCAGTTACCTGGATATCCGCTATAAGCTGGAGCTGCTGACCATCCTGAAAACCATGGTGCGGGAAAAGAATCTGGCGGTGCTGATGTCGCTGCACGAATTGGAGCTTGCCCAGCGGGTTTCCGATACCGTGGTGTGTGTAGCAGGCCGGCGCATTGACCGGGTGGGCACGCCCCAGGAGATTTTCACCCAAAGCTACATTGCAAAGCTCTATAATATGGAGCCGGGGAAGTACGACCCCTGCTTTGACAGCCTGGAATATGTTCCCAAAGAATAGAGAGAACGCTTCGTCTCAGCCGCCTTCGGGCGGCTCAGGCTGTCGAAAAACCCCTTACGGGCTTTTTCGACAAATTTTCTGCAGTCTGCTGCGCGCACTCCTTGTTCGCCTACGGCGAACAACTCGCACACTTACAGCCTGAGATGTATTTTCTGTCAGGTACACGCCCCGACAGAAAATGATTTGATTTTATTTGTCGGCTTACGCCGCCAAACTCTGCGAGGCTTTTTTGACAAGCTGAGCCGCCTTCGGGCGGCTTTTTTTGAAAAATAAGCCCTTGGAATCATTTCCCCTCTTTACGGAAGGGAAACTTTTTTGTACAATAGAGGAAAAACCTCGGAAAGAACGGGTCTTGTCATGGAAAAGAGAATTCCCCTTGTGCGCTATGGGGTGCGCGCGGTGCTTTTGGCGCTGGTATCGGCAGCGTTTCTGGCGGTATGCGCCCTGTCCACTACGCCGCTTTTACAATACAGTGTAGGCCAGGACGCGGCCTTTTTCCGGCTCGTGGGGCAAGGAATGACCCAGGGGCTGCTTCCTTACCGGGATTTCTTTGATATGAAGGGCCCCTATTTATTTCTGATGGAGTATTTGGGTCAGCTGGTGTTCCCCGGGAGAATGGGGGCATTCCTGCTGGAATGGCTTTGCTTATTCGTAACCCTGCTCTTTGGCTTCAAGTGCTGGGATGCGGCCTTTGGGGAAAAGTGCGTTCCTTTTTGGCTCTCCCCGCTGCTGCTCCTGCCAATGGGGTATGTGCTTAGCTTTACCATGACCGGGGGCAACCTGACGGAGGAGCTGTCGCTGCCCTTTTTGATGCCCTGTCTGTATCTATTCCTGCGCTATCTGAACCAAAGCCGGATTCCCTCCCCGGAAAACCAGGACCATCCTGTATGGGCGGGCTTTTATTACGGGGTGGCTTTTGGCGTTATGGCCCTGATTCGGGTTACCAATGGGGCGCTGATCGGAGCCATTCTCCTGACGGCGGTTTGCAATCTTGCTGTCTGGAAGCGGTTCCGGAATCTCTTTGCCAATGGGGGGATGTTCCTGCTGGGGATTCTGGTGGGGGCAATGCCGGGGCTGATCTGGTGCTATTTCCGGGGAATCCTGCCGGAAATGCTGAGCCAGGTGTTCCTGTTCGGTTTCCGATACTCCGGAGAATCCGGGCTATTGCAGAGCCTTGCCTCCATGGGGCAGGTGCGTTCTTGTCTGGCACTGCTGCTGCTCCCTGCCGCGCCACTGATTTTCTACCGGCTGCGGGACTGGAAGCTGTGGCTGTTCTTTGTGTCTTCGGCCCTGACGGTTCTGGCGGCGGCCCTGATGGGCAATGGCTACTGCCATTACTTTGTGCTGGCCCTGCCCAACATGGTCTATGCCGGATATCTGATTGCCCTGGGAATCAGCCGGGGAAGCCATTGGCGCAGAGGGAAGCAGGTGCTTTGCTTCCTCCTTTCGGTTTTCCTCAGTCTGGGAATGCTGGCCTTTCCCTGGAAGCTTTTCCGGGTGCGGGCCTTTGAGGAGATTCGCTACGGGATGTATTGCGCCCGCTACGGCGTGGAGCCCCGGGAGGAATATGATGCCGTGCAGAGCGTGTTGGCGGCGGTTCCCCAGGAAGAACAAAAGGATCTGTATGTATACGGTCTGGATTCCTGCTCTGCCTGGTATTTGCAGGCCGGGCTTCTGCCGCCGATGAAATACTGCGATTGGCAGCCCCACTACATTCAGCTGGTTCCCCAGATCGGCAGGGAGATTGAAAGCTATCTGCGTTCCGGGGATGCAAAGTGGGTGGTTACGAAGGAAACGGTGGAGCCGGAGGCAATCCGCTCCTGTTTGCAGGAAAACTACAAAGCAGCAGCCCAGACAGAAAAAATGGTGCTGTGGGAGAAAAATTAACACATATTTGATTTTCCTGTGCGAAAGTATAAAAAAGGAGTGGTTCGGGCATGAAGACAAAGAAACGTTGGGCATTGGCTCTTGCACTGCTGGTGATGGTATCGGGGTTATCCGGCTGCGGAAAATCCAAGCAGAAGCAGTATGATGCGGCCCGGAATCTCTACTATTACGGGCAGTACAGCGAGGCCAGAAAGGCATTCCGGGCGCTGGAGGATTACAGCGACAGCAAGGCAATGATCACTGCCTGCGACTATCAGCTGGCAATGCAGCAGCTTGCCGATGGGGAATACCTGGGGGCAGCCACCGCCTTTGCGGCCCTGGGAGAATACGGAAATGCCAAAGGACTGAGCGCCGCCGCAGAGCAGCTGGCAGCCTTGCAGCAATATGAGGACGGCGATACGGAGAACGCCCTGACGGCTCTGAAAGGAACAAAAATTGCCCAAGATCTGGAAAGCCACCGGGACAGCAGGGAGGAACTGACGCCTTTGATTGGCTCTTGGTCGTGCACCCTGGATATTCTGCCGGATGTGAAGGCGGCCCTTACGGAGCTTGCCAAGAACCAGGACAAGATGGATGCCAGCTTCCCGGAGAAAATTGAGCTGAAGGAACTCTCTGTAAAAATCACCCTGGATGTTCGTTCCGATGGCCTGGCGGTTCTCAGCCTGAGCCAGGAGGAAATGGATCGGGTCACCCAAAGCTATGCGGCCCAGCTGCACCAGGGCGTGACGGCCTATTACGACACCGTGATTGACCAAATGGCGGAGGACGAGGGCTTTACCAGAGAGCAGGTCATTGAAAATCACCAGACCACCGATGCCGAGGGCGTCTTCGAGGCCGAGGGCGGCATTCGCTTTGCGGAGTTTGAGCGCAGAATGACCCCCAGCGATCTGTTTTCTGACCTGAAAAACCTATATAACGCCAGCGGAATTGCCAAGCTGGATGGAGAAAACCTGGTGCTTTCTTTCCCTGCAAACACCTGGACGGTGGATACCTCTTCGGAGGGAAAGCTCACCATTACCGATGGAAGCCACAGCCTGACGCTGCCCCGGATATCCTGAATAATTCTGCCAGCAATGGCAAACAATACCTCCGGAAATCTTTTTCTGGAGGTATTGTTTATGAAACGTAAACTGGCATTGCTGGCCCTTGGGCTGCTGCTGGCTGCACCCCTGGAGGCGAAGGCTGCAAATGTGGACAGCGGCAGCGTATACTGCTTTGTCCAGGAGGATTTTTCCGGCGCGGTGGAGGGAGCGGCGCTGCTGGAAACCCCGGATACGGGTATCCTGAAGCTGGGGGCCCGGGTTTTGCGGGCCGGGGATGTCCTTACGGTGGGGCAGCTGGAAAATATGACCTTTACTCCCTATCAGACGGAGGCGGATGCCGTGGCAGCGGTCTCCTATCTGCCGGTTTCTCAGGAGGGAATCGGGCAGGAAACAGGCTTTACCCTGGGCATTCGGGGCAAGGAAAACAAGCCCCCTGTGGCAGAGGACAGCACCCTGGAGACCTATAAGAATTTGCCCAATACCGGCGCTCTGCGGGCCAGTGACCCGGAAGGAGAGCCATTAACCTTTACGGTGACCCGTCAGCCCCGGCGGGGGGAGGTGACCGTTGCTGAGGATGGCAGCTTCACCTATACCCCGAAGAACAATAAGGTGGGAGTGGATTCCTTCGCCTTTACCGCCGCCGACCCCGGCGGTAAGGTTTCCAGGGAGGCCACGGTCACCATCACCATTCTCCGGCCCACAGAGCCAACAGCCTACACCGATACCCTGGGGACGGATTGCAGCTTTGCAGCGGAATGGATGCGCTCCACAGGCATTTTTTCCGGGGAAAGCTTAGCCGGGCAAATGTGCTTTCAGCCGGGGAAGAATGTGACCCGCGGGGAACTGCTTACCATGGTGGTGAAAACACTGAGCATTCCCGTGGAGGATATTGCCGACCGCCAAATGCCCGGCAATCTTCCCCAGTGGCTGCGGCCTTATGCCACGGCGGCCCTGGGAGCAGGGCTGACGGATCGTGATCCCTGGCAAGACCGGTGGCAGGCAGAGGATACGGCCTCCTGCGCCGATGCTGCGGCGCTTTTGTGCAGCGCGCTGAACCTGGATGCCCAGGGGGATGACTGCTTTTCCGCCCTCCGGCAGAAGCAGATTGCGCTGCCGGAGGGGGAGAATCTTACCCGCCGGGAGGCAGCCAAGGCTTTGTATCGCCTGAGCGAACTGAAAAAGGGAACGTAAACATGAAAACCCCCGCTGCTTTTGGCAGCGGGGGGTTCTTAGGCTGTCGAAAAACCCCTTACGGGCTTTTTCGACAAATTTTCTGCAGTCTGCTGCGCGCACTCCTTGTTCGCCTACGGCGAACAACTCGCACACTTACAGCCTGAGATGTATTTTCTGTCAGGTACACGCCCCGACAGAAAATAATTTGATTTTATTTGTCGGCTTACGCCGCCAAACTCTGCGAGGCTTTTTTGACAAGCTGTGAAAACCCCCGCTGCTTTTGGCAGCGGGGGTCTTCTGCAAAAGGAATAGAAAGAAGAGAGGTAGAAAAGAGGATCTACGGAGAGGAAAGGGAGCGGCTCACGGCTTCCGCAACCTTTCTGTTATTAAGATATCGGGAGAGTTTGAACACCAAATAGCGGAATTGAAAACAGAATGGAACGAAAATGTGAACAAAAAATTCTGCGTTCCTTATTTCCAAAGCCCTAATTTCTTGGGATCAAAGCCTTCAAAAATGGGGATCCAGCCCTCATTTACGGCAGTGGTGAAATCTTCCGGCGTTTTAATTGTCCAGCTGACGCCCTGAATGCCCCACAGCTTGCGGCAAATGGCATTGCTGGCGGTTTCCCGGTCTTCAAAGCGGTAGGCAATGAAGTCCGGCAGTGTCAGGAAGTTTTCCAGATAGTAGGTGCACAGGAAACGGACGGGCCAGGGGAAGGACTTATCCCGCTGGATGGAGTTTTCCGACAGCTGTCCCCGGATCAGCTGGGGGTAGTGCTTGCGCAGATACCGGATGCACCTGGAGTCGAAGGACTCCAGGCAGTAGGGGCCGGAGTAGGTTTTCAGCATTTGGCAGACGGCCTCGGTCAGAGGAGCTGCATTGCCCTTGGCGGTTTTCAGCTCGATGATCAGGGGGGCTTTGCCATCGTACAGGTTCAGAACCTCCCGCAGGGTGGGGATTGTCTCCTGCGTGCCGCACAGGTGATAGCTGGCTAAATCCTGGGCAGTCAGGTCTTCCATTGCCCCTTCCTGACCGGTAACCCGTTCCAGGTTGGAGTCGTGCATGATGGCAAGGGTGCCGTCCTTCAATAGGTGCACATCCAGCTCGATGCCGTAGCCGCGCTCCAGCGCGGCGCGGAAGGCTGCCATACTGTTTTCCGGTTTTTCTTCATCGTGGAGCCCCCGGTGGGCATACACCCAATTCCGGAGGGTTGCCATCCCGGGTTGGTTTTTCCGGCCCCGGAGGCACAATAGGTGCACCACCATACAAATCAGGAGAATCAGGATCAGAACAAACATATTCATTCGCTTCCTTTATTTAAAATATTTCTTTTGATTTCTCCAATTAATCCTCTACATCAAAGGCTTCCAGTCCCTTTTTCGCGGGAACTTTATTGTCTCCGTGGCGGACAAAGCCCATGGTGATAAAGGAAATGAATACAAACACCGCTGCGTAGGGGAACAGGGACAGATAGCTTACATTCCGCAGCAGCCAGCCTGCTACAATGGGGGTGATGATCTGGGCGGACATGGAGAAGGTGTAGTAGAGCCCGGTGAATTTCCCTACCTCGCTGCCGCTGCACATTTCCACCACCATAGGCAGACTGTTAACATTGATGGAGGCCCAGGCAAGGCCCACCAGCAAAAACAGAACATAGAGAATGGGGCTGAATCCATGCAGTCCCATGGTCAGCAGAAAGGCTGCCAGGAAGCTGCCGGAGAGCAGCAGGGTGCCAAAGCGGATGGTTTTCCGGCGACCGATGCGGCTGGCGATATTGCCCACGGGAATATAGCTGGCGATTGCTCCGCCGGTGGCGATGGTCAGGCAGGTGTTGGCCTGGCCCAGGCTCATGCCCCACACGTTTTCCGCGTATACGGAGAACCAGGTGGTTACGCCGTTGTAGCCCACAAACCAGAGGCTGATGGAGCACAAAAGGAAAATAAGACTCCGCTTCACATCCTTGGGGAGCACCTCGCCGTTTTCGCCTCTTTCGGTGAGCTCGTCCTCCGGGTGGCGGCTTTCGTAGGCCTCCTGCTTTTTCACCAGCTCCGGCTCGTTGACGAAGAACATCACAATGGCGAGAGCAACTGCCATGATCCCCGCCACAATGACAAACAGGGGAAAGTAGCTGACGTAAGTTTCGCTCTTCACGTGGTACAGAAAGGTGGTGACCAGAAGATAGGCAATGCCGCCCACGGCGCCCATCAGATTGATGATGGCGTTTGCCTTAGAGCGCAGAGGCTTGGGGGTGATATCCGGCATCAGGGCCACGGCGGGGCTGCGGTAAGTACCCATTGCCACCAAAAGCAAACCCAGGCAAACAATAAACAGGGCGATTTTTCCGCCGCTGGGGGCTGCATAGTAGCTGTCTGCCAGGATGGGCAGCTGAATCATCAGCACAATGGCAGCCAGAGTACCGAAGAGAATAAAGGGTCTGCGCCGTCCCATGGGGCTTTTGCACTTATCGGAAAGCCCGCCAAACAGGGGCAGGAGGAACAGAGCCAGCACATTGTCCGCTGCCATAATGGCGCCGGATAGGGTTTCGTTCAGGTGGAAGGTGTTGGTCAGAATCAGGGGAACCAGATTGTCATACATCTGCCAGAAGGCGCAGATAGACAGAAATGCAAAGCCAACCAGGACCGTGCGTTTGGTGTCGAGTTTCATGGCGAGTCCTCCGTTTTTAGGGCAGCTGCACAAGGATGCTGGCAGTGCCGACTATGGGGGTATCCTGGCAGAATCGGGCAGAATACCTTTCTTTTATTATAGTCTCTTTTCCTTCCCTTGTCCAGTGGTACGCAAGAGGCTGCTCAGATAATTCAGCACTCTTTTTTTATCCAGGGACCAGCTTGGGGCAATCAGTTCCCGCCGGGCTCCGTCCCCGGTAATCCGGTGCACCACGGTTTCCGGGGGCAGCAGGGTGATACACTTGCAAAGAATGCTGCCGTATTCTTCCATGGTCAGGCAGCGAAATTCCCCCCGGCGATACCACTCTTCCAGGGCTGTCCCCTGCAAAACATGGAGCAGGTGAAATTTGACACCGTCCGTACCGCTGTCCACCGCCAGACGGGTAGAATTCAGCATATCTTCTTCCGTCTCTCCCGGCAGCCCCAGGATGATGTGGGTGACTACGTTCAGCCCGGCAGCCTTCAGCCGCCGGACGGCATCGATATAGCATTCCGTTTTGTAGCAGCGGTTCATGGTTTTGGCAACGGCATCGCCGGCGGTTTGCAGCCCCAGCTCAATGCTTACGGGCTTTTGCAAGGAAAGCCGGGCCAAAAGGGCAATGACCTCCTCCGGCAGGCAGTCCGGGCGGGTGGCGACAGACAGGCCTACGATGTACTCCGGCTCCATAGCCCCGGTAAACAGCGCTTCCAGCCTGGAAAGAGGGGCGTAAGTTCCTGTAAAGGACTGAAAATAGGCAATGTATTTTCCGGTTTTGCACTTGGCTTCTACCCGCTTTTTGGCAAGCTCCAGCTGCTGACGGATATCTCCGCAGGCACTTTGGGCAAATTCTCCGCTTCCGGAGCCGGAGCAGAAGGCGCAGCCGCCCGTGCCAAGAGTGCCGTCCCGGTTGGGGCAGGTGAATCCCCCGTCCAGGGAGAGTTTGTAAACCTTGCAGCCAAAGGTTTCCCGGTAATAGTCGTTCGCAGTGCGCATGGCGTTCCTCCCAAGTGTGGTTTGCAATATAACTAGGATACCGCGGGAAAGAGAAAAATGCAACCGCCGTAAAGAAGGGGGAAAGGAAGAATTGTAACATTTTTACGAACAAGGGGCTGCGGCCTTGCAAGGCAGAGGAAATGTGTTATAATAAACGGACAATAATTGTTTGGGTATTTTCCTGCCCAAACGGTAAAGTGAGAGGATTTTTTTCATGAAAAAGATGCTTTTGGTCGTGAATCCCTATTCCGGGCAGAAGAAGGCAGGAAAGATGCTGGCGGAGATCATCGCGCTGTTCAACCGGGCAGACTATGCGGTGCAGGCTTATATCACCGCCGGGCCGGGGGATGCCACGGGGGAGGTGGCCCGGCTGTGTGACCAGGTGGATTTGGTCGTCTGCTGCGGCGGCGACGGAACCTTTAATGAAACCATAGCGGGCCTGCTGCAGGTGGGCTCCAATACGCCGGTGGGCTATATCCCCGCCGGATCTACCAACGATTTTGCTTCCAGCCTCCACCTTCCCGGTGACCTTCTGGAGGCGGCAAAGGAGATTATCGAGGGCCGGCCTGTGGCCTACGATGCAGGCAGCTTCGGCGGTCGGATTTTCTCCTATGTGGCGTCCTTCGGCGCCTTTACAAGGGCGAGCTATGCGACCCCCCAGGGAATCAAAAACGCCCTGGGTCACACGGCTTATGTGCTGGAGGGCATTCAGGAACTTTCCCAGATCCGCAAGGAGCATATCCGCATGATCGTGGATGGGGAAGAGGTAGAGGATGATTTCCTGTTTGGCGCAATCTGCAATTCCACCTCCGTGGGCGGCATTCTGACCCTGGATCCGGAAGTGGTGGATCTGCGGGACAATAAGCTGGAAATTCTGCTGGTTCGCGCTCCCCGCAATCTGGCAGAGCTCCACGAGTGCATCCTTGCGGTGCAGAGCCAGAAATACAACTGCGCCATGCTGACCTTCCGCTCTGCAACCCACATCCGGATTTTTGCCGACCCGGATATGCCCTGGACGTTGGATGGCGAGCGGGAGGACGGTCACAGCGAGGTTGTGGTGGTTCCCCAGCACCTGGCCTACCGGCTGATGAAGAAGAACTGAGATGCACAATTCTACACTGTGTTATGTAACCCGAGGAGATCAGGTGCTGATGCTCCACCGGGTGAAAAAGAAGAACGATGTCAATAAGGATAAGTGGATCGGCATTGGCGGAAAGTTTGAGGCAGAAGAGAGCCCGGAGGAATGCCTGCTGCGGGAATGCCGGGAAGAAACGGGGCTGACCCTCACTTCCTGGAAGTGCAGAGGGGTGGTAACCTTTTTGCAGGAGGGCGGCGAAGGGGAATATATGTATCTGTTCACCGCCGACGGCTTTGAGGGAAATCTCCAGGATTGCCCGGAGGGAGAGCTGCAGTGGGTCAGCCGGGAGTTCCTCTACAGCCTGCCTATGTGGGAAGGCGACCGGATTTTCCTGGACCTTCTGTGGCAGGATGCCCCCTTCTTCCTGCTGACGCTGCGCTACCGGGGAGATAAGCTCACCCGGGCCGTATTGGACGGTCAGGTAATCTACAGCTTGTAAGAAGGAACGGTTTTTATGTGGCAGGAAGCGGAATCGGAAGTGGTTCGCCTGGAAAAGGTTCTGGCCCATAACGGCCTGACGGGGGAAAAGCTTTTGGAAAAATTCCGCACAGCCGCCCGGGAGGATGTGCGCCTGGCGGCTGCTCTGCGGGGAATGTTTATGCCCCAGGTAAGCTCCCCTCGGGAAAAGGAAGCTTACCTGGCATACATCCGGCGGCGGCCCTTTCCGGCGGCAGCGGCCCTGATGGAAGAAAACCGGATCCTGGATTTGGAAAAGCTGGATGCAATGCTCCCGCTATCCAGGGATACGGTGGATTCTCTGCTGAATATGGCCCGAACCATGGGCAGGCCCGAAGCTCTGGTATGGCTGCTGGAAAAAAAGCAGGCGCGCTTTGGCTTCCGGGATCGGGACTTTTCTCTCTAGGAGGGAGCAAATGGATGCGCTGCTGAATAAAGTCCTGACGGCCTGCCGGGGAGAGCTGACTGGGCTCTACCCGGGGCTGAATGCCGCCTTTGCCTATCTTCCCTGGCAGGAGGGGAAGACCGTGGGAACGGACGGAAAGGCGTTGTATGTTACCCCGGAGCTTATAAGGCAGTACGGTCAGAGCCCTGCCCAGGTGCGGCGGGGCTATCTGCATACCCTTTTGCACTGCCTGTTTTTGCACATTGAGATTCCGGACCGGGTAGACCCCGCCCTCTGGGGGCTGGCCTGCGATATCTGGGTGGAAACGTACCTGGACGGTCTGGAAGAGCCCCGGCTTTTTACAGAGGATCCCCGCCGCCGGGAAATGGCCCAGACGGGAAGCGTCTGGCAGATTATGGAGCGGATCCCCGCTTTACCCTGGACGGAAGGGCAGCTCCGGGCAGTTTTTTCCTACGATGACCACAGCCTGTGGCCCAAAGCCCTGCCGGAAGATGTGAAGAGACGCTGGCAGGGCCTTTCTGCCGGCAGCGGCAGCCTGGGCACGGGGGCCAGGGGAAGGCAATCCCGGGAAGGGGAAAGCGAGCAGGAGGAATACCGGGGAAGCCTGTACGATTTCCGGAAATACCTCCGCAGGTTCACCTTTCCCCGGGAGGAGCTGGAAACCGACGCGGAAAGCTTTGACTATGCCTATTATCATTTCGGCATGGAAACCTACGGCAATCTGCCCCTGCTGGAACCTCTGGAATATAAGGAAGTATGGCGGCTGGATGCGCTGGCAATTGCCATCGATACCTCCGGCTCCTGCGATGCAGGGCTTGTCAGTCGATTTTTAAAGGAAACCTACGGGATTTTCAGCAGCCGGGAGAACTTCTTTCAGAAGATGAAGGTGGTGTTCTTCCAGTGTGACTGCTGCCTACAGGATACGGCGATTATTACCAATCGCCAGCAGTGGAACGGGTACGCCGATTCCCTGAAAATCAAGGGCCGGGGCGGCACGGATTTTATACCCGTGTTCCGGGAAATCCAGCGTCTCCGGGAGAAGGGAATAATGCCCAGGCCCAGAGCGTTGCTCTACTTTACCGATGGGGACGGGGTGTATCCCCATAAGCCGGACTACGAGACAGTGTTTGTGCTGGCGGGCCCGAAGCGCCATCCGGAGCTGGTGCCCAAATGGGCTAAAATCCTGGAACTGGAGTGAAAAAGATGAATATTTTACAGGCCAAGGAAGAAATCCGCAATACACTCCGGGCATACCTCAGCCGAGATGCAGAGGGAAACTACTGCTATCCCCCGGTGCGCCAGCGTCCGCTGCTGCTGATGGGCCCTCCCGGGGTGGGGAAAACCGCCATTGTAGAGCAGATTGCCCGGGAGGAGGGACTCCCCCTGGTGGCCTATACCATGACCCACCATACCCGGCAGAGTGCCGTGGGCCTGCCCAGAATTGTGGAGCGGGAATACTGCGGCAAGCGCTTTTCTATAACCGAATACACCATGAGCGAAATCATCGGCGCGGTGTATGCAGCCATGGAGGAGACAAAAAAAGACCAGGGAATTCTCTTCCTGGACGAAATCAACTGCGTATCGGAAACACTGGCTCCCACCATGCTCCAGTTTTTGCAGAACAAAACCTTCGGAAATCACCCACTGCCGGAGGGCTGGCTGATTGTGGCGGCGGGAAATCCGCCGGAATACAATAAGTCCGTCCGGGATTTTGATATTGTCACCCTGGACCGCATCCGCAATATTCAGGTGGAGCCCAGCGTGGAGGAATTTTTGCACTATGGCATCCAGCGGGGGCTTCACGGCGGGGTGCTGTCCTACCTGAGCCTCAAGCCGGAACGGTTTTACCACGCAGATCGGGACGAAAACAGCCTCCATTTTGTTACGGCCCGGGGCTGGGAGGACTTATCCTGCCTCCTGCGCAGCTACGAAAGCATGGGCCTGCCGGTGGGAGAGGAGCTAATAGCGGAATTTCTGAATCTGGAGGAAACCAGCCGGGATTTTGCGGCCTTCTATCGGCTGTACCGGAAATACGGGCAGGACTATCCCGTCAGGGAGATTCTTTCCGGGGATTCTGACGCCTGGGCCAGGGGGAAAACCATGGCCCTTTCCGGGGATTTTACGGAGCGATTTGCTTTGACGGAGCTGATGCTGGAGGCACTGCGGCATCAGGCGGAGGACTATTGCCGGATAGACCGGGGGTGCGTGCTGCTTCATGAGCGGCTATCCGCATTCCTGGGGCAAGGGGAAGAACTGGCGGATTTCCTAAAAAAACAGCGGCAGGCCCTGGAAACAAAGCAGGCCTACCGTTTGGAAAGCGCCAAACTGATGGCGCAGGAAAAGCGAGCCCTGGAAAAGCTGGAGGAATTCAGCCTGGAGGCCAGAGAAAACCGTATCTATGACCGGGATGCGCTAAGGTCGTTCCTAAAGGAGGCCTTTCAAAAGGAGCTTTTCCGGCGGGAAGCGCAGATCGAATTGGTGCAGACGGCGCTGGAAAAGGCGATGGATTTTCTATCGGATTGTTTTGGGGACGGTCAGGAGCTGACGCTTTTGCTCACCGGAATTACCGCTGCCGATTCCCTGATGGATTTTATTACCCGTCACGGCTGCCCAAAATACATTGCCCTCAGCGGGCGGCTGGAATATCAAAAGAACGAGCAGACCCTGCAGCAGGCCTGCCGGGAAACCACCACAGAAAGGAATACATAAATGAAACTCCTCGTTACCATCCTCGTCACCTTTTTTGCCGGCATGGGGGCCGGCCTGGGAACCGGGTTTGCCGGGCTCAGTGCCGCCGCAGTCATCAGCCCCATGCTTATCACCTTCCTCAATATGGATCCCTACATGGCAGTGGGCATCGCTCTTTCCTCTGATGTGCTGGCAAGCGCCGTATCCGCCTACACCTACGGAAAGAACAAAAACCTGGATATCCGCAATGGCCTTATTATGATGGTCAGCGTTCTTGCCTTTACGGTGGTTGGGAGCTATGTGGCAAGCCTGCTGCCCTCGGCAACCATGGGCAGCTTTTCCGTGTTTATGACCTTCCTGCTGGGCATTAAGTTTATTGTCCGCCCGGTGATGACCACCAAAGAGGCCATGCAGGGGGTGTCCGCCGGGAAGCGGGCGGTGCAGTCCCTGGTTTGCGGCTGCCTGATCGGCTTTATCTGTGGCTTTGTGGGAGCTGGCGGCGGCATGATGATGCTGCTGATTCTTACCAGCGTCCTGGGGTATGAGCTGAAAACCGCCGTGGGAACCAGCGTGTTCATTATGGCCTTTACCGCTTTTACCGGCGCTGTTTCCCATTTTGCCATTGGGGGAGCTCCGGACTGGGGCGTGTTTGCCCTGTGCGTGGTGTTTACCCTCTTCTGGGCCAGAGTTGCCGCCGTGTTTGCCAACAAGGCAACCCCCAAGACCCTGAACCGTGCCACGGGCATTATCCTGGTAATTCTGGGAATTGTGGTTATGTGCTTCCGGTTCTTGACATAAAAAGACCTGCATAGATCAAAATGCCGAAAAGAAAACTGTCATTCTGAGAGCCAGCGTGCGCTGGCTCTGGAATGACAGTTCTTTTTTGCGTACTTTAATTTTGCAGCAGCCCTTCTGTTTGCTTTACTTAGCAAAAGCATCCACAGCCAGCTTAAAGGCGCCGTAAGCACCGGCATCATTGCCAAGGGAGGCCAGGGTGAACCGCACCTGGGAGGCTGCATGGAATACGTATTTGTGGAAATAGGGGGCAATGCCATCCAGCAGCATGGTTCCTGCCTTACTGACGCCGCCGCCGATGACCACGGCCTCCGGGTCTACGGCAGAGCACACGCTGCCCAGGAACTGGCCCATGTAGTCGTAATACTCCTCCAGAATTTCCAGGGCTACGGCATCCCCATCTTTGCCGGCATCGAAGATATCCCGGCAGGTGAGGTTATCCAGAGCGCGCAGGGAGGAGGGAGCGCTGTCCTTTTCCAGCCGCAGTCTGGCAAGGCGAACAATACCCGTGGCAGAGCAATACTGCTCAACACAGCCCCGCTTGCCGCAGCCGCACACGGCGGTCTCTTTGGGGTTAAGCACCATGTGGCCCAGCTCTGCACCGGAGCCGTGGGCGCCGTGAAGCAGCCGACCCTCTACAATAATGCCGCCGCCGACACCGGTGCCCAGGGTGACAAACACAATGTTTTCACATCCCTGACCGCCGCCCTTCCAGAATTCGCCCAGGGCTGCCACATTGGCATCGTTGCCTGCCTGCACAGGCAAACCGGTGAGAGCCCCCAATTCCTGGGCAATGTTGAATACACCCCAGCCCAGGTTTACGCAGCGGTTTACCGTGCCGGTGGCATCTACAGGGCCGGGAACGCCGATGCCCAGGCCCAGAAGAGACGCATCGGCAATGTTGTGTGCCTTCCGGTACTGCGCCACGGATGCGGCGATATCCGGCAAAATCTGCTTGCCGCCGCCTGCGGTGACCGTGGGAATTTCCCACTTGTCCAGCATGGTGCCGGTTTCATCAAAGTAAGCGATCTTAACGGTGGTGCCGCCAAGATCCACGCCAAAGCCATATTTCATTGGGGAGCCCTCCTAATTTTTATGTTCCTCCATTATACATCACTTCCTGCCAAAAAGAAAGAGATTTTCGCATTCCCGGGGAAATTCTTAATTCTGGCTTAAGAAAGCCTGACAAAGCTTTAAAAAACGGTTAAGGGTAATGACAAATGGAAACAAATATGATATAGTTTGTTCAGAATCATTTGAAAGGGTGATACCATGAGACGATTGATGCGATATGTAGCTGGGGCTTTGTGCGCGGCGGCGTTGCTTAGCGGATGCTCCGGCGGGAGCGGCGCCTTTGCCGATCTGCCCACCTTTACGGAAGAGCCGCCGGTGGAGGATAACGCTGTACATACCGTGGAGGAATTTATCCAAGCGGTGCAGCCCAATGCCACCGTCACCTTGCCCAGTGGTACGCTGATGATCAGCGACGGGGAGGAAGCACCCATTAATAACCCCTATTGCTGGTGGGACAATGGTTCGCTGGTGATTTCCAATGTGGACGGCCTAACCATCCAGGGCGGGGGAAAGGATGTTTCCGTGGTAAAAACCGACCCCAGAGATGCCACGGTATTCGTCTTTAGAAACTGCCGGGATCTGACCCTTACGGGATTCACCGCAGGGCACACCCAGCGGTCGGAGGCCTGCCAGGGAGACGTGCTGCTTCTGGAAGGGTGCAGCAATATGAAGCTTAGCAACCTGGGGCTCTTTGGCTGCGGCACGACGGGCATTTCCGGCTATATGCTCCGGGACTTGACCGTGACGGATACGGATATCTACGATTGCTCCGTGTTTGGCATCAACATTTATGACAGCGGAGACCTGAAATTTGAAAACTGCCGGATTTACGACCTGGGAGACGAGCAGATACCTGCCGGGGCCGCCATCGATCTGGGCCAGGTTTTGAATGTCTCCATAACGGATACCCAGGTGGAAAACTGCATCACCCAGAACCTGATCCGGGTGAGCGGCTCCAATGTGACCATGGAGAACTGCACGGTAAAAAATAACGCTTCCAACGGAGAGTTCCTGTGGACGTATCCGGCCTATGGGGAAACCGAAACGCAGGACCGCACTAGCCTGACCTTGAAAAACGTGACCTTCGCGGAAAACACCGGCTGGCGGTGGCTGGGTACGGAATATGACTCCAGAGTGCTGGATGAAAACGGAAATGTGGAAACGGAAGAATCCCTGACGGAAAAGTACGGGGAAATGACGCTGCCCGAAAGCAAACCGGCATCCGGCGATGTGGAAGACGGGCGGGGGACGATTACCGTTACAAATGCGGATGAATTTCTGGAGGCCATTGGCCCGGATCGGGAAATTGTCATCGATTGCCCGGAGCTGGATTTGAGCAAAGCCAAGAATTACGGAACCTCCGACGGAGCATACTATTATTGGGACGATACCTTTGACGGCCCCCAGCTGGTGATTCAGAGTGTGGAAAACATGACCATCCGGGGCAAGGACGGAGCAGGGGTCAATTGCATCAGCGCCGTTCCCCGGTATGCCCAGGTGCTGTCCTTTAACAGCTGCAGCGATATCACCCTTAAGGATTTGACGGCGGGGCACACCAAAGAGCCCGGCTACTGCCTGGGCGGCGTGCTGAAGTTTACCTGGTGCAGCAATGTGACCGTGGAGAATACGGGCCTGTTTGGCTGCGGAACCATCGGCGTGGATTCTTACGGCTGCTCAAATCTGCTGATTCAGAACAACGATATCTACGAGTGCTCCTTCGGCGGTGTAAACCTGTATGCGTCCGAGATGGTTACCATGCAGAATAACCGCTTCCGGGCGCTGGGAGATTATGGAATCGGCTATATTTACGCCACCGACGAGAGCTGCCGGAATATTCTCTTTGAGGGAGAATCGGTTCAGCCGGGCCTCACCCTGGAAACCGTGGACTATCCGGGATATCAGGAGTAACGAACCCCGCTGTTTCCTCCCTTTCGTTGGGTAAAAAAGGGGGCTGTAAAAATCGCGTCCTTTCCCTGCCGGGCAGCCGGCTGCGGGGAAGCTTTGACAGCGCTTTTTACAGCCCCTATTTTTTCATAAGTGCGCCTTCCATTTGCGGGCAGTCCCGTTGCAATCCCCGGGGCAATGTGCTAAAATGGGGAAAAACAAGGTGGGGAAGTCGAAGAAATGAAAAAAAGAACAAAAATCCTGCTGTCCACCCTGCTGATTCTGGTGGGACTTGGACTGCTGGGCACTGCCGGCTGGCTGTGGTTTGACGCCAATGTGGATCGCAGCGGCTGGGTTCAGGCAGAAGACGGCAGCTACAGCTATCGGGACTTCCACGGAAAAGAGATTACCGGCTGGCTCCCCTTAGCGGATAGAACCTGCTACTTTGATGCGGAATACCGGATGGTTACCGGCTGGCAGACCATCGACGGGGAGAAATACTATTTCGGAAATGACGGTGTTATGGCAACCTCCTGGAAGGAACTGGAGGGCAGCACCTATTATTTTGGGGAGGACGGAATCCTGACTACCGGGTGGCTGGAAACGCCCCAGGGGAAATACTATTTTGATGCCAATGGGGCAATGGTTACCTATTGGCAGGAAATTGACGGTCAGGAATACTATTTTGGCGAAGACGGCATTCTGGCTACCGGCTGGCGGGATCTGGAAAAGGGCCGCTACTATTTTGACGACCGGGGAATTTATGTAACCGGAGTCCAGAAAATGGAGGATGGGGAACGCTTCTTCCTGGAAGACGGAACCATGGCAACGGACTGGGTGGAGCGGGACGGAGAAACCTACTACTACAGTCTGGACGGCCTGAAGTGCACCGGCTGGCAGGAGATTGCAGGCGGCTGCTATTTCTTCTCCGAAGAGGGCGTGCTGCAGACCGGCTGGCACGAGGAAGGGGAGTACCGCTATTACCTGGGCGAGGACGGCAAGGCCGCCGTGGGCAGGGTGGAGCTGGAGGGGCAGGTTTATTACTTTACCCCCAAGGGCATCCAGGTGGTGCTGGTCAACAAGGATAATCCCATCCCCAGCTACTACAAAACCGATGTGGTGGTGGCGGAGGACTATCACCTGATCCAGCGGGTCGCGCTGGAGCCCCTGAAAAGTATGCTTGCCGACTGCCGGGCGGCGGCGGGCTCCTGCATTTTCAATAGCTCCTACCGAACCCAGAAGGAGCAGACCACCATTCTGGAAACCAGAACCCAGGAGTATATGGATAAGGGCATGACTTATGACGAAGCCTACGAGGAAACGCTGAAAACCGTATCCCTGCCGGGAACCAGTGAGCACCAGCTGGGGCTCTCCGTTGATCTGGTGGGCGAGGAGGCCAATGCCTGGCTGGCAGAGCACTGCTGGGAGTACGGCTTTATTCTGCGCTATCCGGAAGGAAAGAAGGAAATCACCGGCATTATCAATGAGCCCTGGCATTTCCGCTATGTGGGCAGCCGGGTATCCATGGATATGAAGGATACCGGGCTGTGTCTGGAAGAATATCTGGGCGCAGGACCCGTCTATTAAATAACATCAGGCCGCTGCCTTTTTGTGGGCAGCGGCCTTGGATATTTTCTCCCTTGGGGTAGAATTGTTTACAGTTTACTGTCAAAGTATCCGACATCTATGAAAGTCCGTACAAAAGCCCAGGTACGATGAATGCGGATGGATGGGCAATGCACCAGGCGGTTACGCTATAGATGCTACCCGATTTGCTCCACGATCCACACGGTTCCGACGACCTGGGAATCCGAGTTCCGGATTTGGATGGTGGCCTGTCCGAAGTCGTTGGTGGGAATGTCATAGAAGACGTTTCCGGTGCTCTTGTCCAGCAGTCCCCAGAGGTCCAGCTCTTCACAATAGGTTTTCAGATAATCGTCCACGAGCCCCCTGTCCGTAATGGTAAAGGGCAGCTGCAGGCGGTAGCCGGACAGGGATTTTGACAGGGTGCCGTCCTGGAACAGCATACCGGGAACGCTGTCCGAAAACACGGGATGGAAAATCTGCTTGTCGCCCTCCGGCTCAGGAGCGGCGGTCAGGGACAGGGGCAGCGTCTCCGTAGTGGGGTCTTTCTGGCCAAGGGGCCACACGTAGACCGTGCAGGTACCGGTCAGGGTTTCCGGACCGCGCAGGGTGTGCTCACTGTCCAGAATCAGCGTCAGTTCGTTGGTGCCGTTGCTTCTGGGGAATATACCCTGACCGTTGACGTCCCAGTCGGTGAAATCCATGCTGGCTTCGGCCTTGAGCAGTGTTTTCCCCAGCCGGTCCGCGTATTCCTGCAAGGTCTCATCGCCGCTCAGGCCGATCTCGCCTACGGGGTACGAGCCGTTTATATAGGCCGGAATCAGAATATATTCTTCTCCGGCGCGGATGGTGACGCTGAGCATGATTTTCTCACCTGTATACAGGCTTTCCGTCAGAGCGCAGCTCCAACCGGCGTCCGATTCCGCCGCGGCGGTCTCCGGGGTGATGTAGGCCGCCTCTCCGGGAGAGACCTGCTCGAGTGTTCCTGTCATCGCTTCCCGGATGCCCATGAAGTTGGCCGCGTAGGCCGTAAACGCCGTGGCGATCACCAGGCAGGCCGCCAATACCAGCACCCACAGCCGCCGACGGCCGGGGCTGGCCTCGTATTTTCCCTTGCCCTCGGGCATGGGGACATTTTTTTTCTGCCGCTCCTCCCAGGCGGAGAGGAAACGGTCGTCGATGCCGTTCATGGCCTTGTTGAATTCCGAAATGGTCATACCGCAATACCCTCCTGTTCCAAACGCTTGCGCAGGGAAGACCGCATTTTTTGCAGGCGATATTGAATTTGCCGCACGGAATTCCCGTAGGTTTCGGCGATCTGCTCCAATGGCACGGCATAAAAGTACCGGGCCACGAAAATACCCTGATCCTCCCGGGAAAGGCTGCCCAGAAACGTGTTGATGTTTCTGGCAATCTCCCGCTGCTCCATGCGTTGAGCGGGATTCTGCTGCCCGTCCGGCAGACAGTCCTCGATTTCGGATAGCAGAATGTCCGTTTCCGCGGACCGCTTAGCGGCGGTCAGGTAGCTGTAGCGTGTGAAGGACTGATTCCGGACAATGCGGCTGAGAAAGTGCCGCAGCACCCGGGGCCGGGTAGGCGGGATGGTATTCCAGGCGGCGAGATAGGTATCGTTCACCGCCTCCTCTGCGTCTTCGTGCCGGTGAAGAATATTTTCGGCAATGGTATCAAGGTATGCGCCGTATTTTTTGCCGGTCTCCCGGATGGCCTGTTCCGACCTGGCAAAATACAGCGCCACAATGGCATTGTCTTCCATAGCTTGCTCCTTGTTTGCTTTTTGTGTAAGGGCCTTACACCTATATAGTAGGCAAAGAAGGGAATGGAAACAAAAAGAAAGGAAATCTTTTATTACAGATAATTATCCAGCTCCTGCTCGACCTGGGGAATGATTTTGACCTTCGGAGCCTTGATCTGCTTTCCACGGAAGATCACCATGGAGAGTTCCCGCAGGGCGGCCAGATTGTTCAGGGGGTTATCCCGGCAGACGATCATATCGGCGGATTTCCCGGCTTCGATGGAGCCGGTTTCCTTTTCAACGCCGGCAATTTTTGCATTGCCCAGGGTGGCAATGTATAGAGCCTGGGCGGCGGTGACTCCGCAGAAGCGGCGGAAATACACCAGCTCCCGCCAGGTGTCGTATTGAGTTACGTAAGGGCAAGCGGTGTCTGTGCCCATGCCTACGGGAATGCCCGCTTCCAGACAGGCCTTGGCGCAGCCGATGGTGCCGTCCATGACGATTTTTCCGTTGTATTTCTGCATGGGGGTGGCGTGGCTGACGCTGGGGTCAAACAGGGCAAAGGACAGGGCGGGGGAGATGGTAGCAACGAGGCTTGCGCCGGTTTTCCGGAAAAGCTCCAGGGTGTATGCATCCGGCATGGCACCGTGCTCAATGGTATCCACGCCGTTTTCCAGCGCGGCACGGACGCCCTCCGGGCTTTCCACGTGGGCGGCAACCTTCAGTCCCAGGGCGTGGGCCCGGTCACAGGCGGCTTTGATAATGGCGGGATCCATTTTCAGAATGCCGGGCTCGCCTTCCTTTACGGCGTCCAGAACGCCGCCGGTGATCATCAGCTTAATGAGGTCTGCACGGGTGTTTGCAATTTCCGTAACAAAGTTTGCAGCCTCCTCGGGCGTGTGGGCAATGTGGGCAAGAGAGCCTGCCATGTGCCCGCCGGGAACGGACACAGCCATGTTTCCCGCAAGAATCCGGGGGCCCTGGGCCTTCCCGGCATTGATGGCATCCCGCAGCTGGGAATCAAAATCCAAAATGCCGCCCACGGTGCGGATAGTGGTCACGCCGGAGCTCAGCTGCTGCCGGGCGTAGGAGGCAACCATGGCCTTGCCCAGCTTTTTGGTCAGGGCATTGGAGGTGATCAGCTTGACGGCTTTCACCGGGTCAGACTGTTTTTTCTTCGGCTTGCCGCTTCCGGCAAGATGGACATGGAGGTTGATGAGACCCGGCATCAGGTACTGCCCATCCAGGTCTACCTTGGCAAAGCCTGCGGGAATGGCGGTGTCTGCCACAACGGAGCGGATTTTCCCCTCCTCCACCAGCACAGCCAGCCCCTTTTGCGGGGCCATATCCTGGGTGCCGTCCAGAAGATAGCCGTTATAAAGTGCGTATTTTTCCATGATGTCCTCCTTATTGTTTTCCGCGAATGGTTTCCTGCTGCCGAGTTAGTTTGCTGCCCGGACGGTAATAGGGGCAGAAAAAGAGAGAATAGAGCTTGTTTTCCGGGCCAAACTGCATATCCGCCCGGATGGCGGCCCGATACCAGATCCTAAAACCGGCAAAGGGAATGTGGGCCTGCCATTTTACCAGGGCGTCTGCGTGGAATTTTACCTCTGCGGCGAAGGAATTAAAGCTCAGGTTTCCGGTGTGCAGGGCCAGAATCGCCTGCTGCTCCTCCAGGGTTGGCTTAGCGGGATCGGCGATCACCAGAGCCTGATTCTGAATATCCAGGATGGGGTGGCCTGCCCTGCGCTCGATTTCCCCAAGTCCCCGCAGGAGTCGGGAAGAGGCCAATATGAACTTGTCCGGGAAAGGAACGCTGCCATTGGGGTGGAGGGTTAAAAGCTTTTTTATGTAGGTCTTTGCAATGAGGTAGCTGCCGAAGCTTTCGGGATCGCTGAAATACGCCTGCAAAAGGGGGCTGTGCCGTTGGGGAAACCGCTCGGTCACGTCCCGGAAAGAGCTGACAAAGGCAGTCATTTCCGGCTGCCCCGGCTGACTTCCGTAGGGGAGGGATTCCAATAGCGCTATGGGAAAGGGGATGAAGGAGACGGTTACGGATGGGTCATCCCGGTCGGAAAAGCCCGACACATAGTCGTGCTCCTGTTCCCGCAGTTTTACGAGGCCATACACCGTTTCTTTGCGGCTCACCCGATATAGGTGCCAGTCGTCAAAGTAGCTCTCCACATCGGCAGGATTCCTGGAGGAGATGCCGGTGTCGTAAATCCCTTTTCTCTCCAGCAGAGCGCTCAAGGGCTGCGTGCAAAGGGAAAAGCCGTCCTTACAATCCAGCCATTTTTCGCTGGCGGCAGTTTTTAGCATTCCGCTTCCTCTGACGGGAGGTCAACCACCCGGTAGGTGTGATTGACCTGGGGCAGGAAGACTTCCAGCAAATCCTTCCGGGCAATGCGCATACTGGAGGTGTTGACGCAGGGGTGGCAGCCGATCTCGTCCTCCTGCATCAGCTCCCGGTCGATGAGCAGCTGTACGGCACCGGAAGAATCGTTCATCAGCCCCATGATGCTGACGGAACCGGGGTGGATATCCAAAAGCTCCACCATGTGGGCCTCGTCCCCGAAGGACAGCCGGGCGCAGCCCAGCTGGGCGGAAAGATCCTTGGTGCGGAACTTCTTGTCTCCGGGCATCATCAGCAGGTAGAAAACCGTCTGCTGGCGGTTGCACAGAAAGAGATTTTTGCACATCCGTACCCCCAGAGCCTGATCCACGGCCTCGCAGGCCTCCATGGTCATGGCGGGAGCATGGTCAATCTTTGTATAGGGAATCTGCAGCTGCTCCAAAAGACGGTAGCAGCGCGTTTCCCGCTCCTGGCGGGGAGCTTCATCCATAATGGCATCATCCTTTCTCTGGGGGCTGTTCGCCTGATATCGACATTATATCCCCGGGGGATGCAGGATGCAATCTTTTTTTGAAAAGTTTTTGCATATCCCCAGGGGAACAGAAAAAAGGACAAATTGCAAAAAGTTGTTCAATAAAAATTCTTAAATGAACAGTTGATTTTTTTGAAATATGATGCTATAATACCGGCAGAATTCAAAACTCAAGAGGAGCGGTCTTATGGCAGAGGATGCACGCGTTAGAAAAACAAAACAGAAATTATCAGCAGCCCTGGTAGAGCTGCTCCAGGAAAAGGCTTTCAATGATATCACTCCGGCGCAGATTTGCGAGCGGGCCGGTATCAATCGTTCTACCTTCTACCGGAACTACAAAAATATCCTGCAGCTGAAAGCGGAGATGGAGAACAAGATCCTGTCCGGTATTCAGTGGAAGCCGGTAGCTTCCGAATCCGCCAATATTCAGGAAAATATTGAAAAACAGCTGAATTACCTTCAGGAAAACAAGGACCTGTTCTCGGCACTTTCTGCTTCCGGTTTCCGGGAAAGCATCTTTGAAAAGGTGAAAAACAGAGCCATTGTGGTCGCACGGGAATCCTACGGCCAGATCGCGGATGCCCCCGGTCAGGAGGAATACGACAATCTCTGCGTTTTCTATATCTGCGCTGTGATCGGCGTGATTGAGGACTGGTTTATGGGCGGCATGGTTCAGCCTGTGGAGAGCCTGGCGGCCTTCCTGTCCCCCTGGATGGTAGAAGCGGCAGTGCGGATCGGCCTGTAAAAAAACAAAAGAAGCACCGGCCTTTTGGTCGGTGTTTTTTTGCACCTTTTACTGGTTCACTTTATGCAACAATTCTGCTTTCCATTCCAGCGAGTATCCGTCCCCCGCCGGTACAAATTTCGATTGTCTTCGGAATGCGTCAAAGCGAACAAATTGAATCGCATAGTATACCGATGTGCGTTTACCCATTATCCGTCGGGAAAGAAGAACCGCACGGTGATGCAGGCTGCGGTAAAACCCACCAAATCAGCGAAAAGGGCCGCCGGGAGAGTATAGCGGGTTTTGTGAATCCCGGCGGAGCCAAAGTAGACGCTGACGGTGTAAAAGGTGGTTTCCGTAGAGCCCAGCATGACGGCGGCGGTGCGCCCGACGGTAGAGTCAACGCCGTAGGTACGCATGAGGTTTGTGCCCACCGCCAGGGCGGCGCTGCCGCTGATGGGACGGATCAGCACCAAAAGCGTGCATTCCTTCGGTATGCCCAGTCGGGAAAACAGGGGCGCCAGCAGTCCTTCCAGCAGTTCCATGGCTCCGGAGGCCCGGAGCATGGAAACGGCGGTCAGCAGCACTACCAGGGCAGGGACGATGTTTTTGAGAATGGCAAGCCCATGGGCGGCTCCGTCCAGAAGCAGGGAATAGCTGTTTTCTTTTCGCCCCAGGGCCAGGGCGGAGGAGAGGAGAAGAATCCCGGGGATGAGATAGTCCTTCACTTTTTCCATACCCTCCCCAAAACCAGGGCGGCGGCAACCCCCAGCCCCGCAGACAGAAGGCTTGTAACCCATACCGCACCCAGAATATCAAAGGGGTTGCCGCAGCCCAGAGCACTGCGCACTGCGGCAACGTTGGTTGGCAGCAGCTGAATGGAGGCGGTATTGAGCACCACCAGACGGCACAGCTGATCGCTTGCGGTATCGCTCCCCGGCGGGGTCAGCCGCTTTGCGGCCTGAATGCCCATGGGGGTGGCGGCATTGCCAAGGCCCAGTAAATTTGCGGTGATGTTGCCGCTGAGAAATCCGGCAAGGGTTTTGTCCTTCCGGGAATCCGGGAAGAGAAGCGACAGCAGCGGCCTGAGAAGGGAAGCCAGCATGGCGGTAATTCCGCACCGCTCCAAAAGTCGGCTCACTCCGGACCATAGGCACAAAGAGCCGCCAATGGAAATGGCAAGGGTCAGGCCCTCCTGGGCGCCCTGCATGGCGGCGGCGGAGAGCGCCTGGGCGTGACCGGTGAGCAGGGCGGAAACAATGCTCAGCCCAATCAGCCCTGTCCAGATATACCCCATAATCATATTGCCGCCCCCTTTCCCCAAAGCCTATGCAGGCTGCCGTTCAAAGATACGGCATGGAGTAAGGGGGCGGCAATATTTGGCGAAGGGGTTAGTCTTCCAGGGCTGCGCTATACACCGCGTTTTTCGGCAGACCCAGCTCGGCGGCGGTCTGCTTGATGGCATCCTTTCGGGAAAGCCCCTGGGCCATCAGCTGACTTACCCGGGCGGCGGCATCGGTGGAGGTGGGCTTTTCCTTCTCCTTTTCCGGTGCACCGGAGACAATCAGCACAAATTCTCCCTTAGGGGGGGCCTGGGTGTAGCGCTCCACAGCCTCTCCCAGGGTGGTGCGGATTACCTCCTCGTGGAGCTTGGTCAGCTCCCGGCACAGACTGATGGGACGCTCTGGCCCAAATACCTGGGCCATATCCTCCAGGGTGTTCAGCAGCTTGTGGGGAGCCTCGTAGAATATCATGGTGCGTGTTTCCTCTTTCAGGCTGTCCAGGTGCTCCCGGCGGCTTTTTTTCGCCGTGGACAGAAAGCCTTCAAAGCAGAAGCGTCCCGTGGACTGCCCGGAAATGCTCAGAGCCGTAATGGCGGCGCAGGGGCCGGGAATGGCGCAGACGGTGATGCCGGCGGCGGCGCACTGCTTTACCAGGTCTTCTCCCGGGTCGGAGATGGCAGGGCTCCCGGCATCGGAAACCAGGGCGCAGGTCTCACCGGCAAGAATCCGGTCCAGTATTTTTTCGCCTTTAAAGGATTTGTTGTGCTCGTAGTAGCTCACCAGAGGCTTTTTGAGCCCCAGGTGGTTTAACAGCTTCAGGGATACCCGGGTATCCTCTGCGGCAATAAAATCCGCGCGTTCCAGGGTTTCCCTGGCGCGTTCCGAAATATCCCCCAGATTTCCGATGGGGGTGGGAACCAGGTACAGCATTCCAGCCATGGTGTATTCTCCTATACGTGGTATATTTGCCGGTAAAGTTCCGTAGGGGCGCCGGCTTCATCGGTTAATGTCCATTCTTCCCAGATAAGCCCCGGCTTGCCGCCCTTGCGCAAAGCTAAAAGAATCAGCGCAGGAGCCCCGCCGGGATGGTGGCGAACCAGGCACAGCCGTTTGGCCTCCAGCTTATAGATACCGGCCTTTTGGATGATTTCCCCCAGCCGTTCCGGACGGTGGACAAGAAAAAAGTCCCCGCCGTATTTCAGCGCCCATGCGGCGCTTTTCACCAGGTCTTCTATGGGGCAGAGGTCTTCCCGCCGGGCAAGGGTCAGTTTGGCGGAAGGGCCGCCGGAAAAATAGGGGGGATTGCTGACACAGCAGGAAAAGCTGCCGGGAGAAAGAGCCGATGGTATCTGCCGGAGATCGGCACATATACTTTCCATGCGGGAGCTTAAATTGTTGCGGCGGATGTTTTCCAAAGCCCCCAGGTGGGATATCTCCGACAGCTCAATGCCGGTTACGCGGCAGGTTTGGTCTTTGGCGCACAGGAGCGTGCCCAGTGTGCCGCAGCCGGAGCCCAAGTCCAGCACCCGGGCATTTTTGGGCAGGGCAGCAAAATGAGCCAGGGCCATAGAGTCTGTGCTCAAGGGGAAAGCCCCTTCCGGTATTTCCAGGCAAAAGCCGTTGAACAGTGTTTCCAAAATGTCTCCTCTTAGAAAAATCGGCCTGCGCAAAATAAAGCGCAGGCCGACCATGATTCCGTAGAATCAGCCTTCCTCAATGGCTTCGGCGGGGCACTGATCGGCGCAGGAGCCGCAGCTGACGCAGACATCGGGGTTGATTACGTACTTGTCCTCACCCTCGGAGATTGCCTCAACGGGGCACTGCTCAGCGCAGGAGCCGCACTTCACGCAAGCATCGGTAATATTGTAAGCCATGAAAAACACCTCCTATGTTATTCGTGTGCGCATTTCTACGAATGCATCTTTATTCTAGCATGGATTCGGAAAAATGCAATTCTTTTTTCTGAATTTTTTGCGGGGGAAAAGGCACTGTCTGCCCTCAGGTATATTTTATTCCCCGGCTGTCCACACTTGCAGCTAAAAAGGGGGAATATCGATGCGCTACAGTGTGCAGACGGGAAATCTCATTCGCCGCTGCGCTTCCCTGGCAAGGCAAATGGGCCACAGCTATGTGGGCTCGGTGCATCTTTTGCTTGCCCTGGGGGAGAGCCCCGGGGGCACGGGGCAGCTTTTGCGGTGCCTGGGGCTGGAAAGCGAAAGCGCCCAGGCCCTTACGGTGCTTTTGTACGGCCTGGGGGATCCGGAGCTGCCCCTTCCCCAGGGCTTTACCGGGGCGGCAAGGAGAATACTCCGCCTGGCAGCCCGGGAGGCAAGGCGTCAGGGGAAGCGGGAAATAGAGCCGGGGCATATTCTGCTGGCGCTGGCCCGGGAGCGGGAATGTGCTGCCGGGGAAATGCTGAAAACCTACGGCATCAGCGCGGATGTGCTGTTTACCCATACGCTGGACTATTTGCAGTGGGGCTCCGGGGAGAGCCGGAAAAAGGAGGGGACTACTATGAAACTATTGGAGCAATTCAGTGAGGATTTGGTACAAAAGGCGGTGTCCATGGATCCGGTAATCGGCAGGGATCGGGAAATTGACATGGTTATCGGTATCCTGTGCCGAAAAAATAAGAACAATCCTGCCCTGGTGGGGGAGCCGGGGGTGGGCAAAACCGCCATTGCCGAGGGCCTTGCCCAGCGGATGGCCCTGGGAAATGTGCCGCCCCAGCTGAAGGACAAGCGGCTGTACAGCCTGAATATGGCAAGCTTGGTGGCGGGGACAAAATACCGGGGAGAATTTGAGGAGCGGCTGCGGGATGTGCTGGCGGAGATCCGCCGCAGCGGGGACGTGATCCTCTTTGTGGATGAGATGCATACCATTGTAGGGGCGGGGGCAGCGGAGGGAGCCATCGATGCGGCAAATATCCTGAAACCCGCCCTGGGGCGGGGAGAGCTGCAAATGGTGGGGGCCACCACCATGGAGGAATACCGCAAGTATATTGAAAAGGATGCGGCCCTGGAACGGCGCTTTCGCCCGGTGAACGTGGAGGAGCCGGACCCGGAGACGGCTCTGGGCATTCTGCGGGCGCTGAAGCCGGGACTGGAAAAGCATCACCGTCTGCGCATTACCGAGGAGGCAATGCAGGAGGCGGTGCGGCTGTCGGTGCGGTATCTGCCGGATCTGTTCCTTCCGGACAAAGCCATCGACCTGCTGGATGAGGGAGCTGCCCGGGCCAAAATGGAGGAAACCAGCTGCGCCAAGGGCTCCACCGCCCGGAAGGCCCTGGAGGAGGAGCTCCGGGAGGCGGTGCGGGAGCGGCGGTTTGAAAAGGCGGCGGAGCTCAGGGATCGGGTGCAGAATCTGATGGAGCATGCCCCGGACGGAAAACGGGCCAGAGCGGTTACCGCATCGGATATTGCCTGGGTGGTGTCCGCCCGGACGGGCATCCCGGTGGGGCGGCTCACCGCGGGGGAGCGGGAGCGGCTAATCAACCTGGAAGGGCTGCTTTCTTCCCACGTTATGGGTCAGCCCAAGGCCATCAAAACCGTTGCCGAGGCGGTGCGCCGGGGCTACAGCGGCATTCACGATCCGGCAAGACCCAGAGCGTGCCTGCTGTTTGCGGGCCCCACCGGGGTGGGAAAAACGGAGCTGTGCCGGGCTCTGGCGGCGGAGGTATACGGCAGCCAGGAGGCAATGATCCGCCTGGACATGACGGAATATATGGAAAAGCACTCCGTATCCCGGCTTATCGGCGCCCCTCCCGGCTATGTGGGGTATGAAGAAGGGGGAAAGCTTACCGAGGCCGTGCGGCGCAGACCCTATTGCCTGGTGCTGCTGGATGAGCTGGAAAAGGCCCACCCGGAGGTGCTGGGGCTGATGCTGCAAATTATGGAGGAAGGGGTGCTGACGGATTCCACAGGGCGGAAGGTCAGCTTCAAAAATGTAATTCTTGTGATGACCTCCAATGCCGGGGGCAGCCTCCGGGGGGAGGGACTGGGCTTTTGCTCCGATGGGAAAAAAGGCCTGGTGGAGGAGGCCCTGCGGCAGGCCTTTACCCCGGAATTTTTGGGGCGGCTGGACGGCATCGTCTGTTTTGATCCCCTGACAAAAGGGGCGATGGAGGCCATTGCCCAGAAATATTTGCAGCTTTTGTGCAGCCGGACTTCTGCACTGGGGGTGCAGCTGGTGCTGCCCCAGGGGCTTGCCCAGGAGCTGGCAAAGAAATGCGCCGGGCCCAGCGGGGCGCGGCAGCTGCGCCGACTGGTGCAGACCCAGGTGGAGGATAAGCTGGCGTTTTTCCTCCTGCGCAGCGGCAGAAAGCCTGCCAAAATTCGTCTGCGTCTGGAAGAGGGGGAGGTCGTCCTGGGGGGATAGGGGACGCGCCCGGGAAGGAGGAAATCCCAAAAAACCGGGAAAAGCCATAAAACAAACGTTCGTTTATTCGGAAAAACCAGGAAAAAACGGCGCTTCTCCGGGAAAAACTACAAAAAGAGATTGATTTTTTTTTCGGGAGGAAGTATACTGTACAAAAATGGAGCAGAGTGGATGTAAAGTGGAGTAAAAGGGAAGGAGATGAGGCAATGATCGGCAAGTACACAGCCCGGATGGACGACAAGAACCGTCTGATCGTCCCGGCAAAGCTGCGGGAAGAGCTGGGGGAAAACTTTTATGTGACCCTGGGCGTCAATTGCGGGCATCGCTGCCTCACGGTTTACACCGCCTCCGAATGGCAAAAGCTCAGCGACAACTACAATGCCCTGAGCATTTCCCAGCGGGCCGGCGCAACCAGCCTGATCTTTATGAATGCGGCTCAGTGCAGCCCAGATAAGCAGTTCCGCTTTAGCCTGACCCCCTTTTTGCAGTCCTACGCCGGGATCGACCGGGAGGTTATGATCGTGGGCCGGGCCGGTCAGGCGGAAATCTGGGACTGTGAGGAGTTCCGGAAGTTCGAGCAGGAGAATCTCACCCCCGAAAAGCTGCTGGCATCCCTGGAGGCAATTGGACTATGAGTGAATTTCATCATGTTTCGGTGCTTCTTGACGAGTGCATTGCCGGGCTGAACATTCGCCCGGAGGGAATCTATGTAGACGGAACGCTGGGGGGCGCAGGCCATTCCAGCGAAATCGTCAAGCGGCTGACCACCGGTATGCTCATTGGCATTGACCGGGATCCCGTTGCCTTAAAGGCGGCAGGGGAGCGCCTGGCACCTTATGGGGATCGGGTAAAGCTGGTGCATTCCAATTTCTGCGAAATGGCCTCCGTGCTGGAAAACCTGGGAATTTCCGGGGTGGACGGCATCCTGATGGATTTGGGCGTTTCCTCCCCTCAGCTGGACGACGGGGAGCGGGGCTTTTCCTATATGGTGGATGCGCCTCTGGATATGCGCATGGACAGCGGGGATGCCTTAAGTGCCGATACGGTGGTAAACACCTGGTCTTATGAAGAACTGAAAAAAATCCTGTATGAATATGGCGAGGAGCGGTACGCCCCTGCCATTGCCGGGGCAATTGTCCGCAAACGGGAGGCTGCCCCCATCCGCACCACCTTAGAGCTGGTGGATGTGATTCGCGGAGCTATGCCGCCTGCTGCCCTGCGGGAAAAGCAGCACCCGGCAAAGCGCAGCTTCCAGGCCATCCGCATTGCGGTGAACGACGAACTTGGCTCTGTGGCAAAGGCCATGGAGTCGGCAATCCCCCTGCTGAATCCCGGCGGACGGCTGGCGGTGATCACCTTCCATTCCCTGGAAGACCGGATCGTGAAAAACGCCATGGCTTCCGCCGCCAAGGGCTGTATCTGCCCGCCGGAGTTTCCGGTGTGCGTCTGCGGGCGGAAGCCTCAGGTGGACGTGCTGACCCGCAAGCCCATTGTCTCCACGCCGGAGGAGCTGGAGCGCAACCCAAGGGCCAGAAGCGCAAAGCTTCGCATTTGCCAAAAACGCTGAAGGACGGAGGTATTGAAAAGTGGATCAAAAACCAGTGATTCAATATGTCGGTCAGTTCTATGTCTATGGCAGCGAGGTAAAGGCAAAAAAGAAAAAAGAAGAGAAGCGGGTGTTTCTCCCTCAGCTCCCAAGGGCAGGGAAGGAGCACTGCATCTATGTGGACCCGGTGGCAGTGTGCGGAATTGCCGTGGCTGTGGTAATGCTGGTGGTGCTGGTAATAGGCGCGTTTCAGCTGCGCACGGCAATGGCGCAATACAATGCCCAGTCGGAGGTGCTGTCGGAAATAAAGCGGCAGAACGCGCTTCTGGAGCACCGGTATCGCACCGGCCTGGATTTGGAGGCGGTGCAGGCCCAGGCGGAAAAGCTGGGCATGGTTCCGGCGGAAGACTTGGAGCACGTGCATATTTCCGTGACCGTGCCGGCATTTCCCCAGGAGCCCACGGCCTGGGAGAACTTTTGCTGGTTTGTAAAGGGGCTCCTTTCCGGAGTGGACGAAAGTAAGGCCGAGGTATTTACCCAGTGGGAGCTGGAAAGCAAATCATAACCGCCAATCCCGGACATACACTTTAAGCGGCAGCTGCGAATGGGCGGCGAGGGTTTCCCTTGCTGCCCATTCTGAACATATAGCTGCCGGAAGGGCCGGGAATCATGAAAAAAACCAACGCGAAAACCTTTCGGCGGATTCGCATGGACAGCGCCCAGCATCTGCGCATCCGTTTCACGGCACTGCTGCTGGGAGCGCTGGCCTTTGTGCCCATTGGGGCAAGACTTTGCAGGCTGATGGTGGTGGATTACGGCTACTACACCGCCAAGGCCCTGAACAATCAGACAAGAATGACCCCGGTGCTGTCCCGGCGGGGAACGGTGTACGACCGGAATATGAATATTCTGGCTGCCACGGTGGGAGTGGAAAACGTCTATCTCGATCCCCACGAGCTGAAGCAGTCCAAGGCAGATCTTTCAAAGCTCTCCGACTTTTTGGGGGAGCTGCTGGGAAAAGACCCCCAATGGATTTTGGAGCAGAGCCGGGATACCCGCCGCCGGTATAAGCAGGTGGCGGGGCTTGTAGAGCCGGAGGTATCCCAGCGCATACGGGACTACATAGCCCGGGAGGGGATCTCCGGGGTGCATTTGGAGCCCGCCTCCCGGAGAACCTACCCCTACGGAAGCCTTGCGGCCCAGGTGATTGGCTTTACCAATATATCCGGTCAGGGCTGCGAGGGGGTGGAGGCTGCTTACGATTCCTTCCTTTCCGGCAAGCCCGGAAAAGTGATTACAACCAAGGGCAATAACGAAATGGATATGCCCTATTCCTACGAGGATTTGGTATCCGTCCCGGGTGGGTGCAATGTGATGCTCACCCTGGATACCACCGTTCAGGCCTGCCTGGAAAACCGACTCCGGGAGGCTATGACCCGCTACGATGTGCGCAACGGGGCCTTTGGCCTGGTGATGAACTGCAAGACCGGGGAGATTCTGGCAATGGCGACCCTGGGAAGCTTTGACCCAAACAACTATCAGCTTGTGGCAGACGAGGATTCTGCCGCTGCCCTGGAAGAGCTGCGGCAGAATTACCTCGCTCAGCCGGAAGGGAGCGAAGGCTATACTTCCGGCAAGGAAGCCTATACCCAGGCTTTGAGCCAGGCCCGGCTGAAGCAGTGGCGCAACCGGGTGCTCTCCGATGGCTACGAGCCCGGCTCCACCTTTAAGGTGCTGACCATGGCGGCGGCCCTGGACTGCGGTGCAATTGATCTCAATACCTCCTTTTACTGCCGGGGAGCGGAAAAAATACCGGGGCGCTCCCAGCTGCTGCACTGCTGGCGCTCTGCTGGACACGGCCCGGAGCAGACGCCCCAGGCCCTGCAAAATTCCTGCAATCTGGCCTTTGCCCACATTGCCCTGAAACTGGGGGGCGAGCGCTTTTATTCTTACGTGAAAAGCTTCGGCATTCTGGAAAAAACCGGAATTGATTTGTCCGGGGAGAGCAAAGGGGTCTTCTTTGACAAGGCCCTGGTAACCAATACGGATAAGTGGGGCACTGCCTCCCTAACCTCCGGCTCTTTTGGGCAGACCTTTAAAATTACCCCCTTGCAGCTGGTGCGGGCCATCGCCTCGGTGGTCAATGGGGGCAAACTTCTGGAGCCCTACATTGTTTCGGAAATCCAGGACGGAAAGGGCAATACGGTATTTTTGCAGGAGCCTACGGTGGTGCGGCAGACGGTTAAACCCGAGACTTCCGAAACCATGTGCGCCCTGATTCGCTCGGTGGTAACGGAAGGCACGGCAAAAAACGCCAGTGTTGCAGGTTTTTCCATTGGAGGAAAAACGGGAACCAGTGAAAAAATAGATGTATTTGATGAAAATGGGCAGCGGGTGCTGGATAAAATTGTCTCCTTTGTGGGGATTGCGCCCATGGACGATCCGGAGTATATTGTATTGGCTGCCCTGGATACCCCATCCCGCACCACGGGGATCTACATTTCCGGCGGTGTGATGGCTGCCCCCACGGTGGGGGCGGTGATGGGAGATATTTTGCCCTACCTGGGGGTGGAAAGAAGTTATGCCCCCGGTGAGATTGCAGGGCAAACGGTAATATTGCAGGACTACCGCGGCCTGAAAGCCCGGGAGGCGGAAAAGCAGATCGAGGCCCAGGGCCTGAGCTGCCGCATCCTTGGACAGGGGGAACACATCACCCGGCAGATTCCCGAGCCGGGACAGAAGCTGCCCGGCGGCGGGCAGGTGCTGCTGTACCTGGATACGGGCCCGGAGAGCCGGGAGATTGCCGCGCCGAACCTGTTAGGAAAAACCAGACAGCAGTGCATCCTGGAGGCCGGAACGGCGGGGCTTTCCGTTGTTCCGGACGGCAATCCCGACTATCAGGGAATCGCCATCAGCCAGGAGCCCGCCCCAGGGGAGCGGGTTTTGCTGGGCGGCTCCCTTTATATTCGTTTTGCAGACCAGTCCGCTGGGGATTAAGAAAGATACAGGAGGATATTATGAAACTGGAAGCGCTTTTACAGGATGTTGCGGTGGCGGAAATCCACGCAGATCTGAATATGGATATTACTTCGGTGGCATACGATTCCAGAAAGGTGGAAAAAGGCGGCCTTTTTGCGGCAATTGCCGGTTTTGCCTCCGATGGCAACCGCTTTATTTCCATGGCGATGGAAAAAGGGGCCCAGGTGGTGGTAACGGCTGCCGCGCCCAAGGAGGATGTGCCTTATATTCTCGTTGACAACGACCGGAAGGCCCTGGCCCAGATCGCCTGCAATTTTTACGGTCGTCCGGCGGACAAAATGCGCATCATCGGCGTAACGGGAACCAACGGCAAAACCTCTGTTACCCTGCTGGTAAAAAGTGTGCTGGAGGAGATTTTGGGGGCAAAGGTTGGCCTGGTGGGCACCATGGGCAATCTCATTGGGCAGGAGCCCATTGCCTCCGAACGCACCACACCCGATAGTTTGGAACTCCAGGAGCTCTTCCGGCGGATGCTGAATGCGGGCTGCGGGTATGTGGTCATGGAGGTATCCAGCCACGCCATTGCCCTGAATCGCATTGGCGGCGTGCACTATACCGTGGCTGCTTTTACAAACCTGACGGAGGACCATCTGGATTTTCACAAAACCATGGAGGCCTACTGCGCCGCCAAGGCAGAACTGTTTTCCCGGTGCGACAGGGCGGTCATCAATGTGGATGACCCCTACGCCTCCCGGATGCTGGAAAAGGCCGCGTGCCCGGTGCTGACGGTTTCGGAGCACGCCCCCTCTATGCTCCAGGCCCGGGATGTGGAGCTCCAGGCGGCGGGGGTTTCCTTCACCGCAGGGGGCGTCAAGGTTCAGGTGCCCATCCCCGGAAGATTCACGGTGTACAATGCCCTGACGGTTTTGGGCATTGCACAGCAATTGGGCATTTCCCTGGAAGATGCTGCCCGGGCCCTGGGCCATGTTTCCGGAGTCAAGGGGCGCATTGAGGTAGTTCCCACCCCGGGAATGCCCTATACGGTGCTCATTGACTATGCCCACACCCCCGACGGACTTGAGAATGTGCTCTCCTCCGTCCGGGATTTCTGCAAGGGAAGACTCATTGCAGTATTTGGCTGCGGCGGTGACCGGGATCCCATCAAGCGGCCCATTATGGGCAGAATCGGCGTAGAAAAGTCCGATTTTGCCATTATCACCTCCGATAACCCCAGAACGGAGGAGCCCATGGCAATCATCCGGGATATCCTTGCCGGGGTGGACGAATCCATGGGGGCATTCACGGTAATTGAAGACCGGAAAAAGGCCATCAGATATGCTATGGACATTGGCAAAAAAAATGATATAATAGTATTGGCAGGAAAGGGCCATGAGACTTACCAGGATATCGGCGGGCATAAAATCCACCTGGATGAACGGGAGGAAGTCCGCGATGCCCTGCTGGAATTGAGGAACCGCCATGAGTAAAATAACCCTGAAGCAGGCCGCCGCCTGGTGCGGAGGCCATGTGGAAGAAAAATACGAAAACGTTGAATTCCTGGGCGCGAACAACGATACCCGCACCCTGAAACCGGGGCAGCTGTTTGTTGCCTTGCAGGGGGCAAGGGACGGCAACGAATTCATCCCCGCCGCCATGGAAAAAGGGGCAGCCGCCGTGCTGTGCAGCCGGGTCGTGGGGGACTATCCCGCAATCGTCGTAGACGACACCCGGATTGCTCTGGGAAAAATCGCCGCCGGAGAGCGGCAAAGGCAAAATATGAAGGTTGTGGGCATCACCGGCTCCGTGGGCAAGAGCACCACCAAGGAGATGGTGGCCTGTGTGCTGGAGAGCACCTTCCGCACCGCCAAAACCCCGGTAAACCACAATAATGATATTGGAATGCCCATGGCGATTCTCGCCATGCCGGAAAACACCCAGGTTGCCGTGCTGGAAATGGGCATGAACCATTTCCGGGAAATGGCCTATCTTTCCGGGATTGCGAAGCCGGATGTGGCGGTGATCGTCAATATCGGCACGGCCCATATTGAGTTCCTGGGCACGGTATCCGGCATTCGTCAGGCAAAGATGGAGATCACCGAGGGAATGGCCCCGGATGGACTGCTGCTGCTCAACGGCGACGATGTGATGCTGCGGAATCTGGATAAAGCCCCAGTGCAGCCGGTGCACTATTTTGGTTCGGACGAGGGCTGCGTCTGCCGGTGCAGCGAGATTGGAAAAGAAGACGGCTTTCTGCGCTTTCGGGTGACCCGGGGGGATGTTTCCTTCCCGGTGGAAATGCACCTGGAGGGGCGGCACTTTGTCAGCGATGCCATGGCAGCCGTTGCCGTGGGGCTGGAGCTGGGGGTGCCCCCGGAGGCCATTCAAAAGAGCCTTGCGGATTTTAAGAATCTGGCGGGCAGGCAGGAAACCTTCCAGGAGTATGGCTTTACCTTTATCAAGGACTGCTACAATGCAGGGCCGGAATCCATGGAAGCCTCCCTTCATGTCCTGGGGGACAAGGCGGGGCGCAAGGTCGCCGTCTTAGGAGATATGCTGGAACTGGGCGACCGGGCGGCGGCGGAACACTATCGGGTGGGCCGGATTGCTGCCGAGCGGGTGGACTGGGTGCTGGCCTACGGCCCCAATGCCGACCGGGTGGTTTCCGGCTGCCTTACCGGCGGAATGCCGGACAGCAGAGCCCTTGCCTTTACCGACCAGACGGCGCTGCTGTGCGAATTGCAGCGGATTGCCCGCCCGGGGGACGTTATGCTCTTTAAGGGCAGTCACGGTATGCACATTGAAAATATCCTGGATGGATTCCTGAACTATGAAAAAGACCTGAACGGAGGAGTTTCCGAATGATTCGTTTGTTAATCACAGCTGTTTGCTGCGCACTGATTTCCGGCCTGCTGGGCCACCTTTTGCTGCCGGTGCTTCGCGCCCTGAAGGCGGGCCAGTCCGTCCGCTCCATCGGCCCCACCTGGCACAACAGCAAGGCGGGCACCCCGCTGATGATGGGCCTGATGTTTATCGGCGGCAGCTTTCTATGCCTGCTGGGCAACCTGCACTGGATTCAGGAGTACAGCTCCTTCTTCGTGTTTGCCCTGGCCTCCTGCTTTGGCCTTATCGGCTTCCTGGATGACTTCTGCAAGGTGAAAAAGCACCGGGATATGGGCCTGACCGCCCTGCAAAAGGCAATGCTCCAGGCGGCGGTTTCCGCGGTGTTTCTGTATGTGCTGTATATGAGCGGCATCCTCACCTGCGATCTGTATATTCCCTTTGTGGGCAAGCGGATTTATATTCCGCCCATTGTCTACGGCATTTTCGGTATGTTTGTCATTGTCGGCTGCGTCAATTCCGTCAACCTCACCGATGGCATCGATGGCCTGAGCAGCAGCGTGACCCTGCCGGTTATGATTTTCTTCACCTGCGCCGCCGTTGCCATGGACCGGATCGATGCGGCGGTGCTCCCCGCTGCACTGGTGGGCGGACTGCTGGCCTTCCTGAAATTCAACTGGCATCCTGCCAAGGCCTTTATGGGCGATACCGGTTCTCTGTTCCTGGGCGGCGTGGTCTGCGGCCTGGCCTTTGCACTGGATATTCCCTTGGTGCTGATTTTTGCAGGCTTTGTTTATATTGTAGAGACGCTGTCCGATGTGATTCAGGTGACCTATTTTAAGGCAACCCACGGCAAGCGCCTGTTTAAAATGGCTCCCATCCATCATCATTTTGAAATGTGCGGCTGGAAAGAGGAGAAGATTGTGCTGAGCTTCACCGCCGTGTCTGCGGTGATGTGTCTGGTTGCCTGGCTGAGCATTTCCAGTCTGCGGTAACCGAAAGGAGTGTTCTATGGCAGCAGTCCAAAATCTGCCTGCCAAAGAGGACCGCCGGGGAACCGGCGCAAATTTAGACTATCCGTTCCTGTTTTTAACGCTGCTTCTGCTGGCGGTGGGACTTGGGGTGCTGTATTCCGCCAGCTCCGCCCAGAGTGCCTACGATACGGGCTACGCCATCACCACCAAGTATTTGCAGAAGCAGGCGGTGTGCGCCCTTTTGGGCCTGCTTGCCATGTATGGCTTTAGCCGGATTCCGGCGGCATTCTGGTATCGGCTGGCCTGGCCCTTGTATGGCATCAGCATTTTGCTGCTGCTCAGCGTGCTGGTGGTGGGCCAGGAGGTAAACGGGGCAAAACGCTGGATATCCCTGGCGGGCATCCAGTTTCAGCCCTCGGAAATTGCAAAATTTACCATGATTCTGGTGTTCGCCCGATTGACGGCGAACTTTGCAGAGGCGTGCCAAACCTTCCGGTATGGGGTAATGGGGTTTGGCCTGGCCCTTTTGGGCATTTTGATCCCCCTGGCACTGGAAAAGCATCTCAGTGCCATTATGCTGATGGGCATGGTGGCAGTGGTGATGATGTACATTGCCGGAACGAGGATGCGCTGGATTATTCTGGGCGTCGGCGGCGCGGTGGCGTTTCTGGTGGTGTATGTCCGGCTGATGGGCTACGCCGGTGACCGGGTCACCGCCTGGCGTCATCCGGAGCTGGACCCGGGCGATACGGGCTACCAGATTTTGCAGAGCCTGTATGCCATCGGTTCCGGCGGCGTGCTGGGCTTGGGCTTTGGGAAGAGCAGACAGAAATATCTGTATCTGCCCTTCCAGTATAATGATTACATCTTTGCAATCGCCTGCGAGGAGCTGGGGCTGGTGGGGGCGGCTGCCATTATGGTGCTGCTGGCCCTGCTGATCCTGCGGGGCTACCGTATTGCCCTGCTGGCAAAAGACCGGTTTTCCACGGCTTTTGCCGCCGGGCTCATCACCCTGATTGCGGTGCAGACCATTCTGAATTTGGGCGTTGTCACAAACCTGTTGCCCTCCACCGGCATTGCGCTGCCCTTCTTTTCCTACGGCGGGACGGCGTTGGCGGTGAATCTGGGGGAAATGGGGATTGTGCTGAGTATATCCCGTAACGGGAAAAAATAGAAATGTACACAGCTTATTTACAAAATGTGTGCAATTCGGGAGGATAATATATTGAATCTGGTATTTACCTGCGGCGGTACCGCCGGACACATCAACCCCGCCATTGCCATTGCGGGAGAAATGCGGCAGCGGCACCCGGACTGCAAGATCCTGTTTATCGGGGCTCAGGGCCACATGGAAGAAAAGCTGGTTCCCCAGGCGGGCTACGAGCTGCGCACCCTGCCCGGCTCCGGCCTGAGCAGAAAGAAGAGCCTGGCGGGCCTGAAGCAGAATATCCACGCGGTAAACTGCGTGCTCCAGGCGGTGAAATCCTGCAAGGAGATTTTTAAGGAGTTTCAGCCCGATGCGATCATCGGCACCGGCGGCTATGCCAGCTTCCCGGCACTGTATGCCGGAAGCAAAATGGGCATCCCCACCTGCGTCCACGAGAGCAATGCCGTGCCCGGCGTCACCACCAAGATGGCGGCAAAGCGGGCATCCCGGGTGCTGGTGGCCTTTGAAGAAAGCGTAAACTACTACGCGTGCCCGGAAAAGGTAGAGGTTGTGGGTATGCCCGTTCAGCAGGGCTTCCTGTATGGCAATAAGAAAGCCGCCAGGGAGCAGCTGGGACTGGGGGACGGCCCTGTGGTGCTTTCCGCTTTCGGAAGCCTGGGGGCGAAGCACATGAATGAAATGGTGGCAGAGCTCTTCTGCATGGAAAAGGAGAAGGGCTTCCCCTTCCACCATATCCACGCCACCGGCGGCTTCGGCTGGGAATGGATGCCGGAGCTTTTGGAGAAGGACGGTCTGGATTTGCCCCACACCCCCGCAATCGATATGCGGGAGTATATCTATGATATGCCTCTGGAAATGGCGGCGGCGGATGTGGTTATCAGCCGCTCCGGCGCGGCGACCTGCAATGAGATTGCGGTTTCCGGCACCCCCAGCATTCTGATTCCCTCTCCCAATGTGACCAATAACCACCAGGAGCACAATGCAAGAGTGCTAGCCGACCGGAATGCGGCAGTGATAATTCTGGAAAAGGATTGCACTGCCCAGAAGGTGATGGAGGAAATTGAGGCACTGCTGGCAGACTCCCAGCGCAGAGAAAATATGAGCAAAACATTGACAAGCATGGTGCGTCTGGACTCCACCCAGCGGATTTGCGACATCGTAGAGGGCCTTGTTAAGGAAAAATAATTCCCCCGCAGCCCTCAGGAGGAACAAAGCATGGATACAAACGAGAAAAGGGAAGCGCCTGTCCGGCACGATGGCGGCGCACAGCCCCAAAAGACCGGGGATGCACCCCGGCATACCGGGGAAAACCGCGCGCCCAAAATGGACGGCGTCAGCGCCGGAGGACGGCCCCAGCGGCCCGTTCCACGGAAAAAACCGGAAAACGCACAGGCCCAGCGTCCCGTAAGTGCGGCCCAGGGACAGGAAGCACCGAAGACACAGGATCGACCTGTAAGATCTGCTCAGGCGGCCCAGCAGCCCCAGAGGCCGGCAGGGGAGCGGGCGCAGCGCCCGGCGGCCCCGGCCCAGGGGCAGGCAGAGGGGACAAAAAGGTCCCAACAGGGCAGCGGAAAGCCAAGGGAGCAAAAGGCTTCTGTGCCCCCTCAGGAGGGCAGAGCCCCCCGGCGTCAGCCGCCCCAGCCCCAGGAGGGGCAGCGGGAAAATCAGGAAAGAGCCCAGCGCTCTGCCCAGAAGGCCGCTAATCCGGGAAAAAGGCGAGCACCTTCGGAAACGGTGGAAAAACGCGGGCAGCCCCAACCTTCCCGGGCGCCTCAGAAAAGAAGCGCAGAGCCGGCGAAAAAGAAAAAAGCAAACACAGCCCAGCGCAGCCGGGGGGACTCCGGCTACCAGCCCTACCGCCGGGCCAACGAACGGCGGAAGGCCCAGCGCTCATCCAACCTGCGGGCCTTTTTCTCCGACCAGAACCCGGTGCTCAAGTGGTTTGAACGGGTGCGGTATAACAAGGATAGCTTTGCCGAGGATTCGGATCTTGCCAGGCAGCGGCGGGCCCGCCGGGCGGCGGAGGAAGAAAAACGCCGCCGCCGCCAGAGCCGGTTCAGCACGCCGGCGGTGATTTATACCCAGCCGGCGGCCTTTAATCGGGATCGGCTGATTGTGCAGCTGATTTCCGTGCTCACCGTGGTGGTTGCTCTGATGCTGGGGCTTTCCGTCTTCTTTAAGGTGGGCAGAATCACCGTTTCCGGTGCGGAGGTTTATCAGCCCTGGTCGGTTGTGGAGGCCTCCGGCATTTCCAAGGGGGAGAATTTGCTCACCCTCAGCCGGGCGCGGGCCACCAGCCAGATTCTGGCAAACCTGCCCTACGTAAAAACTGTAAGAATTGGAATAAAATTACCGGATACGGTTAATATTGAGATAGAGGAAAGCAATGTTGCCTACGCCATCAAGGATGACCAGGGAACCTGGTGGCTGATGGATTCCGATGCCAAGGTGACGGAGATGATCAACAATTCCGTTGCCGGCAACTATACCCAGGTTTTGGGCGTGACCCTGTCCGCTCCCAAGGTGGGAGAGACGGGCGTTCCTACGGAGGCCCAGGCGGAAACCGTGGAAACCCAGCCGGGGGAGGAGACTCTGCCCACCGTTGCCCCCATTGTGGTGACGGGTGCGGAGCGGCTTGCCGTTGCCCAGGAGATTCTAAAGGCTCTGGAAGCCAACGATATCGTCGGCGGCGCAGCCAGCGTGGACGTGAGCCATGTGGATGACATCGTTTTGTGGTACGGCTCTCAGTATCAGGTAAACCTGGGAAACAGCGATAATATCACCTATAAGATCGCCTGTATGTACGATGCCATTTTGCAGATGAGCGACTATCAGACGGGTATTCTGGATGTCAGCTTCACCCAGTGGGAGAATCAGGTAGCCCTGACGCCCTTTGAATAAACGCCCCGTGCACCCGAAAAAACGGGCTTGCAGCCAAAATACTCGGATTTTTTTCGGGAATTCAAAGAATTTCTATTGACCAATTCCAAAATACAAGCTAAAATAGAAAGGTGCAATTTACGAATTATGCAGAAGCGTTCCGGCTCAAACTGCAAAAAGATACATAGGAGGAAAGAATGTATGTCTGAAACCATTCAGGATCGCGTTGTCAAGATCAAGGTGATCGGCGTTGGCGGCGCAGGCAATAACGTAATTAACCGGATGATCGATTCCGGTGTCAATGGCGTAGAATTTGTCGCTGTGAATACAGATAAGCAGGATCTGAACAAGTCCGTTTGCAAGAACAAGGTTCAGATCGGTGAAAAGCTCACCGGCGGTATGGGCGCCGGTTCCAAGCCCGAGGTGGGCAAAAAGTCCGCAGAGGAAAGCCGCGCAATCCTGGCCCAGGCCCTGGAGGGGACAGACATGGTGTTTATCACCGCCGGTATGGGCGGCGGTACCGGCACCGGTGCTGCTCCCGTTGTGGCAGAGCTGGCCCACGAGGCCGGTATCCTCACCGTGGGCGTGGTGACCAAGCCCTTCAAGTTTGAAGGTGCAAACCGGATGCGTCAGGCCGAGCAGGGCATCAACGATCTGAAGGATAAGGTGGATTCCCTGATTATCATCCCCAACGACCGGCTGAAATACGTTACCGATCAGAAGATTACCTTTGCCAACGCCTTCGGCATTGCAGACGATGTGCTGAAGCAGGCAGTTACCTCCATTTCCGAGCTGGTGGGCTTCTCCAAGAACGTCATCATCAACCTGGACTTTGCGGACGTCTCCGCCGTTATGAAGTCCGCCGGTCGGGCACACATGGGTGTGGGCACGGCCTCCGGTCGGGAAAAGGCCGAGCAGGCTGCCACCGCCGCCGTTTCCAGCCCTCTGCTGGAAACCTCCATCAACGGTGCTACCGGCGTGCTGATCAACATCACCGGCTCTGCCGAGATGACCCTGGACGATGTGGAAACCGCTGCCGGTATCGTGCAGGAGGCTGCCAACCCCGATGCCAACATCATCTTCGGCGCTACCTGCTCCGAATCCTGCCAGGATGAGATGCGGGTTACCGTCATCGCCACCGGCTTTGAAGGAAACGCCGCAGGCTTTGCCTCCAAGGCACAGGCCGGTGTGAACCCCGCCGATGACATCGGCGCACCCCTTGCCGGTACGCAGAAGCCTGTGAAGCCCGCAGACATCAGCGATATCGACGAAGTGTTCAGCATCTTCAAGAGATAACCCGTTGGGTGAAATTTATGCATAAAACTGCTGTCATTGCGAATCGGTGACGCTTGTCACCGCTGCGGCAGACTTTGGGGAGACCCTGCTCCCAAGTCTGCCAGGGCGGTGCAGCGCCGGTTTGCAATGGCAGCTTCGCTTTTTACGGAGGAATTATGGACGCCTACAAGGCTTTGGCGGAGAGCTACGACCGCCTGACAAACGATGTGGATTATGGGGCCGTGGTGGCCTTCTACCGGCAAATTCTGGATGCCGAAGGGCTGCATCCCCGCACGGCGGTTGACCTGGCCTGCGGCACCGGATCGGTTACAAAGCTTTTGGCGGAAGAGGGGATTGCCACCATCGGGGTGGATCTATCTGAGGATATGCTGACCCAGGCCCAGCAGAAGACCGCTGCCATGGAGCACCCGCCCCGGTTTATCCGGCAAAGCCTGGATGAACTGAAACTCTATAGAGGTGTGGATTTGGCTGTGTGCGCCCTGGACAGCCTGGATTACATTTTAGACCCCCGGCAGTGCCGTCAGGCCCTCCACCGGGTCTTCCGGGCGCTGAACCCCGGCGGAATCTTTATTTTTGACGTGAACACCCCGGAAAAGCTCCGGGCCATGGACGGTCAGATTTTCCTGGATGAAGACGAGGATGTTTACTGCGTCTGGCGGGGGGAGTTTGACGAAAAAACCAATATCTGCTCCTATGGCATGGATTTGTTCCAGCGCCACGGGAAAACCTGGGTGCGCTCTTTTGAAGAGCACCGGGAGTATGCCTACTCAGCCGAGGAACTGAAAAAGTGGCTGAAGGAGGCGGGCTTTACGGGAATTCGGGTTTATGGCGACCGGGTGTTTGAAAAGCCCCGGGAAGGGGAGCAGCGAATTTACATCAAAGCGAGAAAGGGAACTGTAAAATGAAGGACTATTTGGTTCGTGGAATGAGCATGGACGGTTTTGTAAAGGTCGCAGCCGTCCGTTCCACCAATTTGGTGCAGCGGGGGGCGCAGATTCAAAAGACTACCCCCAATGCCACTGCCGCCTTTGGGCGCTGCCTGACGGCGGCCTCCATGATGGGCAATATGCAGAAGGTGGAGAATGGCTCGATGACCTTGCAGGTGCGGGGCGGCGGCCCCATCGGAACCATCACCGTGGTTTCCGATGCGGTGGGTAACGTCCGGGGCTGTGTGACGGAGCCCAATGTACCGCTGGTAGAAAAGTACAGCGGCAAGCTGGATGTGGGAGCCACCGTGGGTACGGAGGGAACCCTGACGGTTATCCGGGACTTGCAGATGAAAGAGCCCTACATCGGCTCTGTGCAGCTGGTCTCCGGAGAGATTGGCGACGATGTAACAGCCTATTTTGCCCAGAGTGAGCAGATCCCCACGGCCTGCGCCCTGGGGGTGCTGGTAGACCGGGACCACAGCGTCAAGGCTGCCGGAGGGTATCTGATTCAGCTTTTGCCCGGCGCGCCGGACGAGGTGATCGACAAGCTGGAAGAAGGCATCCGCCGGGCCGGTGCGGTCACGCCCATGCTGGAATCCGGCCTATCCCCGGAAGACATCCTGGGCCAGGTCTGCGGAGACCTGGGCGTGGTGTTTATGGAAACGGTGGATGTGGAATACAAGTGCTATTGCACCCGGGAGCGGGTGGAGCAGGCGCTTATCAGCCTTGGCAAAAAAGAGCTGGCGGAAATCCGGGACGAGGGAAAGAATTTCCCTGTGGAATGCCAGTTCTGCGACCATGTATACGAGTTCACCCCGGCGGATATCCAGGAATTGCTGGATAAATTATAAGAAATGCAAAATCGAACCGGCAAAAAAGACCGGTTCGATTTTGCTATTCCGTGATATGGCAATCCCATTTTTCGAGTCCTTTTCAAAGTTGATACTTTCGCATCCTACTTACTTTTTCACTATTCACTTTTCCTTATTCCTTCCCAAAAATCGGCAGGAGGGAAAAAGGAAAGAGTGAATAGGGAATAAGGAAAATCGGCAACCTTCTTGCGAAGCTTGCCGATTTTTGTGTCTGTTCAACACTTTAGATGCAGGCATTTGGGGCCGTCCATACCTGCAAATCCCCAAAAATCACGCAACTTTCGTTCGCAAGTTTCGACATGTTATCTTAGCATCAAGGACTTAAGGTATGGTATTTCATTTTGGGGATCGTAATTTCATTACCCATGTGCGAACGCACTGCCATACAAACTTTCTGAGACGGTAAAAAGGGCAACGTCCGATCCCACAGCCTCCCGTAAACAAATCCTGTAATATTGGAATTTGCGACAGTGTAAAAATAAACGCTACAGACAATACATTGATCAGGAAGATCATGGCAATTGCAAGTTGAAAATACTTACGTTGCAGCCAGCTACCTCCTGCGCAGTATCCCCCATTTGTTAGACATCGTATCATACCACCTAACAAGTGAGGTACTATTCAGATTCGCCCGGATGTTCTCCTCCGCCACACCATTCCCCAGTTGCCAGCCATATCTCGTAGAAATAAAGCCACTCGACAGTCCATGGAATAATGGTATTTGC
>CAKTNN010000012.1 GCA_934589065.1 uncultured Oscillospiraceae bacterium
TGCTGATCGGCGACGACGAGCACGGCTGGGACGACAACGGCGTGTTCAACTTCGAGGGCGGCTGCTACGCCAAGGTTATCAACCTGGATAAGGAGTCCGAGCCCGATATCTACAACGCCATCCGCCGGGACGCTCTGCTGGAGAACGTGACCGTGGATAAAGACGGCAAGATTGACTTCGCCGACAAGTCCGTCACCGAGAACACCCGTGTGTCCTACCCCATCGACCACATCAACAACATTGTTCGTCCCGTTTCCACTGCTCCCGCAGCCAAGAACGTGATCTTCCTGTCCGCTGATGCCTTCGGCGTGCTGCCTCCCGTGTCCATCCTGACCCCCGAGCAGACCCAGTACTACTTCCTGTCCGGCTTCACTGCAAAGCTGGCTGGTACCGAGCGCGGCATCACCGAGCCCACCCCCACCTTCTCCGCTTGCTTCGGTCAGGCCTTCCTGGAGCTGCACCCCACCAAGTACGCAGAAGAGCTGGTTAAGAAGATGAAGGTTTCCGGCGCAAAGGCTTACCTGGTCAACACCGGCTGGAACGGTACCGGCAAGCGTATCTCCATTAAGGATACCCGCGGCATCATCGATGCCATCCTGTCCGGCGCTATTCTGTCCGCTCCCACCAAGACCATTCCTGTCTTCGGCTTCGAGGTTCCCACCGAGCTGCCCGGCGTAGATCCCGCAATCCTGGATCCCAGAGACACTTATGCAAATCCCGCCGATTGGGAAGCAAAGGCTGCCGATCTGGCTGGCCGGTTCATTAAGAACTTTGCCAAGTACGAGGGCAACGAGGCCGGCAAGGCTCTGGTCGCCGCAGGCCCCAAGCTGTAATTCAGCTTCATAGTATGTTTTCTCGATACCTGCAAGGGGACTGTCCCCTTGCAGGTATCTGAAAGTACGGCAGTGGGGTGAATCTGTGGGGATAAGGCGCGTGTGTCATTGCGAGGCAGTCCGCTTTCCTGCCGTGGCAATCCCCAAAGGAAGGGTGTCATTGCGCGCTGGTTCGCAGCGACAGAAAAGACTTATCCCCAGAGATTTCCCCATTTGCTGTGAAAAATTTCTTTTAACGGAGGTTAAAACCAATGGCTCAGAAAGTCCAATTCACTGAAACCGTCCTTCGTGATGCCAACCAGTCCCTGATGGCTACCCGTATGCCCTTTGCCGACATGGAAGGCATTCTGTCCACCATGGACAAGGCCGGTTACTATTCCGTCGAGTGCTGGGGCGGCGCTACCTTTGACAGCTGCCTGCGCTACCTGAACGAGGATCCCTGGGAGCGCCTGCGTGCTTTCCGCAAGGCTATGCCCAATACCCGTCTGCAGATGCTGCTCCGGGGCCAGAACCTGCTGGGTTACAAGCACTATCATGACGACGTGGTGGAGAAGTTCGTAGAACTGTCCATCAAGAACGGCATCGATGTGCTGCGTATCTTCGACGCACTGAACGATTTCCGCAACATCAAGACCGCTCTGGAGGCAACAAAGAAGTATGCCACTGCCAACACCGTGGCTTCCGGCTGCATCTCCTACACCCAGAGCCCCGTGCACACCCCTGCCAAGTATGCCGAGATGTGCAAGGAGCTGCAGAGCATGGGCTTCGACACCATCTGCCTGAAGGATATGGCTGGCACCATGAGCCCCAACGAGGCTGACCAGCTGTTCAAGGGCATCCGGGATGCCGGCGTGACCCTGCCCCTGATCCTGCACACCCACTGCACCACCGGTATGGCTTACATGACCGTTATGAAGGCTGTGGAAGCCGGTGTGGATATCATCGATACCGCTACCTCCTGCTTCTCCAACGGCACCAGCCAGCCCGCTACCGAAACTCTGTACTACGCTCTGAGCCAGTACGGCATCGAGACCGGCCTGAACGAGGACGTGATCAACGAGGTCAACTCCTTCTTCAAGCCTGTTAAGCAGAAGTACATCGACAACGGTCGCATCAACCCCAAGAGCATGGGCACCGATGCACAGGCTCTGGTTTACAAGGTTCCCGGCGGTATGCTGTCCAACATGATCGCAAACCTGACCGATATGCACGCTATGGATAAGTTCGATGCCGCTCTGGCTGAGATCCCCTCCGTCCGTAAGGATATGGGCTATCCTCCTCTGGTTACCCCCCTGTCCCAGATGGTTGGCAACCAGGCTGTTACCAACGTTCTGGTTGGCGAGCGCTATAAGAACGTCTCCAAGGAAGTAAAGGCTTACTTCAAGGGCGAGTACGGCATTGCTCCCGCTCCCGTGGATGCCGATCTGGAAAAGCGCATTCTGGACGAGGCCGGTATGTCCGCACCTCAGGATTGCCGCGTGGAAGACAGCAAGCGCACCGGTGAAGAGTTTGCCAATGCCAAGGCTGCCCTGGGCGACCTGGCTAAGAGCGAAGAGGACATCATGAGCTACATCTGCTACCCCGCTCAGGCCGAAAAGTTCCTGGAAGGCCGCAAGGCAGCAGAAGAGAACAAGGTTACCTATACCATCACCGAAGCGTAAGGAGGAACCCTTACTATGATGCTTACTTCTGATATTACAATCGGCGAGGCCGGCGTTTATGCGCTTTTGGGCTACGCTGTGGTGTTCTTTGGCCTGATCCTGCTGATGGCTGTTGTCATCGCACTGGGCAAGTACTTTGCATCCAAGGATGTAAAGCTGAAGGCCACCGCATCCGCTGCCGCCCAGGCCACTGCCCCTGCCGCCCCTGCCGCCGCTCCCAAGGCTTATGCTCCCGGTTCTGCCGGTGAACTGAAGCTGCACGATGTGGAGCCCAAGACCGCAGCTATGATCATGGCAATCGTTGCCGATCAGATGGGCAAGCCCCTGAACGAGCTGCGCTTCAAATCCATCAAGGAGGTCAAATAATTATGAAGTATAAAGTTACTCTGAAGGGCCGTACTTACGAGGTCGAGGTTGAGGCCGGCGAGGCCATCCTGCTGGACGAGTACGAAGCAATTGCTCCTTCCGCTCCCGCAGCTGCTCCTGCTGCTGCCGCTCCTGCCGCTGCACCCGCAGCCGCTCCTGCTCCTGCCGCCGCTCCCGTGGTCACCGGTGCCGGTGAGCCCGTCAATGCCCCCATGCCCGGCAACATCCTGAAGGTCAATGTGACGAGCGGTCAGGCTGTCAAGGCCGGTGACGTTCTGTGCGTCCTGGAGGCTATGAAGATGGAAAACGAGATCATGGCTCCCAAGGACGGAACCGTTACCCAGGTTCTGGTTGCCAAGGGCGCTACTGTGGACACCGGGGCACCTCTGGTTGTGATCGGTTAAGGAGGGCTTCCAATGAATGTTGGTGCTATCCTGGGAAAGCTGTGGAGCAATTCCGGCTTTGCCGCCATTATTACCGGCTTTGTTTCTAATAACGGCTGGCAGAACCTGGTGATGCTTGCCATCGCCTGCGTGCTGCTGTATCTGGCTATTGTTAAAAAGTTCGAGCCTCTGCTGCTGGTGGGCATTGCCTTCGGCTGTCTGCTGACCAACCTGCCCAATGCAGGACTGTATCATCAGGAGCTGTGGGATGCCTTCATGAATCCCGAGAGCCCTGTATATCACAGCTTCGGCGAGATCATGCGCAACGGCGGCCTGCTGGACATCTTCTACATCGGTGTTAAGACCAGCCTGTACCCCTGCCTGATTTTCATGGGCGTTGGTGCTATGACTGACTTTGGCCCCCTGATTTCCAATCCTAAGAGCCTGCTGCTGGGTGCAGCTGCTCAGCTGGGCGTGTTTGTTGCCTTCTTCGGCGCCGTGTGCATGGGCTTTACCGGCAAGGAAGCTGCCTCCATCGGCATCATCGGTGGCGCTGACGGCCCCACCGCCATCTTCCTGACCACCAAGCTGGCTCCCCATCTGCTGGGCGCTATTGCCGTGGCTGCCTATTCCTACATGGCGCTGATTCCTCTGATTCAGCCCCCCATCATGAACCTGCTGACCAGCCCTGAGAGCCGGAAGATCAAGATGGTTCAGACCCGGAACGTTTCCAAGACCGAGAAGATTATTTTCCCGATTCTTGTAACCATGTTCGTGGCTCTGCTGCTGCCGGATACCGCTCCTCTGATCGGCTGCCTGATGCTGGGTAACCTGTTCAAGGAAACCGGCTGCACCGATCGCCTCAGCGACACCGTGCAGAATGCTCTGATGAACATTGTTACCATCCTGCTGTCCACCGCCGTTGGTTCCACCATGGTGGGCTCCACCTTCCTGACTGCTCAGACTCTGAAGATCGTTGTCCTGGGTGTTATCGCCTTCGGTATCTCCACCGCCGGCGGCCTGCTGGGCGGCAATGTGATGTGCTGGGCTACCAAGGGCAAGGTCAACCCCCTCATCGGTTCCGCCGGTGTGTCTGCCGTTCCTATGGCTGCCCGTGTATCCAATAAGGAAGGCCAGAAGGCCAATCCTTCCAACTTCCTGCTGATGCACGCCATGGGCCCCAACGTGGCTGGCGTTATCGGCTCCGCCATCGCTGCAGGTTTCCTGCTGAGCGTCTTCGGCGGCTAAGCAAAACACAAAAATCCCTGCTCCACCCGGAGCAGGGATTTTTTGGCTGCCTTTCAGAAATTCAGGAAATGTAGTGATCCTCATTGGAAAGATTCTTGACCATCTTAGACGTTACCAGGAAGAGGGCAACCACAAACAGCAGGAAGACCCACTCGGAAGAGCTGCTTTCCGAGGTGGCGATGAAATCGTAAATTCCGTGGAGAATCATGGGGACGATCACCGCCAGCCTGCGGCAGCGCTTGGAGGCCTCTTCATATCCGTAGTTTTCGTATCTTCTTGCCATGCCGTAGAATGCACCCATAAAGACGCCGAAGCAGGCGTGCCCCGGAACGGCGGTTACCGCCCGCACCAGGGCCGTGCCCATACCGTACATAACCACGTAGTCGATGTTTTCCCACAGGGCAAAGCCAAGGCTCACAGCCACGGCATAAACCACGCCGTCAAACTGGCAGTTAAAGTAGGGGGAGCGCCAGGTGTGCCGTTTTAGGAGCAGGTATTTAAAGCCCTCCTCCGAAAGCCCTACGACCACAAAATACATCAGCACCCGGTAAACCAGGCTATCCTCTGACCACAGAGAATCGAGGATCTGTGTGCCCAGCCGCTCGGTGTACACCGCCAAAGCGGTGGAAACGGCTCCCCGGATTACCAGGGAGATCAAAAGGCTGGGCGGTTCTTTTTCCAGCTTATCCGCTTTGTTGACCTGGATCAGCAGGAAAATGGCGGGAATAACCGCTGCGGCAATCAGAATGGGGTTTACATAAAAGAATAGCATGGTTCTTCTCCTTCCTTCCGGTGGGGGCGTGGGATAATCGGTTTATTTTTCATCCCAGGGAAAACCCTGGAATACAGGCTTTCCTGTGTAGCGGTTTGCTTCCTTTTCGCCCCGGAGTACCTCCAGCACGGCATCCGCCATGGCCTCCTGCTCACATTCGCCGGGATAGACGGAAACGGGGGCAATCCAGCCGCAGCGCTGCTCCACGCCCTGGAAAATGTCCCGGTAGCGCATCAGCCCGCCGGTGAGGAGAATGCCGTCTACCTTGCCCTCCAGAACGGCAGCCGCCGCACCGATGGATTTGCACAGCTGATAGATCATGGCATTCCAGACGGTGCAGGCCTTTTCCTCGCCGGATTCCACCAGGGCGTGAACCTTGGAAGCATCGGAGGTTCCAAAGTGGCTGACAAAACCGCCGGAGCGGGAGAGCATCGCCCGCATTTCCCCGGTGGTGTGGCCCTCGTCCAGATATTGCAGCACCTCCATTACGGGAATAGAGCCCAGGCGGGTGGGGGTGAAGGGGCCGTCGCCTCCGGCGCCTTCGGTGCTGTCGATCATTTTCCCCTCCTTGTGGGCGGTGACGGTAATGCCCCCGTCCACATGGCAGACAATGAGATTCATGTCTTCATACCGTTTTCCCAGGCTTTTTGCGTGAATCGCGGCAATGCCCTTTTGATTCAGCACGTGGGTCTGGGCCCGGCGATAGAGCCCGGCAATGCCGGTGAGCCGGGCAGAGTCGCACAGCTCATCCACATTGGTGGGGTTTACGGTATACATGGGCTTATTACAGGCAGTACCCAGCTCGTAGGCCAGCATCACCCCCAGCTTTGCAGGGTGGTCAGAGCCGCCCTTGTCCGCGGCGGTGTCTGCCACCAGCCGGGCGTCAATTTCCATAACGCCGGAGGGCTGGGAGTAGGCACAGCCGCCCCGGCCCACAAACACATCGATGTCCTCCGGCGTCAGGCCGTGGGTGCTGAGAAAATCCAGAATCACCTGCTTGCGCATGGGCATCTGGTCGTTGGTGGTGGGGTAGCGCAGCAGTTCCGGAGCATCGTGGAAGATGGATTCGGTGTAGACGTTGGTTTCGTCTTCAAACAGGCTCACCTTGGTGGAGGTGGAGCCGGGATTGATGATCAGTAGCTTTTTTGGGGTGTTCATGATGTTGACCTTCTTTATTATGTAATTCTCAAAAATTTCGTGATATGAAAAGGTGTGCCGGGTGCGCAGGGGAAAGTTACTCTCCTTTTGCAATCCGTTCGGCAAGATCGGTCAGGTATAGCCAGCGGGATTCCTTCTCTTCCAGCGCGGCTTCCAGCTCCTGCTGCTCAAGCATAAGACCTTGCAGCTTTTCAAAGTCCGCCCCGAAGATATCCTGGTTTTTCTGGTTCTCCGCTATTTTTTGTTCCAGGGCGGCAATGTCAGCGTCAATGGTTTCGTATTCCCGCTGCTCCTTGAAGGAGAATTTCAGCTTTTTCTGCTTGGGCCGGGGGGCTTCCTGGGGCGTTTTCACCTTTTTCTCCTTAGAGGGAACCAGGGTTTGCAGATAGTCGGTATAGCCGCCGGGATACTGCTGCACCACGCCGTCGGGCTCTACGGCAAATATCCGCTTGCACAGCCGATCCAAAAAATACCGGTCGTGGGATACGGCAATGATCGCCCCCGGAAAGCTTTCCAGATAGTCTTCCAGCACCGTCATGGTGGGAATATCCAGGTCGTTGGTGGGCTCGTCCAGCAGCAGAACATTGGGGCTGGATGCCAATATGCCCAGCAAAAACAGCCGCCGCTTTTCTCCGCCGGATAGCTTGCCGATGAGCCGGTGCTGCAAAGGGCCGGAAAAGAGAAAATTGTCCATCAGCTTGGAGGCGGTGAGCACCCCGTCCGGGGTTTCAATCCGGTCACCCTGCTCTTTTACGTATTGCAGGGCAGTCAGGTTGGGGTTCAGCTCCTGGGCGTGCTGGGAAAAATAACCGATTTTTACCGTGTCGCCCAGGGTCACCGTGCCCTCGTCCGGGGAAATACTGCCCGCAATCAGGTTGAGAAGGGTGGATTTTCCGGCCCCGTTGCCGCCTACAATGCCTACCCGGTCGTCCCGCTGCAAGAGAAAATCAAAGTTTTTCAGGACGCATTTCCCGTCGAAGGATTTGCTGACGTTTGTAAGCTCTACGGTTTTTCTGCCCAGTCGGGAGGAAAGCGCCCGGATGGGTTCCAGTGTTCCCTCCACCTGGGGCGGCTGGGCAGCCTTTAGCTGTTCGTACCGTTCCAGCCGTTCCCGGCTCTTGGTTCCTCTGGCACAGGGGCCCTGGAGCACCCATTGGAGCTCCCGGCGCAATTTACTCTGGCGCTTCCGCTCGCTGGCGGCATCCTGCTCCTCCCGCCGGGCCTTGCCGTCCAGATAGGCGGAGTAGCCGCCCTCGTACAAATAGATTTTTCCGAAGCTGACCTCCATGGTGCGGTTGACCACCCGTTCCAGAAAATACCGGTCGTGGGTCACCAGCAGCAGCCCGCCGGTGAAGGATTGCAGATAATTTTCCAGCCAGCTGATCATTTGGGCATCCAGGTGGTTGGTGGGCTCATCCAGCAGCAGAAGGTCGCAGGGGTGCACCAGGCAGGAAGCCAGGGCTACCCGCTTGCGCTGCCCGCCGGAGAGTGCCCCCATTTTCTGGGAAAGATCGGAAATACCCAGACGGGTGAGAATTTCCACTGCTTCATAGTGGGCAATCTCCCGGGCGGTGGGATCCAGACCGGCCTCTACCTGCTGAATGACGGTTTTCTCCGGGTCGAAGGGGGGATCCTGGGGCAGATACCCCAGCCGGACGTTGGGATCATAGGATACCTTGCCGGAATCCGGTACTTCCTTCCCTGCAGCCAGGCGAAGAAAGGTGGATTTTCCACAGCCGTTCACGCCGACAATGCCCACCCGGTCGCCATCCTTCATATAAAAGCTGATGTCATCTGCAAGGGTGCGATCTCCGTAGGTCTTGCAGACGTGTTCCATATTCAGTAGCATCCATGCTGCTCCTTTTGCCGATTGTTTCCTGAATATCATACCACCTTTTTCTTCAAAAAGGAAGAGAGAACCCCTCCATTTTCCAGAAGAAAAGGAAACCGCGATGCTATCCCCCCGGGGGGCTTCCCCGGGGAGATTTCTTTTGCTAAAATAGGAGGAAATCACCGGAAGGGAAAGAAGACATGGAAACGCAGATAGAGCAGCGGGTGAAAAACTACTGGACGGCCCGCTCCCACGATTTTGGAACCGTGCGGAAGAACGAACTGGAAAGCGACATGGGAAAGCGCTGGCTGGAAGAAATTGAGCGCCACCTTCCCCAGGGCAAACTGGATATCTTGGACGTGGGCACGGGCACAGGCTTTTTTGCCATCCTTCTGGCCCGGCTGGGCCACCGGGTAACGGGTATTGACCTGACGCCTGCCATGATTGCGGAAAGCCGCGCCCTGGCAGGAAGCATGGGCCTGGACATTGACTTTCAACAGATGAATGCCCAGGAATTGACGTTTGACGATTGCTGCTTCGATGTGGTCATCAGCCGAAATCTGACCTGGACGCTGCCGGAGCCCCAAAAGGCCTACAGCCAGTGGTATCGGGTGCTGAAAAAAGGCGGAGTACTGCTGAATTACGATTCCGACTATGCGGAAAACGTCCGCAGTGAGAGCACGCAGAATTGCTCTGTGGCCCCCGACAGTCCCTACGGTCATGTGGGCATGACGGAAAGGCTGAAAGAGGAAAACGATGCCATTACCCTGGCCCTGGATATCGGCAAGAAGCGCCCGGAGTGGGATGCGCAGGTGCTGCGGGAGCTGGGTGTCCGGGCCTGCAGCACGGATTTGCGCGTAGGGGCGCGGGTGCTGGGGGCATCGGATCTTGTGAATGCGCCAATGTTTGGAATTTTTGCAAGAAAATGAAAAAAACATCCCCCCAGGGGGCTTCCTCTGAAAAAAGGAGTATGGTAGTATACAAATACCTTCCTAATTTCTTTCCTGCCCTGTAAAACCGCCGCGCATCCGGAAAGCTGTGCGGCGGTTTTGCTCAGGATGCAAAGGAGATTGCTATGAATCAGTTCGCTTCTTATGAAGAGGAAAATATTCACTATTGGACAGGCCGTGCCTCCGGCTATTCCGGAGTCAACCAGGAGGAGCTGGCTTCCGACCAGAAAACCGTCTGGGGCAAAACCATTGCCCGGCGCATTGCCGCAAGATTCCCCGGAAAACGCCCGGAGAGCATCCGGGTTCTGGATGTGGGCACGGGCCCGGGCTTTTTTGCCATTCTCCTGGCGGAGCTGGGCTATCAGGTGACGGCGGTGGACTATACCTCCTCCATGCTGGAGGAGGCCCGGCAGAACGCAGGGGCTCTGGGCAGCAGAATCGATTTCCGGCAGATGAACGCAGAGGAGCTCCTGTTTGCAGACCATAGTTTTGATGTGCTGGTAACCCGGAACGTGACCTGGAATCTGCACAACCCCGAAAAGGCCTACGCCCACTGGACAAGGGTGCTTGCGCCCGGCGGGCTGCTATTAAACTTTGATGCCAACTGGTATCGCTACCTCTGGGATGAGGAGGCCCACCGGGGCCACAGCCTGGACCGGGAAAACCTGGCGGATTCCGACGTGCGGGATGAAACCGCCGGAACGGATGTGGATGCCATGGAGGCCATTGCCCGGCAGACGCCCCTTTCCCGGAAGCACCGTCCCGGCTGGGACTTGCAGGTGCTTCGGAATCTGGGCATCCAGGCTGCCGCCGATGAGGAAATCTGGCGGCAGGTGTGGACAAAAGAGGAGCGTATCAACAATGCCTCCACCCCAATGTTCCTGGTAGAGGGCAGAAAAGCCCACCTGTGGGAAACATAAGCGGGGGAGCAGGGCGGCACTTTTTGGGCCGGATAACCGGAAAAGCGGGTACAACTGACGGAAAGCAGCGGCAGAAGGACAGTTCCTTTTGCCGCCGCTTTTTTGCCCTTGGATTGACCCCTGTCAAAGATTGACAGGAAAGCAAAAATGCGGTATATTCTACATTGGTGTTTTAGGCATTGCCGCGAGAAATAAGGCAGAAAAAATGTGCAGGGCTCCCCATGGGCTGCCCTTTTACGGATTTTTATAGAGGAAAGGAACGAATTTATGAAAAAAGCGATTCTGGTTGTATCCTTCGGAACCTCCTACCACGACACCCTGGAAAAGACCATTGCCGCAACGGAAAAAGCCATTGGGGAGGCTTTCCCCGGCTGGGAGGTTCGCAGAGCCTTTACCAGCAATATGATTATGAAAAAGCTCCGCTCCCGGGACGGCCTGGAAATCGACAGCGTTTCCCAGGCAATGGCAAAGCTGGAAGCCCAGGGCTATACCCATGTGGCGGTGCAGCCCACCCATGTGATGCATGGCGAAGAATATGAAAAGCTTCTTTCCCAGCTGGAGCCCTATCGGCAGCGGCTGAATATCCGGGTGGGAGAGCCCCTGCTGGATCGTCAGGAGGACTACGAGCTGGTTTCGGATGCGCTCCTGGGCTGGCTGCCCGGGGTGGCGGAGGACGAGGCTTTGGTGCTCATGGGCCACGGAACGGCCCACTATGCCAATGCGTCCTACGGTCAGCTGGAGCAGAATTTGCAGGATCGGCAGAAAAATGTGTATGTTGCCACGGTGGAAGGTTATCCCACCCTGGAGCGGGTAATCAGACTCTTGAAAGGCCGCCCGGAAATTAAAAAAATCACCCTGGCGCCCTTTATGCTGGTAGCCGGTGACCATGCCCGGAACGACATGGCGGGGGATGACGACTCCTGGAAGCGGGAGCTGGAAGATGCGGGCTATTCCGTCCAATGCATTTTGCAGGGCCTTGGAGAGTGCCCCGCCATCCGGCAGCTGTTTGTAGAGCACTGCGCCCAGGCGGTGGAGGCCCTTCATGCCCAGGGCAAGCTCTGGGGCGTGGGCGTTGGCCCTGGGGATCCGGAGTTACTGACCCTGAAGGCCATCCGGGTGCTGGAACAGGCGGATGTGATTCTGGCGCCAGATACCGGAAAGGCAGACAAAACGGCTCTGAACATCATCCGGGATCATCTGAACGGGAAAAAACCCGTTTTGGTGTCCACCCCCATGACTCGGGACAAGCAAAGGCTGGAAATTGCTTATAAGGCCGCCGCTTATGATATTATTCAATATCTGAAAGCGGGCAAGCAGGTGGCCTTTATCACCCTGGGAGATCCCACTGTCTATTCTACCTATATGTACATTCACGATCTGGTGCGCGCCCAGGGCTATGCCGTAGAGGTTGTGCCCGGTGTGCCCTCCTTCTGCGCTGCCGCCGCCCGGCTGAATATCTCCCTGTGCCAGGGCAGCGAGCCCCTGCTGGTGATTCCCGCCTCCCACAATGCGAAATCGCTGCTGGATGTGCCTGCCAACAAGGTGTTTATGAAGGCAGGCTCCGGCATTCTGGAGCTGAAAAAGACTCTGGAAGAAAAGAGTATGCTGCAAAACGCTGCCATGGTGGAAAATTGCAGTATGGAAAATGAGCAGGTCTATCCGGACTTCCGGCAGCTGGATAAGCCCACCGGCTATTTCTCCCTGGTGATTGTAAAGGAGGAGAACCGATGAGCCTTCTGATGTCCGGCCTGGATTGCCATAGAGCCGGCGTGGAGCTTCGGGAAAAGCTGGCCTTTTCCCGGCAGCAGGTGCAGGATTGCGTCGGCTGGATGGCAGCGCAGCCCGGAATTTCCGGCTGTGTGCTCCTGAGCACCTGCAACCGGACGGAAATTTACCTCAGCGGGGATGCGGAGCTAAGCCCCTGGCGGCTGCTGTGCCGCTGGGCAAACGCCCCGGAAGACGCCCTGGAGCCCTACTTTACCACCCGGATCGGGGAGGAAGCGGCAGGCCACCTGATGCAGGTGGCCTGTGGCCTGCACTCCCAGATTTTGGGGGAGGATCAGATTATTACCCAGGTGCGCATCGCCATGGAGCTTGCCCAGGCGTGCGGTGGGGCAGACCCCGCCCTGGCGGCCCTGTTCCGCCGGGCGGTAACCGCCGGAAAACGGGCAAAGACGGAGGTGCACCTTCGCCGGGGCAGCCCCTCCATGGGAACGCAGTGCCGGGATATTCTGGAAAAGGAACTGGGCACCCTGGAAAATAAACGCATAGTGGTCATCGGCAACGGGCAGATGGGCCGCCTGGCGGCGGAAATCCTCTATGATGCCGGTGCACAGGTTTCCGTAACCCTGCGCACCTATCGTCATGGGGAGACCGTCGTCCCCAGGGGCTGCGGCACGGTGCCCTACGAGGAGCGGCTGGCGGCCCTGGAAAAGGCGGATGCTCTGGTGTCTGCCACCACCAGCCCCCACTATACCGTAACACGGGAGCAGCTGGACAGCCTGGGGAATTTACCCAAGGTTGCCGTGGATTTGGCAGTGCCCAGAGATATCGAGCCAAGCTGCGCCCAAAAACTGAAGCTTTACGATACCGATGACCTGGGAACCGGCGGCCCCGGAACGCCGGAGGAGCTTTCTGCCATCCGGGCCATTGCCCAGGAGGAGCTGGAGCGCTTCCGGCAGTGGCAGAAGCGGCAGAGCGCCGCCCAGAGAGGACTGCGTTTTCCGCTGTTTGTGGACTTGTCCGACAAACTGGTGGTGCTCATTGGCGGGGGAACCATTGCTTCCCGCCGGATTGCATCTTTGCGGCTGTTTGGCTGCGAAATCAAGGTGATTTCCCCGGAGCTTATGTGCAGCTCCGAGGGCCTGACCTGGCTGGAACGGGAATATATCCCCGGTGATTTGGATGGGGCAGCCATTGCGGTTGCCGCTACGGATAACCGGGGGGTGAACCATGCCGTCTGGGAGGAGGCCCAAAGGCTGGGCATTCCCGTGTCCGTGGCGGACTGCGAAAAGGAGTGCACCTTCTATTTCCCCGCGATCTGCACCGGGAAAAATCTGGTAGCCGGTGTGGTATCCACAGGTAAGGATCACCACCGTACCGCCCGGGCTGCCAAGGAGATCCGTAAAATATTGGAGGAACTGGAATGAAATTACGTTTTGGCAGCCGGGAGAGCCGGCTCGCGGTGATCCAGAGCCGGATGGTGATGGACGCGGTGCAGCAGACCTGCCCCCAGGCAGAGCTGGAACTTGTGACTATGAAGACCACCGGCGACAAGATATTGGACAGAACCCTGGATCAGATCGGGGGAAAGGGCCTGTTTGTCAAGGAGCTGGATTTGGCCCTGCGGGAGGGGAAGGTGGATTTTACCGTCCACTCCCTAAAGGATATGCCCATGGAAACTCCGGAGGATCTGCCCTTGGTGGCCTTTTCCCGGCGGGCAGACCCCAGGGATGCCCTGGTGCTGCCGGAGGGGGCAAAGGAGCTTGACCCCCATAAGCCCATCGGCTGCTCTTCCCGCCGCAGGCAGCTGCAGCTAAAAAAACTCTACCCGGAGTTTGACGTGCAGCCCGTCCGGGGCAACGTCCAGACCCGGCTTAAAAAGCTGGACGAAGGACAGTATAGCGCCCTGGTTCTGGCGGCGGCGGGGCTCAAACGGCTGAATTTGGAGAGCCGTATCAGCCGGTATTTTTCCATAGAGGAGATTCTGCCGGCGGCGGGCCAGGCCATTCTGGCAGTCCAGGCCCGGCAAGGCACGGATGTAACCCCATTGCAGGGTGTGCAGGATGAGGATGCCGCTGCCTGTGCCAAGGCCGAGCGGGCCTTTGTCCGGCAGCTGGACGGGGGCTGTACCTCCCCGGTGGCGGCCTTTGCCCAGGTGGAGGGAGAAAACCTGACCCTCACCGGGCTGTACGTAAGCCAGGATGAAACCGTTATGCGCCGGGGTCAAATCTGCGGCCCCAGAGAAAATGCCGAAGAGCTGGGCGCGCTTTTGGCACTCCGGCTGAAAGAAGGAGAATAATATGGGCAGTGTGATTTTGGTGGGGGCAGGCCCCGGAGATCCGGGTCTTCTGACCCAAAAGGGCCGTCAGGCCCTGGAAAATGCACAGGTAGTGGTGTTTGACCGGCTGGTGAGCCCTGCCATCCTTTCCCTTATCCCCAAGGATGCGGAGGCCATCGATGTGGGCAAGGAGTCCAGCCATCATCTGGTTCCCCAGGAGGAGATCAACCGGATCCTTCTGCGCAAGGCCCAGGAGGGCAAACGGGTGGTGCGGCTGAAAGGCGGCGACCCCTTCCTCTTTGGCCGGGGAGGCGAAGAGCTGGAATTATTGGAGGAGGCGGGCATTCCCTTCCAGGTCGTGCCCGGAGTTACCTCGGCCCTTTCCGTGCCTGCCTATGCAGGCATCCCCGTAACCCATCGGGATTTTTGCTCCTCTCTGCACATCATCACGGGCCACGCAAGGGCAGGGGCGGAGCTGCACATTGATTTTGATGCCCTGCGGCGCACCGGGGGAACCCTGGTGTTTCTTATGAGCGTTACCAGCCTGCCGAAAATCTGCGATGGGCTGTTGGGGGCAGGCATGGAGCCCAATATGCCCGCCGCCGTTATTGAAAAGGGGACGCTGCCGGGGCAGCGGAAGCTGATTTCCACCCTGGAAAATCTCCCCAGGGATGCAGCCAATGCCAACATAAAGAGCCCTGCCATTATTGTGGTGGGCAAGGTTTGCGCTCTTTCCAACCGCTTTGATTGGTTCGATTCTCTGCCCCTAAAGGGGAAAACCGTGGTGGTCACCCGCCCGGAAAACCGCAGCGGGGCGCTGATTCAAAAACTCCGGGGCCAGGGGGCGGAGGTCATTGATTACCCCTGCATCCGCACAGTGCCCAGAGAGCCTGCGCCCTTGGTGGAGATTGCCATCGAAAAGCTGAACACCTATCGCTGCCTGGTATTCACCAGTCCGGCAGGGCCGGAAATCTTCTTTGACCACCTCCACAGGGCGGGAAAGGATGCCCGGGCCCTGGCGGGACTCACCTTGGCAGCCATTGGCCCCAAGACGGCAAAGGCCTTGGAAAAGTACGGGCTGTATGCCGATATTGTGCCGAAGACCTACGATTCTGCCCACCTGGCGGAAGCTTTGGCGGCGGTTCCCGGGCCGGTACTGTTGTGCCGGGCAAGTAAAGGCAGCGATGCCGTGCCCCGGATGCTGGAAGAAAAAGGCATTCCTTATGCGGATGTGGCCTGCTACGATACGGTGTATGCAGCCCCCGACCCCCAGAAAATCGATGGGCTTTTGCAGAAGCGGCTCTTGGTGACCTTTACCAGCGCCTCTACCGTCCGGGGCTTTGTGGAAAGCCTGCCGGGGCGTGACCTGAAAAACGTTTTGGGCTGCTGCATTGGGCCCCAGACCCAGGCAGAGGCAAAAAAGTATGGGCTGGATACGGCTCTTTCCCAGGAGGCAACCATGGAGTCCCTTTTGGAATGCATTGCAGCAATAGACGAGTAGGATAAAAAACGGACGGTTGAAAACCATCACGCAATATAATAGCAAAGGAAGTAGCAAAAATCATGGATATGACCATTCGTCCCCGCAGGCTTCGTTCCTGCGACAATCTCCGCCGCATGGTGCGGGAAACCCGGGTATCCCCGGACAGCCTGATTTATCCCCTGTTCCTCATTGAGGGGGAGAATATCAAGGAGCCCATTCCCTCCCTGGATGGGCAGTACCGCTATTCCCCGGATCGGGTTTGTGAGGAAATTGAGGAGTGCCTGGCTTTCGGCGTCAGTCGGGTGCTGCTCTTCGGCATCCCTGCCCACAAGGATGCCATTGGTTCCGGTGCCTGGGACCCCAACGGCGTTGTCCAGCAGGGAATCCGGGCCATCAAGGCCAAATTCCCCCAGATGTATGTCATCACCGATGTGTGTATGTGCGAGTACACTGACCACGGTCACTGCGGCATTCTGTGTGATCATACTGTGGACAACGATAAGACCCTGGAGGTGCTCGCCAAAACGGCCCTGTCCCATGTTCAGGCCGGTGCGGATATGGTAGCTCCCTCGGATATGATGGATGGGCGGATTGCCGCCATTCGTCAGACTCTGGATGAAAACGGCTTTGTTTCCACCCCCATTATGTCCTATTCTGCCAAGTATGCCTCTGCGTTCTATGGCCCCTTCCGGGATGCCGCCGGTTCTGCCCCTGCCTTTGGTGACCGCAAGGGCTACCAGATGGATCCCCACAACCGCAAGGAAGCCATGAAGGAGTGCGCACTGGATGTGGAAGAGGGTGCAGACATCCTGATGGTCAAGCCTGCTCTGAGCTACCTGGATATCATCCGGGAGTGCTCCGATGCCTTTGATCTGCCCATGGCAGCCTACTCCGTCAGCGGCGAATACGCCATGATCAAGGCCGCAGGCAAGGCGGGCCTCATCGATGAGCACCGGGTTATGTGTGAAAGCGCCCTGTCCATTTACCGGGCAGGGGCAAGCATCCTCATCACCTATTTTGCCAAGGAGCTGGCACAGGCTATGAAGAAAGGGGAGCTGGGCTAAATGACGCGTTCGGAAAGTCTGTTTGAGCAGGCCCAGGCTGTGATGCCCGGCGGTGTCAATTCTCCCGTTCGGGCCTGCCGCGCAGTGGGCACTTACCCCAGATTCCTGGAAAAAGGCCTGGGCAGCCACGTCTGGGATGTGGACGGCAAGGAATACATCGATTTGATCTGCTCCTGGGGCCCGCTGATTCTGGGCCACTGCCAGGCGGATGTGGAAAAAGCGGTGGCGGAGTCCATCGGCAAGGGTCTGAGCTTCGGTGCACCCACGGCAATCGAGGTGGAGATGGCTCAGCTGGTGTGCAAGCTCACCGGGGTAGAGATGGTGCGGATGGTGAATTCCGGCACCGAGGCGGTGATGTCCGCCCTGCGGCTGGCCCGGGGCGCAACGGGCCGCAGTAAGATCCTTAAGTTTGCCGGCTGCTACCATGGACATTCCGATTCCATGCTGGTAAAGGCAGGCTCCGGGGCCCTCACCGGCGGTGCGCCGGATTCTGCCGGTGTGCCCAAGGAGATGGCGGGGGATACCCTGACGGCGGACTATAACGATCTTGGCAGCGTGCGTACCCTGCTGGAAGCAAATGTTGGACAGGTGGCTGCCATCATTGTAGAGCCTGTGGCTGCCAATATGGGTGTCGTGCCGCCCCAGCCGGGCTTTTTGCAGGGTCTGCGGCAGCTGTGTGATGAATTCGGCGCGCTGCTGATTTTTGACGAGGTAATTACCGGCTTCCGGCTGGCATTGGGGGGCGCACAGGAATATTTCGGCGTGAAGGCCGACCTGGTGACCTACGGAAAGATCATCGGCGGCGGTATGCCCGTAGGCGCTTACGGCGGCAGCCGAAAGCTGATGGAGCTGGTGGCGCCCTTGGGCCCGGTGTATCAGGCGGGCACGCTCTCCGGCAATCCCGTTGCCATGGCGGCGGGACTGCAGCAGCTGAAACTGCTGCAAGCCCATCCGGAAATCTATGAGAGACTGGAACGCCACGGCAAAATGCTCCAGGAGGGACTGCAAAATGCCTTGAAGGGCCAGGATGCGCAGGTAAACCGGGTGGGCTCCATCCTGACGGTGTTCTTTACCCGTGAGCCCGTTACGGGCTACGCAGGGGCGAAGAGCTCCAATCTGGAAAAATTTAAGCAGTGGTATCTGGGGCTGATTGCCAGGGGCATTTACGCCGCGCCCAGCCAGTTTGAAGCGATGTTCCTGTCCGATGCCCACACCGATGCGGATATAGAAGCGGTTATTCGGGCAGCGGAAGCAATTTTTTGACAAAAGAAACGGCATATTTTTGCAAAAACCTTGACATGGGTGCACCGCTGTGCGATAATAACAGAAAGTTCATAAAGTCGGCTGTTGTGCCGCAGAGGATAAGTTCGGGCGAGAGCCCGATCAAAAGGGAATCCGGTGAAAATCCGGGACGATCCCGTCACTGTGATAGCCAGCCCAAAGCGAGATGCCACTGGGGGCAACCCTGGGAAGGTGCTGCGGGTGTTTAACGCTTAAGTCAGGAGACCTGCTTATTTTCTTTTGGAGAGAGTTCTTGCGGAGGACGAGAATGCTTACTCCGGGTGTTTTGCATTCTGTATGAGAGAAGTAAGGCTGTCGGGATAAGAAGAAAAGTCGGACGTGAGTCCGGCTTTTTCTTTTTCTCCGCGACAGGCGCTGACATGGACAAAAATTTTGAAAGGAAGATGGAAATGAAAACCGGTAAAAAACTGGTCGCACTGGGTTTGGCAGCGCTGCTGCTGTTGTCCGGCTGCGGAAGCAAGGAAAGCGGTTCTGCCGCCAAGACAAGTGGAGATAAGAAGGTGCTGACCTTCGGCTGCCAGATGTACGATGACGGCTCTGTGAACACCGCCATGGCAATCAGCTCCTCCTGGAACTGCATGCGCTATGGCATCAGCGAGGCACTGTTTAAATTCAATGACAATATGGATGTTGAGCCTTGGCTGGCTGAGAGCTACACGGTGAATGCGGAGCACACCGAGTGGGTGATCAAGCTGAAGGACGGAATCAAGTTCTCCGATGGCTGCGATCTGACCCCCTCCAAGGTAAAAGCAACTTTCGACTACCTGAAGCAGATGGGCCCCAGCGGTTCTGCCAAGCCCCAGAAGTATCTGGAGTTCGAGGCAACCGTCACCGCCGATGATGCTGCAAATACCCTGACCATTGTTACCACCCAGCCTTATGCCAACCTGCCCGGTCAGCTGGCCTATCCCGTAATGGCAATTCTGGATGTGGAGCATATTCAGGATTTCTATAACGGAGCCATCGGCACCGGCCCTTACATGATCGGTTCTTTTGACGGCGTCGGAGTTGGCTACCACATGGTTGCAAACCCCAACTACCGGGAGCCTGTTCCTTATGACGAAATTCAAATTCTCTTCATGGGCGATGCCTCTGCCAAGACCATGGCTCTGCAGAGCGGTCAGGTAGACCTGGTGGAAAACATCACCAACGTTGCCGATATCCAGTCTTTTAAGGAAGACCCCAACTTCACCGTGGATATTGCCTCCGGTGTCCGCTGCGGCTTCAGCTGGATGAACTTCAATGGCGTTTTGGCAAACAAGACCCTGCGGCAGGCAATCCTCATGGGCATCGATTACGATACCATCTGCCACTCCAAGACCATCGGTGACCTGTATACCCCCGGCTTCTCCGTGCTGCCCTCTACCCTGAGCTATGGCTATGATAAGCTGGTCAACCCCTACAAGTATGACCCCGAAGGGGCCAAGAAGCTGCTGGACGATGCCGGAATTGTGGATACCAACGGCGACGGCATTCGGGAGCTGGACGGAAAGAATATCAACCTGGTTTACGTGTCTTACGAAAACCGCCTGCTGAACGATTTCTCCAATGCCCATATCCAGTATCTGTCTGAAATCGGCATCGGCTGCACCGCAGACTATGGCTCTTCCGATGATCAGTGGAGCAAGCTGGCTGCCGGTGAATATGACATTAACAACAACAACTGGACAACCGTGGGCACCGGCGACCCCTTCGAGTACATGGCAAACTGGTCTACAGAGGGAACCTATTGCGGTTACTCCAACCCGGAGTACGATGCCCTCTATGAGCAGCTGAAGAGCGAGATGGACGGAGAAAAGCGGGCAGATCTGATTTTCCAGATGCAGCAGATTCTGGTAGACGATGCCGCCGTTCTGGTGGATGGCTACTATAACTCCTCCATGATCTACTCCAAGAATGTGGGCAAGGCCCATATTCACACTGCCGACTACTACTGGCTGACCACAGAAGTCACTCCTGCAAACTGATTTTGACCCTTACTCCCTCTGCCGCTTCTGCATGTTCCACGGCGGAGGGAGTTCCCCTGTTTTGCGGAAAGCCCTATGTGAATGAAATCCATATCTCCACTTGAGAAGGAGTGATACCTTTGAGTAAGAAACAGATCCTTCGCCGCCTGGGACAGATTCTCATTGTGCTGATCGGAATCAGCTTTGTGACCTTTCTGCTGACCTATCTGTCCCCGGGTGATCCGGTGCGGAATATGTACACCGCCGCCGGAATTATGCCTACCGAGGAAGTGATTGAACAGACCCGCCAGGAGCTGGGCCTGAACGACCCCTTCCTGGTGCAGTACACCCGATGGCTGACCAACTGCCTGAAGGGCAACTTCGGAAAATCCTACAGCCTGAATAAGCCGGTTACGGAACTGCTGGCAGCCCGGCTTTTGCCCACCCTAAAGCTGACGCTGATGTCCATGCTGCTGATGCTGGTGCTGTCCGTCCCCCTGGGCGTGCTGTCTGCGGTGTATAAGGATAGCTTTATTGACTACTTTTGCAGAGGTATTACCTTTGTGGGCTGCGCCATGCCCAATTTCTGGGTGGGCCTGCTGCTGATGCTGGCCTTCTGCGTAAAAATCCATGCTTTCCCGGTAATTGCCTCCGGGGGCGATTTTAAGAGCCTGTTTCTGCCTGCTTTGACCCTGGCAATTGCCATGGCCTCCAAGTATACCCGGCAGGTGCGCACGGCGGTGCTGGAAGAGCTGAGCCAGGACTATGTCATCGGCGCGAGGGCCAGAGGCGTGAAGGAAGCCAGAATCCTTTGGGGGAATGTGTTCCCCAATGCCCTGCTGCCCCTCGTCACCATGTTTGGCCTGTCCGTCGGGAGCCTCCTGGGCGGCACCAGTGTGGTAGAGGTGATCTTCTCCTATCCCGGCCTGGGCAACCTGGCTGTGTCCGCCATTACTTCCAGCGATTACAATCTGATTCAGGGCTACGTTCTGTGGATGGCGCTTATCTACATGGTCATTAACCTTCTGGTGGATGCCTCGTACGTGCTGATTGACCCCAGAATGCGGATTAAGGAGTAGGGCAATGAAAAAAACACTGAAATTCCTCAAGGAGCACAAGCAGTTTACCTTCTTTGCAATCCTTGCCATTCTGATTATTCTGGGGGCTGTGTTTGCCCCGGTGCTTACCGGCGGCGTAGACCCTTTAAAGGGAAAGCTGACCCAAGCCCTGGAAGCGCCCAGCAAGGAGCACATTTTCGGTACGGATAAAATGGGCCGGGATATTTATACCCGGGTGATTTACGGCGCACGGGCTTCCCTTACCTCCACCTTCGGCGTGGTTGCCCTGGTGTTCCTGGTGGGAACGATTGTGGGCGTGCTTGCCGGTTACTTCGGCGGAAAAATCGATGCGGTGCTGATGCGCATTGCGGATATGATGCTGGCTTTCCCCGGACTGGTTCTGGCCTTGGCAGTGGCGGGCATCATGGGTTCCAGTATGAAAAACGCCATCATCGCCATTGTGGCGGTGAGCTGGACAAAATACGCCCGTCTGGCCCGAAGCCTGGTTATGAAGATCCGGGATCGGGACTATGTTTCGGCAGCCGTGGTTACCGGCTCCAAAACGGGGCACATGCTCCTGAGCTATATGCTCCCCAATGCCCTGCCCACCCTGATCATCACGGCGGCAACGGATATTGGCGGCATGATGCTGGAGCTTGCGGCCCTGTCCTTCCTGGGCTTTGGCGCGAAGCCGCCCACGCCGGAATGGGGCTATATGCTCAACGAGGGCCGCGCCTGTATGCAGACGGCTCCCTGGATGATGATTTACCCCGGCCTTGCCATCTTCCTGGTGGTGGTGGTATTCAATATGCTGGGGGACTCTTTGCGGGATATTCTGGATCCCAAATCGGAATAAGGCGGTGGAACTATGCTGAAAATTGAAAACATGACCGTTTCCTATAAGAATGTTCCCACCGTGATGGATTTTTCCCTCTCCATGAAACCGGGGCAGATTATCAGCCTGGTGGGCGAGTCCGGCAGCGGCAAGACCACCGTCATTCGTGCGGTGCTGGGGCTGCTTGCCGGGGGCGGCAAGGTGACCCAGGGGGATATCCTGTTTCAGGGAACTTCTCTGCTGTCCTATACGCCGGAACAGTGGCGGCAGCTCCGGGGCAGCGAGATTTCCATGATTTTCCAGGACAGCGGTGCAATGATGAATCCCACCCGGAAGGTGGGGGCCGTATTTACGGAGTATTTGCAGACCCACGAAAAAATCAGCAAGCAGGATGCCTGGAAAAAGGGCGAGGGAATGCTGGGAAAGATGCGTCTGCCCAGCCCCGATAACATCATGCGCTCCTATCCCTTCCAGCTTTCCGGCGGTATGCGCCAGCGGGTGGGCATTGCCATGGGCATGACTTATCAGCCGAAGCTCCTGCTGGCGGACGAGCCCACCTCTGCCCTGGATGTAACCACCCAGGCCCAGATTGTCCGGCAGATGATGGAATTGCGGGATACCTACGGCACCGGCATTATTGTGGTTACCCACAATCTGGGGGTGGCGGCCTATATGTCGGACTACATTGTGGTTATGAAGAACGGACGGATCGAAGATCAGGGGGATCGGGAGCACATCCTGCATCATTCTGAAAACGGCTATACCAAGAGCCTGTTGGAGGCCGTTCCTTCTTTGGGAGGTGCAAACTATGCCTGAACGGAATGAAGTGGTGCTGGAGGCCCGGCACGTTACCCGTCGGTTTCCTGCCTCCGGAGGGCGGACGCTGGTTGCCAACGATGATATCAGTCTGAAATTCTACAAGGGCAAGACCCTGGGCCTGGTGGGAGAATCCGGCTGCGGAAAATCCACCTTTATGCGTTTCCTGGTATCCCTGGATACCCCCAGCGAGGGGAAAATCCTCTACCGGGGGAAGGACATCACCAAGCTGAAGGGAGAAGAGCTGCGCCAGAACCGGCAGAATATCCAGATGGTTTTTCAGGACCCCAGCTCTTCCTTTAATCCCAAAATGAAAATAAGGGACATTGTCTGTGAGCCCCTTCTGAATTTTAACCGCATCAAAAGAAACGAAAAAGACGCCGCTTGCAAAAAGCTTCTGGAAATGGTAGAGCTGCCGGGAGAATTTGCCGACCGGTATCCCCACAATATGTCCGGCGGTCAGCGGCAGCGGGTGGCAATTGCCAGAGCCCTGGCCCTGGAGCCGGAAATTCTGATTTTGGATGAGGCCACTTCGGCACTGGATGTATCCGTACAGAAGAACATCATCGACCTGGTGACCAAGCTCCAACGGGAAAAGAATATCACCATCGGCTTTATCTGCCACGACATTGCCCTGATTCAGTCCTGCGCCCATCAGGTGGCGGTGATGTATCTGGGCAGCCTTGTGGAGGTGCTGCCTGCCCAGGCTTTGCGGGAGAACGCCATGCACCCCTACACCAAGGCCCTGATGGGATCGATTTTCGATATCGGCATGGATTTTTCCAAGCCCATCGAGCCGATTGAGGGCGAAGCCCCCAGCCCCCTGGATGTTCCCAGCGGCTGCCCCTTCCGGAGCCGCTGCCCCGCCTGCACGGAGCGGTGCGCCCGGGAAAAGCCCCGGCTTCAGGAAGTGGGGCCGGAGCACATGGTCGCCTGCCATCTATTTGACAAGGAGGCGTAAGCGTTATGGCAAAAAAGAGAGTGCTTCTCGTCCTTTTGACGCTGATTATGGTGCTTCCCATGGTCGCCTGCCAGGGAAAGGAGCAGGAGCACGTACATAAAATCGGCGTCGTGGTCTACGACCTGCGGGATGAGCAGGTGCAGGCCTTCCGGGAATATCTGGAGGGCTATATCGCGGAGAACTTTGCCAACGTGGAGTTTTTGTACTCCACTTCCATTACCGACGAAGCCTCGGAAATGGACTTCCTGCGGGATGCCATCGCCTGGGGCGCAGAGGGCATTATGGCCTTTAATAGCTATGATTTAAAGGCTGAGGTGGAGCTCTGCGCTGCCAACAAGGTTTATTACATCCGCCCGTCCAGCACCGTTGCCCATGCGGAGTTCCAGGAGGTGGCGAATAACCCCTATTTCCTGGGCTATTTTGGCCCCGGAGAAAATACGGAATACCAGGCGGGCTTTGATATGGGCACGTATTTTGCCCAGGAGAAGATTTCGGACAGCTATTTTATCCTCACCGGCGGCGCCGCCAGCGGAAACGAAATGCATTTGCAGCGCACCATCGGAATTTTGGATGCTCTGCAAAAGTGCTACGGCGTGAGCTTCTCCAAAACCAGTCAGGAGCTGGCAAGCGCCCAGGCTCCCACGGTTGCCGAGGCGGGCAGCCTGCGGGTGACGCTGTTCAGCGGCTACGTGGGGATGGAAAAGGTCGGCAGACTTGCCGTCAGCACCTTTCAGATGCGCCCCTCGGGGGTGGTGCTTGGGGTAATTCCCCTGCGGGCCATTGCCGATTCCCTGAAGGGGGCAAAGCTGGGCATCATTGACTGCTACACCGCTTCCAATGGGGAGCTCTTTAAAAGCGGAAAGCTGTGCTATCTCACGGGAAAATATCAGTCCATTATTGCTCCGGCTTTTGCGGCCCTCTATAATGCCGTTACCGGCTATGCGGATACATTTCGGGAGGATGGACACGCGTTTGCCATCAATCAGGGCTTCTGGACATCCACTGACTACGAGGATTTTGTGGAGAAATACGCCCTGTCCTCCGGCGTTGTCATGAATGCCTACAGCTACGGAGATATTATGAATGTATGCAGAGCCTATAATCCGAAGGCAACGCTGGAGGATCTGAAAGATTTGGCCTCCGGCTGGGATTTTGATTCTGCACTGCAAAGAAGGAAGTAACATGGAGAAACACACCCTCACCCAGGGAAAGGTGAGCAGGGGGCTGCTGGCCTTCGTCCTGCCTATTATTGCGGGGAGCCTGATTCAGCAGCTGTATGTAACGGTAGATGCCATTGTGGTGGGGCAGTTTACGGGCCAGCTGGGCCTGGCTGCCATCGATTCGGTGCATACCCTGTTTAAGTTTCCTCTGAACTTTATGAACGGCCTGGCAGCCGGGGCGACCATTATGATATCCGGCTACTATGGCTCCGGAAATAAAGAGGAGCTGCACTGCTCCATCCGCACGGCCTGCACCGTGGCGGTGCTCCTGGGAATTCTCTGCTCCCTGGGCGGGGTGCTGCTGACCCCCTGGATGCTGAATATCATGTCCGTACCCGCAGAGGTATACAGCCGGGCGGAAGTTTATACCCGCATTTATTTTGGCGGGATCTGGTCTATGATTCTCTACAATATGGCGGCGGGTATCCTTCGGGCCCACGGCGACAGCAAACGGCCGCTGTATGTGCTGATTTGCTGCGCAGTGGTGAACATTGTGGGGGATTTGCTGCTGGTAGGCGTCCTGGAAATGGGCGTTTCCGGTGCGGCACTGGCAACGGTTGCCTCCCAGATAGTCAGCGTCATGCTGACCTTCCTGCTCCTTGAACGCACATTGGGTACGAAAAAAGGAGAAAAACCCCTGTGGATGCCCCATTTTTGCCGGGAGCACATGATGCAGATGCTCACCAAAGGCTTTCCCCTGGCACTGCAATCCATGCTCTTCCCCATTGCAAATTCCATTGTCCAGGCCGGTGTAAATACCATGGGCACCGTGCAGATTGCCGCCTGGGGGATCTGCGATAAGCTGAATATGCTGATCTGGCTGATTGCCGATTCCATGAGCCCGGCGCTTACTACCTTTACTGCCCAGAATCTGGGCGCAAAAAATCCGCACCGGATTCGCTCCGGTGTGGCAATCGGCACGGGAATGTCGGCTCTTGCGGTGGCTCTGGTCAGCGGAATCCTGTTCCTCTTTGCCTATTCCATGACCCCCTGGTTTGTGGATGCCAAGGATGCCGTTACCCTGGCACCTTTGGTCAGCCGCTACACCCGGATGATGGCTCCCTTCTTTGTCTTCTATGCGGTGGCGGAGGCCCTGTCCGGTGCCTGCTGCGGCACGGGGGATACGGTGAGATCCATGGTCACTACCCTGGTGACGATCTGCCTGACAAGGGTCGTGAGCATCCTGCTGATTCTGCCCAGAGTGGGGACAATGGAGTGCATTGTGTATATTTACATTGCCTCCTGGATTGCCGCCGGTGTGGCCTTTACCTGCCTGTGGTGCAGCAAGCTTCCAAAATTAAAAGAATAACCGATTGCCACGGCAGCGCATCCGCTGCCGTGGCAAATTTTGTGTTCGGAATTGCACATCAGAGCAGTGCGCTGCCTTTGCATGAAGCCGGTTGTACCCGCAGGCAAATGTTCTGAAATGATTGACAATCCAAGAGAATTTGGTACAATAAAGAAAACAATTCTGGGAGGCGCGGCTTATGGAAAAACAACTGGACGTAGTGGCCCTGGGGGAACTGCTTATCGATTTTACGGAAAACGGCGTATCAAACCAGGGAAATTCCCTGTTTGAGGCCTGCCCCGGCGGCGCACCCTGCAACGTGCTGGCAATGCTCCGAAAGCTGGGGAAAAGCTGCGCCTTTGTGGGCAAGGTTGGGGACGATTTCTTTGGCAGGCTTCTAAAGGAAACCATTGAAAAGGCGGGAATCTGCGCCGATGCTTTGGTGATGGACAAGGAAATTCCCACCACTCTGGCTTTTGTAAAAACCGCGCCGGACGGCGACCGGGATTTTTCCTTCTACCGGAATCCCGGTGCTGACATGATGCTGCGTCAGGAGGAACTTTCCCTGGAAACCATCCGCAGCGCCAAAATTTTCCATTTTGGCACGCTGTCCATGACCCACGATGGGGTGCGAAAGGCAACCTGTGCCGCCCTTTCTGAGGCCAGGAAAGGCGGGGCGCTGATCTCCTTTGATCCCAATCTCCGTCCGCCCCTGTGGAAGGATCTGGAGAGCGCCAAAAAAGCCATCGCCTACGGCCTTTCCCAGTGCGATATTCTGAAAATTGCGGACAATGAGCTGGAATTCATGACCGGGGAAACGGATTTTTATAAGGGCGCTGCCATGCTGCAGGAGCAGTACCCCAATATTCGGGTGCTGAACGTTACCGCCGGGGCAGAGGGCAGCTACAGCTTCTACGGGAAAGAGCCGCCGGTGTTTGTGCCTGCCTGCACCAGGGGCGGGGTGATTGAAACCACCGGTGCAGGGGATACCTTCTGCGCCTGCGTCCTGAATTTTGTTCTGGAACACGGTATCGAGAATCTGACTCCGGAAAACCGGGAAAATATGCTCCGCTTTGCCAACACCGCTGCCTACATTGTTACCACCCGGAAGGGGGCTATTCGCGCCATGCCGGAAAGAGAAGAGGTTTTGGCACTGCTGTAAGCCAAAAGGAGAATGGGCGCGGTAAAAAAACCTGTATGGGTCAAAATGCCTAAAAGAAAACTGTCATTGCGAACCAGCTTCAAACCGGTTTGCAATGACAGTTTTTTTCTTTTTGCCTTACAGCACGTGTACGCTCTCCGGGTCAAAGACCAGGGCGCATTTTTCGCCGACTCCGTAAACCCGTTTGTTCTTGGGGTTGGGGTCAGTCAGCTTTACAACGGTGTCGCCCACCTTTACATGGTAGTTCTGGTAGCTGCCCATAAAGCAGGACAGAATCACCTCGCAGGGAAGCTCACCCGTTTCTTCCAGGGCAGCTGCCTCGGGCCGGAGGACGATGGTGTAGTCCTTGCCGATTTCCATACCCGGTACGGCGGCAGCGTGGCAAATATTTCCGGCAATGTTAATCTGTGCCTTCCCGTCAGTGAGGGCTTCCAGCTTGCCCTTCAGGAAGTTGGCCTCGCCGATGAAGTCGGCAACAAATTCGTTTACGGGGTGATAGTAAATTTCCTGGGGAGAGCCGATCTGCTCCACCACACCGGAACGCATGATGATAATCCGGTCGGACAGGGCCATGGCCTCGCTCTGGTCGTGGGTGACGTAGATGGCGGTAATGCCCACCTCCTGCTGAATCCGGCGGATTTCCGTCCGCATGGTCACTCTCAACTTGGCGTCCAGGTTGGAAAGCGGCTCGTCAAACAGCAGCACGCTGGGCTCAATCACCAGGGCCCGGGCCAGAGCTACACGCTGCTGCTGACCGCCGGAGAGCTGATTGGTCATACGGCCCTCCATGCCCTGGAGCTCAACCAGCTCCAAAATCCGCATTACCCGCTGCCTAATTTCATCCTTGGGAACATGGCGCAGCTTTAGGCCGTATGCTACATTGTCAAAGACATTGTAGTGGGGCAGCAGGGCGTAGCTTTGGAATACCATGGCGGTATCCCGCTTGTTGGGGGTCAGAGCATTGATGGGCTCATCCCCCAGGTAGATTTCGCCCTCGTCCGGGCTTTCAAAACCGGCGATCATGCGCAGGGTGGTGGTTTTGCCGCAGCCGGAGGGGCCCAGCAGGGTGATAAATTCACCGGGCTCAATGGTCAGGGAGTTGTCCTTTACGGCATAAAAATCCTTGCCGGTTTTGGGATCCTGATAGATTTTGGAGATATGCTCCAGGCGCACGCCTTTTTTCTGTTTTTCCATGGCTTACTTGCCCTCCTTGATTTTTCTGCTTGTGCCGAAGTACTTTGTTACCAGATTCATAAGCAGCACGCTTCCGTAGGTGATGCCGATGAGGATGGTGGCAAAGGCACAGGCGAGGCTATAGGAGCCCTTCTCGGCAAATTCGTTGATCTGCACGGTGATCAGCAGGAACTGCGGGGTCACCAGCAGGATAATGGCGGAAATGGCGGTAATACTGCGGACAAAGGCCGTAACCAGACCGCTGAGGAAGGAGTCCTTAATGAGGGGCAGCGTCACCGTCAGGAAAACCCGGAAGCTGTCGGCGCCCATGTCGTAGGCGGATTCCTCAATGGATTTGTCAATCTGCCGCAGGGCGGAAATGCCGCTGCGCGTGCCGGTGGGCAGGGAGCGCACTACGAAGACGATAATCAGAATCAGTCCCGTGCCGTATAGCCCCTGCATCAGCCCCGTATGGAACAGGCCGCCGGAGAAGCCCCGGATATAGCCAACGCCTAAAACCGTGCCGGGCACAGCCATTGCCAGCATGGAGACGGCTTCAATAAAGCCCTTAGCCTTGAAATTCCGCTTTACCACCAGATAGGAGATGATCATGCTGAGCAGGGCCGTAATGGGGGCAGAAATCAGGCTGAGGATAAAGGAATCCCGGAAAGCCTGCAAGCCGTGGTAGCGGCTGAATACCAGCTTAAACCACTTGCCTGTCAGGGGGAAGAACTTAAAGCCCCAGGTGGGGAAGCAGGCGCCGATGGGCACGCACAGGTACATCATAATGACGAACAGGGCAACCAGAGCGCACATTACCGTCAGGGGAATTTTTACGCTCTTGTCGGTAATGAGCATCCGTCCCCGGGAGGCCTTGCCGGTAAGGGTAGCGGCAGTCTTGCGCTCCAGATAATACTTCTGCACGGCAAACATACACAGAGTGATGCACAGCAGCACCACAGCCATGGCGGCAGCACCGGCCTTATCGTAAGCGCCGGTGATCTGCAGGTAGATGGTGGTTGCCAGAGTATCGTAGGAGCCGCCGATGATCATGGGGTTTGCAAAGTCGGCGATGGACTCAATAAAGGTAACCAGGAATGCGTTGCCCAGGCCCGGCAGCATCAGGGGCAGGGTCACACTGGTGAATACCTTCCAGCGGGAAGCGCCCATATCCCGGGCCGCCTCTTCCAGGGAGGGATCGATGTTCTTGAGCAGGCCCTTGAGCATCATGTAGCACACTGGGAAGAAGGTCAGCGTCTGAACAACGGCAATACCCCAGAAGCCGTAGACGCTGTTGTCATAAATCCTCAGCAGGAACCGGGTGATGATACCGGCCTTGCCAAAGAGCATAATCATGGAAAGACTGAGAACAAAGGGGGGCGAGACCACCGGCAGCATGGAGACCACCTTAAATAGTCCGCCGACAAATTTATCCATGCGGACGTAAACCTCCACATAGGCAAACAGCAGCCCCACCAGGGTGGACAGAATGCCCACCAAAAAGCCAACCTTCAAGGTGTTGGTGATGGCGTGGGTAAAGGAGGGCATGGCAAAAATCCGCCGGAATACATTCAGGCTGAAGCCCCCGTCTCCCACAAAGCTGTCCACCAGAAGGATGGCAAGGGGATAGAGAATGAATAGAGTAAGGAATGTGATCAGCACGACAATGGTGGTGACCAGGATGGGGTCACCCATCAGTTTCTTTCGATCCAGTGCCGCACTTTGAGTCTTTGCCATAGGCGGATTCCCTCCTGACTTTTCTTTACAAATAAGGCGGCGGCAGAAGCCGCCGCCTTACAGTCGGTAAAAATTACTCGGTCTTGAAGCGGTCTGCACCGGTGTCAGCGCCGCCGGCGTTCAGAGCAGCCATAACCTCTTCTACGTAAGTGCCGATGTTGTTCTTGGCATCCTCAAAGTCATAGTCCATGACGTTGTCGGGATCCAGGCCAAACTGCATGGCAACCTCAGGCTGGGTAGCGTTGTCAATTACCAGGAACTGGTAAGAGCCGTTGTCCGCAGCCAGGTTTACACACTCGGGGGACAGGGCGTACTCGACCCACAGCTTAGCAGCGTTGGTGTGGGCAGCGCCCTTGAAGATGGCGGTAGCGCCAACCTCGAAGGAGGTGCCGCTGGAGGGAATTACCAGCTCAACATTGGTATAGCCGTTATCGACGATCTGGGTGATGCCGTCATGCAGGAAGCCGATGCCAATGACGCACTCGCCGGTGCCAACGTTCTTGGAGGGGCCGGAGCCGGACTTGGTGTAAACTTCGATGTTCTTGTCCAGGTCTACCAGGTACTGGATACCTTCGTCATGACCGTACTTCTGGATCATGGTGTTGATAACCAGCTTGGCGGTACCGGCGGTATTGTAATTGGACAGCCAGATGAGGCCCTGATACTCAGGCTTCAGAAGGTCCTGCCAGTCGGCGGGAGCTTCCAGGTTCATACGGGCCAGCTCGTCGGAATTGACCATGAAACCCAGGATGCCCTTGTAGATGCCGTACCACTTGCCGTCGGGATCCTTGTACATATCGCTGAGCAGGTGGGAAGCGTTCTGTGCGGCATAAGTCTCCAGCAGGTCTTCCTTAGCCAGGACGTTGTAGGGGTCGGTGGTGCCGCCGAACCAGACATCGGCAGAGGGGTTGCCCTTCTCTTCTTCGATCTTGGCCTGAACCTCACCGGTGGACAGACGCTGATAGTTGACCTTGATGCCGAATACATCCTGGAAGTGCTCGCAGGCAGCAGCCAGATACTCCTCTTCGCAGGAGCCGTAAACGGTCAGCTCACCCTCAGCCTGAGCAGCGGCGATGAGATCGTCCATGCCGTCAAAATAGCTGGGATACTTGCTTTCTTCCTTGGGAGCCTCGGTAGCAGCGGGCGCGTCTACACCGGCAGCAGCCGTGGTAGCGGGAGCCTCGGTCTTACCGCCGCAGGCGGCAAGGGACAGTACCATTGCCAAAGCCAGAAGCAGTGCAAGATATTTTTTCATATCATTTTCCTCCGTTCCATATTATTCCGGCATGGCTGCCGGATGGATGCCATCATTATAAACAGAAAGACGTTATTTGTCAATCCTGACAGAAATATAATTTATCAAATTCTCGAATTTGTCTAATATGAATAGAATGATGGCGAAAATATGCGCCATGGGCCCGGAATTTGTGCAGTATATTGGAAGAGCCTTCGAAATAAAGAGGAATGCATTTGTGCCGAAAAAGTCAGGCATAAAAGGAAAAAGTATGTTATAATCATTTTTATAAAGCGCGGAAAGCACGCTTATCCTGTAAAATCCGGGTATGGGACACAGGCAAAAAAGGAGAAAAGAAAATGGTTTCTATGTGGCGCTATCCATCCCCTCTGGGCGGCATTTTCCTGACGGCGGGTGACCTGGGACTGACGGGATTGTGGTTTGAGGGGCAAACCCACAATACCGATCGCCTTCCCCTGGAGTACCGGGAGGAGCAGACCCCGATCCTTTTGGAAACGGCGCATTGGCTGGATATTTACTTTTCCGGAGAAGTGCCGGGCTTTCTGCCGCCGCTGCACCCTGTTGGGACGGCATTTCGCCAGGCGGTTTGGCAAATACTCCTGGAGATCCCCTATGGGCAGACCGCAACCTATGGCGGCCTTGCTGCCCGGCTTGCCCGGGAACGGGGAATTCCCCGAATGTCTGCCCAGGCAATCGGCGGCGCGGTGGGAGACAACCCCATTGCCCTGATTATTCCCTGCCACCGGGTGGTGGGAGCAGATGGAAGCCTCACCGGCTACGCCGGCGGCCTGGGCCGAAAACGAAAGCTGCTGGAACTGGAAAAGATAGTTCCCTTGCCTTGTGGCGTAACAAGAGGAACAAACAACAGACCCAATACGTAAAAAATTTTCTGTTATAATTGACAGTATTATAGCTAAAGATTCCACGGCTTGGCAAAAATGGAGTTTGGATAAAGCACCCCGCTACAGCTCAATTTTGAGTGTAGCGGGGCATTTTGGCTTAACTTAGTGACATTGTGTTCGGAATGGCATTTGTTTTTTGTATGTGTTTTTTGTTTTTGGAACAGCCGCTATCTGCCCTTTGTTATACCGGCATTTCCAGGTAGGCAGAGAGCCCATCCAGGCAGTTCAGGGCATCGGTATAGCCCTGCCAGTACAGAGCCCCCAGCTTTTCCATGTTTCCCTCTACTCTGGATACGGCAATGGGACGGGTGGGGGCAAGGACAAAAATCCGTCCCTCTTTTTCCAGCTCTTCCAATTCATCGCACAGGCTGTTGTAGGTCAGGGGCATCCGGTCAACGCTTCTGGCAAATTCGGGCCAGCGGCGGTAGACCTGCTCGGCGGTATTGCGCTCCTTGGGCTTTTTCCGGAAAGCCCGGTGCCGGGTGCGGATTACGATGATCTTTTTGTAGCCCTGGCCCAGCGCCCAGTGGATGGGAATGCCGCAGCTGCACCCGCCATCCAGGCAGGGCACGCCGTCCACATCCACCATAGGGGTTACAAAGGGCATGGAGGCTGAGGCCTTTACCGCGGAAAAGATATCGCACTGCCCCCGCTCCCAGTAGACGGGCTCGCCTGTGCGGCAATCGGTGGCCTCTGCAATGAAGCGGCGGTTGGGGTCCAGAAACCGGGCGGTATTCAGGGGCTCGATGGCATCGTAATCCTTTAACAGATAGTCCAGACGAATGAGACTTTTGCTTTTTCGCAGAGCTCCGGGGCCAATGTAGTCCTTATCGTGGCGGTGGCCCAGGTTGGCCCGGGCGGAGCGACCGATTTGCCCGCTGACGTAGCTGATGCCGCCCAGCGCTCCGGCGCTGACGCCGATGGTGCAGGAAAAATTCAGGTCACGCTGCATCCAGGCATCCAGAGCCCCCTGGGTATACAGTCCCCGGAAAGCACCGCCCTCCAGCACCAGGCAGCCCTCAATAAGCCGATCGGAGGTCATTCCCGATGGAATGCTGCCAAGAGACGCGTATACTTCTTCTTTCATCGTTGTCCCTCCTATAGGATTTTGCCTGCATTTTATCAGAGCTTCCTGAAAAAAGCAAGAGGGAAACAACAATGGGCTGCCCAAGCGGACAGCCCATTGAAAAACAAAATTACTTGCCCAGCAGTGCCTTGGTCTGGGCGACAATGTTGTCGGCGCACAGGCCGAATGCCTTCAGCAGAGCTGCGGCGGGGCCGGAGTGACCGAACTCATCGTTGACGCCAATGCGCTTGACGGGCACGGGATAGGTCTCGCTGAGGAAGCTGCATACAGCCTCGCCCAGACCGCCGATGATGTTGTGCTCTTCCACGGTGACGATCTTGCCGCACTTCTTGGCAGCAGCCAGGACAAGCTCGTTATCCAGAGGCTTGATGGTAGCCATATTGATGACCATGGCGTCAATGCCGGCTTCGCTCAGGGCCTTGCCTGCTTCAATGGCTTCGGGAACCATGATGCCGGTGGCGATGATGGCAACATCCTTGCCGTCTCTCAGCACTTCGCCCTTGCCGATTTCAAAGTGGTAGCCCTCCTCGTGGAATACGGGGGTGGCGGCACGACCGAAACGCATATATACAGGGCCTTCCATCTGATAGGCGGCCTTGACCATAGCCCGGGCTTCCACATCGTCGGCAGGGCACATAACGGTCATGCCAGGGATGGTGCGCATCAGGGCAAAGTCCTCGCAGCACTGGTGGGAAGCGCCGTCTTCACCCACGGAGATGCCGCCGTGGGTAGCGCCGATCTTCACATTCAGGTGGGGATAGCCGATGGTGTTGCGGATCTGCTCGTAGGCGCGGCCTGCGGCAAACATTGCAAAGGTGGCGGCGAAGGGAACCAGACCCATGGTGGACAGGCCGGCAGCCACATTTACCATGTTGGCTTCCTGAATGCCGCAGTCAAAGAAACGGTCGGGGTGGGCCTTTTTGAAGGTACCGGTCTTGGTAGCGCCTGCCAGGTCGGCATCCAGAACCACCAGATTGTCGTATTCGTCACCCAGTTCCTTCAGTGCATTGCCATAGCTGTCGCGGGTAGCGACCTTCTTTACATCTGCCATGATTTAGCCCTCCTCAATTGCCTGACGGGCTGCGGCAAGCTCAGCCATCGCCTGTGCGTACTCTTCATCATTGGGTGCCTTGCCGTGCCAACCGGCCTGATTTTCCATGTAGGAAACGCCCTTGCCCTTGACGGTCTTCATCAGAATGGCGGTGGGCTTGCCGGTGCCGTGATTGGCGTGGAATTTCTCCATTGCCTTTTCAATGTCATCAAAGCTGTGACCGTCGATGGCAACGACATCGCAGCCGAAGGCTTCAAACTTCTTGTCTACGGGGGCGGTGTTCATAACGTCGCAGGTGCGGCCGTCGATCTGCAGGCCGTTCAGGTCAACAATGATGCAAAGATTATCCAGCTTATAGTGGGCGGCAAACATGGTTGCTTCCCAAATCTGGCCCTCTGCCAGCTCGCCGTCACCCAGGACGGAATAGACGTTTACGTCCTTGCCCAGGAACTTGGCGCCCTTTGCCATACCGGCAGCGGCGGACAGACCCTGGCCCAGAGAACCGGTGGACATATCGACGCCGGGAACGGTATTCATATTGGGATGGCCCTGGAGATAGGAATCAATGTGCCGCAGGGTGGGCAGATCTTCCACAGGGAAGTAGCCCCGGTTTGCCAGTGCGCTGTACAGGCCGGGAGCGGTGTGGCCCTTGGACAGCACGAAACGGTCGCGATCCTCCCACTTGGGGTTCTTGGGGTCGATGCGCATTTCCTTAAAGTACAGATAGGTAAACATATCCGCAGCGGACAGACTGCCGCCGGGATGCCCGGACTTTGCCCCATGGGTAGCGGTGACGATGCCCTCACGCACCTTCACGGCCTCCAGCTGCAGTTGCTTTCTTTCTTCTGAGGTCATAATGTTTTACACACCCTTCTATTACACTTCATTGGACTGCTCCGGGCCTTCTGAGCACTGCAAAGAGCCCGCCGGGAACCCGGCGCGGAAGCGTCCTTTGCGTTTATTATATCGGATTTTACCGGAATAATCAAGGCTGGCCTTCCCTGCAATGCTTGCTTTTTCCTGGCATTTTGCACGAAAATCCCACCGGAAATTTTACATCTTTAACCGCAGACACAGTTTCAGCACATTTTTGGCGCAGCGCTGCATCTCCCCAAGGGTAATCCCGTTTTCTGCCCGGCAGGAATCCAGCAGGCTGCCGTCACCCTCCGGCTTTCCAAAGCCCGTGCCGCCGGGCATCAATACATCCACCTGGGCCCGCACCCGATAGGCGTCGTTGCGCAGTGCCGGGAAGTCGGGATCAACGCAGGACTGCATCCACCAGTCGGTGATGACCAGGCCGTCATAGCCCCATTCATCCCGGAGAATGTTGGTGACCAGCTCATACTGGTAGTGCCCCCATACACCGTTGATTTTATTGTAGGAGGACATGAGAGTCAGGGGCTTGGCCTCCTTAACGCAGATTTCAAAGCCCCGGAGATAAATTTCCCGCAGAGCCCGTTGGGAAACCCGGGAATCGTTGTGGGCACGCTCCGTCTCCTGATTGTTGCAGGCAAAGTGCTTGGGGCAGGCACTGCGGCCTTTCACGGACTGAATACCCCGGATCATTGCGGCTGCCATTTTGCCGGAGAGCAGGGGATCTTCGGAATAGTATTCAAAATTCCGCCCGCACAGAAGATCCCGGTGGATATTCAGTCCCGGCCCAAGGAGAATATCCGAGCCCTTTTTCACCATTTCTTCCCCGAAAAGCTTCCCCAGGGCTTCCACAGCCTCCGGATCCCAGGCACTGGCAAGGGCCGTGCCGCAGGGCAGCAGGGGAGTATAGTAGCACACCCGAATGCCGGAGGGGCCGTCGGTGGTGATGACGGTGGGCACGCCCTTTTCCCGGAGGGAGCGGATGGTGCCGCCCAGCATACCGGCATTGCCCTTAGGGCCGAAGGGACTGTCCATTTCCCCTTCTCCTCGGGTAATGGCATCCAGCTCCAAGGGGGTCAGCTGAGCGACAAATTCGTCCAGTGTGGCTTTCCCCTGGGCAACGTCTCCCAAATGAATGCCCTTATCCCCGGTGAAGGGAACTTCCTGGGGCATTTTTGCAAGGATATCCCCTTTCCTGTGGGGGGTTACCCTGGGGGCAGGCTCGTAGTCCGGGACAAGCGTTCCGTGCTCCAGCCTGGGGTGCAGACGCTTAAATTCCGCAATCGGCGCCCCCTGGGGGCCCAGCTGACGCACAAGACGGAGGGCGTCTACCTCCTGGGTCAGCACCCTGACGGCGCTGCGTACATCCGTTCCCACATACAGGGCGTAAACGCCGGGCTCCAGCACATAGGCGTAGGGCTGCCCGGTGACTCCGGAATCATCGAAAGAGGCGAATTCCGGCAGCTCCAGCCGGAAGGAAAGGGCCTGCTGCTGCCCCGGCGCCAGGGTGCGGGTCTTTTGGAAGGCTGCCAGATTCCGCAGGGGCTTGCCCAGCTTGCCCTGGGGCGGCTGGCAGTATACCTGCACCACTTCTCTGCCGGGACGGGAGCCGGTATTGGTCACGGTCGTTTCTATGACCATGGTTTGCCCCTCCAGATGTCCCCGGCTTTCCAGGGAGAAGGTGGTGTAGTTCAGACCGAAGCCAAAGGGAAAGAGCACCTTGTCCGGGGCCAGGGTTTCGTAGTACCGATAGCCGACGTAAATGTCCTCCTGATAGGTATTGAAAGCAGGGCTGCCAAAGTTATTGTGGGTAGGGGTATCCTCGTAGTGGCAGGGCACGGTATCCGTCAGCTTGCCGCCGGGGGCGGCATCTCCGTAGAGCACGTCAATTACTGCATTCCCGGATTCCATGCCACCCTGGAAAGCGTACAAAACCGCCTGAATGGGGTAGTCCTGAATCCAGCTTAAATCGATGATGTTTCCGGCGTCAATCACCACCGCGGTGCGGCGGAAGCTCTGCGTAACCTGCTTTAATAGCTTCCGCTCGTCCTGCGTCAGGTAGTAGCCGCCTTCTGTGGCGCTGTTATCCATGCTTTCACCCATGGCCCGACCCAGAATCACCACGGCGGTTTCACTCTTTGCGGCGGCCTTCCGGATGGCGGCGGCACTCAGGGGCATTTCCGGGTGATTGGTAGGCCACTGGGCCCAGTCACACACCTCCGGCACGTGGCGGACGCACCATTTTTCGTAGCTTGCCGCCAGGTCAAGGTCATATACAATGTCTCCCCGCTGCCGTAGGGCAGCCATGGGGCTGACCAGGTAGGGCGGGTTGACATCGCCGCCGGAGCCGTAGCCTACATAGAAATAGTCATTCTGCACCCGCCCAAAATAGGCAGCGGAGCTTGCCTTGTTCAGCGGCAGCAGATTTTCGTTTTTCAGCAGGACGATTCCCTCGCAGGCAGCCTTTCGGCAGGCGGCAGACATGGCTTCGTTCTGTTCCCGCTCACCCAGAACGGTTTTGTTCAGATCCTGGGCAAGTTCGTCTCGTCTGTTTTTTTTGGATTCCATGATATCTCTCCTTTGGGGTTTCTTTCAGATATTGTCATTTTAGTAAAAATATGGTAGATTGTAAATAGGGAATCGCTGAATAAATGGCCTGCAGCTATATGACGGGGGCTTGCCCATTTCATCAGAGATGCCACAGACCTTTTTAGGAGGAGCCTCCATGAAACAGGAGCTACTATACGTTTTGCGTATTTTGACGGCGGTTGCCTGTGGGGCACTGATCGGCTGGGAGCGGGAACGCCACGGCAAACGGGCAGGGCTGCGCACCCACATGATCATTGCCGCCAGCTCTGCGCTGATGATGATCCTTTCCAAATACGGCTTTGCCGATGTGGCGGATACCATGGAGGTGGATGCCTCCCGGATTGCCGCCGGGGTGATTACCTCCATTGGCTTTTTGGGCATCGGCATCATCCGGGCGGACAGCAAAACCACCGTGGGCCTGAGCACCTCTGCAGGTCTGCTGGCAACGGTTGCCATTGGCCTGACCGTTGGGGCGGGGATGTATCTTGTATCCATCTTCACAACGGGGCTTATCGTCCTGCTGCAGCAGCTGACCCACAAGGATGAGAAAAAACCGGAGGAGACGCCGGAAAACGAGAAGTGTAAATAAAAGCCTATTTCATAGGAAAAAACCTGCATAGAAACAACTGCCATTGTAAGCTGGTTCTGCTCCTGGCGTGGCAATCCCTCTGCTTATGAATCGAAGGATTGCCACGCTGGGAAATTTCACCATCTGACAATGACAGTTTTTTAACGGATGGACAGCCCTGGAGGGCGTGGTTTTACCGAACCATCAGGGATCGCTTGCCTGTGAGCGCCTGGGTGCGGGCATCCGGCTGACCCAGTCCAACATAATAAACAGGCTCGCCCTGGACGATTCGCTCTCCACGATCATCTACCACCAGCTGCGTTTTGGCATCGGGAGTCAGTTCCACCGTGACACGGCTCCCGGCCTTTACATTCACCCGGGAAAAGGCGCACAGCCGGGGGTTGCGGGGGGCCAGGGTGCTGCCTTCATTCTGTACATACACCTGCACCACTTCTTGAGTATCCCGACTTCCAGCGTTGATGAGGGTAGCCCGGATTGTCCCGTTTACCAGCTGAGCACTTTCCACGGACACATCCCCGTAGGTCAGGCCGTAGCCAAAGGGGTACAGCGGTTCAAATTCCAGGTAGCGGTAGGTGCGTCCCTTCATGGAATAATCCTCAAAAGCGGGCATTTTTTCCAAATCCGCATTGTGGTAGAAGGTCACTGGCAGCTTGCCAGAGGGGGAAACGGTGCCAAAGAGAATGTCTGCTGCGGTTTTGCCGCCCTGAGCACCGGGATACCACAGCAGCAAAACACCGGCGCACTGGTCGGCAATGGCGGAAATATCGATGGAAGAGCCAGCCATCAGGCACAGAATTACGGGCTTTCCTGTGGCAACCACGGTCTGTGCCAGCTTCCGCTGGGATTCCGGCAGCAGCAGGCTCAGCTTGTCTCCGGAGGCATCGGCGTTTCCGGTATCTCCCTCTTCCCCCTCCAGAGTTTCATCCAGACCCAGAACCAATATGGTAACATCTGCCAGCTCCGTTACGGTGACGGCTTCGGCAAGACGGTCATCTGCCTTGCCCAGATTTTCCACCCGATCCTTAAATAGGTGGCAGCCCTGGGAGTAGAGCACCCGTACATCATCGCCCACCGCATCCTGGATGCCTTCCAGCACGGTGGTGTAGCGGCTGGCAGTTCCGTGGTAATTGCCAATCAGAGCAACCCGGCTGTCTGCATTAGGGCCAACCACGGCAATGGTTTTCAGGGCCTTCCGGTCAAGGGGGAGAATGCCGTTGTTTTTCAGCAGCACGCAGCCCTTTTCCGCAGCCTCCCGGGCACTTGCCAGGTGCTCCTTGCTTTCAATCACGCTGTAGGGAATCTGATCAAACTGGGTTTGCTGACCGTCCATGATCCCCAGCAGGTAACGGGTGGTGAACAGCCGCACAGCACTCCGGCGAATTTCCTCCTCCGTCACCAGCCCCTGGTGCAGGGCGGTGATCAGGCAGCGGTAGGTACAGCCGCAGTTCAGGTCACACCCGGCCTTCAAAGCCATGGCGGTGGACTCGGCAGGGGTATCGGTGACATGGTGGTTTTCGTGGAAATCCCGCACTGCCCAGCAGTCGGAAACCACATGGCCCTGGAAGCCCCATTCCTCCCGGAGAATGTCCTTCAGCAGTTCCGTGCTGCCGTTGCAGGGCGCGCCGTTCACGGCGTTATAAGCGCCCATAACGGATTCTACATTTGCTTCCTTTACGGCAGCCTCAAAAGCGGGAAGATAGGTATCCTCCATATCCTTGCGGCTAATTTCCACATTAAAGCTATGGCGCTGGGCCTCCGGCCCGGAATGCACCGCAAAGTGCTTGGCGCAGGCAGCGCTCTTTAGGTATTCTCCGTCTCCCTGGAGGCCATGGATATAGGCCTTGCCCAGTTGAGTGGTGAGGTAGGGATCCTCCCCGTAGGTTTCGTGACCGCGACCCCAGCGGGGATCACGGAAAATGTTGATGTTGGGACTCCAGAAGGTCAGCCCATGGTAGATGTCTCGGTCGCCCTTGGGGGCAAGAGCATTGTATTTTGCCCGTCCCTCGGTGGCAGCTACGTCACCCAGACGGCGGATAAGGTCATCATCAAAGGTGGCAGCCATGGCAATGGCCTGGGGAAAGGAGGTGGCTGTGCCTCCACGGGCAACTCCGTGGAGCGCTTCGTTCCACCAATTGTATTCCGGTACCCCCAGCCGGGGAATGGCAGGGGCGTCATACCGCAGCTGGCTGGCAGCCTCCAGAACATCCATCTGAGCAACCAGTGCCTCAGCCTTCTTTTTTGCTTCTGCTCGATTCATAAGTTTCCTCCGTTTTTTTTAGGCTTGGGTCAAAAATACCAAAAATATGCAGGATGATCTTTCCGGAGATCCAGGCTGGGAAGGAAAAACCCCACATAACAAACAGCGAGCCCAGAGTGAGCACCACGTCCAGCCGCACCAGTACGCAGAATGCCGCCAGTGCACCCCAAACAAGCCAAGTGAGCAGCATCCAGCCCGGGGCACAAAAGGCCATTGCAAAGGCGTTTTTGATGATATTGCCCAATGTATTGCGGTAGTAAGACTGAATGGGCAGAGCCAGACTGAGCAGCACTCCGATCACGGCGCACAGCACAATGGATATTGACAGATAAACGGTGCGTACGGTGCCTGTAAAGGTGGCGGCAAATTTCCAATCCACATACACCACCACCGCCAGAGCCAGGGATATGAGCCACAGGGCGGTTGCCTGCAAAAAATTCTCCTTAAAGGAGTGAAAATATGTCTTCAGTATCGGGACATCTCCCTCCCGGATATACCGAAGCAGCACAGCATAGGCTGCGCTGCTTGCGGCGCCGACGGTGACAATGGGCAGTGACGTAAACAGCCACAGCAGATTCACCGCTAATAGATCTCCCAGAAACCGAAGTCCGTTGACCAGCTTTGCCAGCAGCGGATACTTGGTTTCCCATCTCATCCTTTCACGCCACCCAATGCAACACCTGCAATGATATACTTGGACAGGGCAAAATAGATGATAAACAGGGGTAGAACCGTCAGAGTCAGGCCCAGATAAACGGCGCCGTACTCGACCTTGTAGATGTCACCCTTCAGCTGAGAAACCATGATGGGCATGGTGTACAGCTCGTTCTTAGTAAGCAGTATGCTGGGCAGGAACAGCTGATTCCAGCTATTGACAAAGCAGAAGATTGCCTGGGTAGCCATGGCGGGTTTCATAATGGGCATGGCGATCTGATTAAAGGTGCGGAATTCCTTAGAGCCGTCAATTCGGGCGGAATCCAGCAGCTCCAGAGGAAGGCTCGCCAGCATAAACTGACGCATAAAGAACACCGAGGAGGGCGCCGCTATGGCGGGGATGATCAGCGCCAGCAGGTTGTTGGTCATGCCGATCTTGTACATGAACTGATAGGTGCCGATGGAGGTTACCGTGGGGGGGATCATCATGACGCATAGGATAAGGGTCAGAAATGCATTCCGCAGCTTCCAGCGGTAAGCAACCAGAGCGTAGGCTGTCAGGGTGGAGAAGTAAACGGTGCAGATGGTCGCGCCGGAGGAGATGATGAAGGAGTTCATAAAGCCCCGTCCGGGATTAAAGGTCTTGCCGCCGAAAACGGCCCAGTTCTGCAGTAGATACTTGGAAGGAATCAGAGAAACCGCATGGGTCTGAATCTGGGGCGTATTCCGGGTGGAGTTGATGATCATGATTACGAAGGGGAATAGGCTCAGAATAGTTAGGAAAATCAGGACAATGTAGATGAGCGTCCGCACAACGGGATTTTGTTTACGGCTATGTAATCTGGACATAAAATAGCCTCCTCTCAGTCTTTATCCCGCATCATGTAGAACACAATGCCAGAGAAAACGGCAATGATCAGGAACAGAATCATGGACGCTGCGGCGGCACGGTTGTACATATAGCTGCCGGCGAAAGCCTGATCGTAAATATACACGCTGACGGTAGTGGTGGCACGATTGGGGCCGCCTGCCAGATACATCTTAGGAATATCATACATGCTCAAGCCGCCGATCATGGAGGTGATCAGGGTGTAGATCATGATGGTTTTCAGATTGGGAATGGTAATCTGCCAGAACATCTGCCAGTTGTTTGCGCCGTCAATGTCGGCGGCCTCAAAGATTTCAGGATTGATGCCCAAAACACCGGAAACCAGGATGATCATGGTGTAGCCATACCACATCCAGAACTGGATAAAGGAAACGGTGAGCCGGGCAGCCGTCTGGCTGACCTGGAAATTAAAGGATTTGTCCAGAATACCCCAGGAAACCAGCAAATCGTTGACAGGGCCGTTGGGGTAAGCAAACAGGGCGTTGTACAGAATAGCCACGGTTGCGGCGGTGATGATGTTGGGCATATAGAGGACAACCTTGAAGAAGCCCTGGCCCTTAATCTGGTTGCGGCGGCTGGTAAACCAGGCGGTCAGCAGCAGCGCCAGACACATCTGGGGAATAAAGTTGACAATCCACAGCACTACGGTATTTTTCAGTGCCAGACGGAAGGTGTCACTGGCGAGAACGATCTTAAAGTTCCGGAAAATGTCCTCTTTCAGAAAGTGCCAGGTGGTGTTGCCCAAGCCCTTGCAGTCGGTAAAGCCCAAAATGGCAGTGTTGATTGTGGGGTACAGGTGGAAGATCAGAAAGACTACGATAAAAGGAATGCTAAATAGATAGCCATACTTTGCGTAGCTAAAGCCGTGTTTTTTTGTGTTTTCCATGGTTCTTGCGCTCCTTGGATTGGATTTTGCTCCGCCCACCGGATAGGAAAAAAAGACCGGCACGTGATCCGATCTGCTTTTCCTATCCGGCACCCGGATTCAGGCCTGTTATCCTAAAAAGGGGGGATAGCGGCTGCTATCCCCCCGCAAGGTGTGGATACCGGTAGAAACTCTTCTCTTACTTCACGATGATGTCCAGCTTGTCGCCGACAGCGGTCTTGAAGGAAGCAATGGCTTCGTCACGGGACATGGTGCCGGCAGTGTAAGCACGGACGGCCTCACGCCATGCAGTGTTGATGGTTTCGTCGTACTGGGTCAGGTTCTTGCCGTTGGCGTACTGGTTGGCGGGAACGAACACGTCAAACATATTCTGACCTGCCAGGAAGTCCATTTCGCCATTGGAGGCTGCCATAACAGTACCGGAAGCAACGGCGTCCTTGGTACCGCCAGGGCCGTTCAGAGTGCCGTTTGCCCATGCGTACTGCAGGGAGTTCTCATCGCAATCCAGAGTGATCCACTTGATGATGTCAGCGACAACCTGCTGCTTCTCAGTGCCAAGGCAGGTCTTGCCGGCCAGAACCCAAGTGCCGCCCCAGAAGAAGCCGATGTTGGGAGCGCATACACCCCAGTCACCAGCGGAGGAGTTGTCGCCTTCACCAGCATTGGGAGCGATGGTATAGTTGATCAGCCATGCGGGGCCATAGAAGCCAAACACGCCGCCGTCCTTCTTCATGTCAGCGAACCAGCCTTCCTGCCAGTCCACGGTGTCATGATGGTAACCGTTGTCCATGAGCTTCTTGGACAGATCCAGGAACTCTTCACGCTTGGGGTCGATGTTCAGAGCGCCGTCAACAATCCAGCCCGTGGGGGAGGAGTTTTCAACAGCGTGCCAGATGTCGCCGTCGCCGGAAACAATGGCGTAGCCCTTGGCCTTCAGTTCAGCGGCTGCTTCAAAGAACTTATCCCAGCTGTTGCTGCCGGCGCCGATCTTCTCAGCGACGACTGCGGGATCGTCAGAACCGAAAACTTCCTTAGCAATGGAGCGGCGGTAGATGAAAGCGCCACCGGTTGCCTGATAGCCCAGGCCTACCAGCTTGCCGTCGGAGGGACGGGTGCCGATATCGATGGTGTACTGAGCGATGTCAGCGGCCTTGGTAGCGGATGCAACGTCAATGCCCAGATCCTCGTAGGAGGCTGCGAACTCAGCGGCATCGCCCTGGCAATACTTCAGAACGAATGCGGACTCGGCACAGTAGATGTCGGGAGCGTCAGCGCCGCCGGCCTGCAGAGCCTGATCCAGAGCGGGCTGGTACAGACCATCGGTGGTGGCGGTGATGGTGGTGTTCACGTCAAACTTGGCAGCTACATCGGGATGTGCTTCCATGTACTTGGCGATCATACCGGGAACTTCATCGGTGAAGGACATGACATTGATGGTGATCTTGCTGCCGTCTGCTGCGGGGGCATCGGCCTTGGGAGCCTCAGTAGCGGCGGGGGCGGCCTGAGTGGTATCAGCGGGAGCGCTATTGCCGGAGCAGGCGCACAGACCGAAAACCATTACACAAGCCAGGAGCATTGCGAGCAGTTTCTTCATTTGGTTCATCCTCCGTTTTTAAATATACCGAACGCTTGACAGCGCTTAGTACAAGTGATTCCGGTCAAATGACCGTGCCTTTGGAAGAGAGGGGAAGCCGGGACTGCGGTTTCCTCGAAAACGATTTCGCTATAGCAATAGTATACACTTTGCAACATAAAAGTCAAGCTTCACTTGTGAAATTTGTATATATCCACATTAAGGAAGACGGGATTTCGTGCGAAATGCATAGGAAAGTGTTTCGTAACGTGGATGCGTTGCAGGAAGCTCGACACCCTTTTCACTTTTGCAAAAGTGTTAATGGTTATTTTCCAGACCTTGAACAAACCGAAAACAGGCAGTGAACAAACAAAAAACATTTCCCTTCTGTCGGCGCTGCACCCCCGGCAGAAGGGAAACCCCGGATACCCCGGCGCGGATGCCGGGATATCTGGGGAATGGGTTTTGCTGTTGCCGGAGACAACTCTCTCCGCGGCCCTTTTTGGGAAGGGGGTTATCCCAGAGTTACCTCCACCCGGACGTTCGCTCCGGCGGGAGCAACCGGCACCACGTTGCCGGAAACGGCCTTGCCGTCGACGGTGACGGAGGCAACGCCCTTCTGAACACCCTTGGGATTCAGAATGTGAATTTCATAGTCCGCGCCCCGGAACTTTCTGGAAACGGTAAATTCCTTCCATTCGGTGGGAACACAGGGATCCAGCATCAGGCCGTCCAGAGTGGGCACAACGCCCAGAATTGCCTGAGAGATGCTCAGGAACGTCCAGGCAGCCGTGCCGGTGAGCCAGGAGTTCTTTGCCTCGCCGAAGCTGGGGGCATCGATACCGGCAATCATCTGGCTGTATACGTAGGGCTCGGTGCGGTGAATCTCACTGATGGCCTCGGTATAGGCGGGGCAGGTGCGGCGGTAGACCTGGAAGGCCCGGTCGCCATGACCCAGCTCGGCCTCTGCACAGACAATCCAGGGGTTGTTGTGGCAGAAGATACCGGCATTTTCCTTATATCCGGGAGGATAGGAGCTGATTTCACCAAGGTTCAGGTAGTACTCCGTATAGGCAGGCTGCAGCAGCACAATGCCATACTTGGTATCCAGACGCTTTTCCACGCTCTTCAGGGCCTTGGCAGCCTCGCCGGTTTCCTTACCGATACCGGCCATGACGCACATACCCTGGGGCTCGATGAAGATCTGGCCCTCTTTGCACTCCTTGCTGCCCACGGGCGCGCCGTAGGCATCGTAGGCCCGGCGGAACCATTCGCCGTCCCAGCCGGCGGTGAGCACGGCCTTGTCCATTTCCTTCACGGCCTGAGCAATCTGGTCAGCCTCGGCATTCAGGCCCAGGTGACGGCACAGGTTTACATAAGCATTGCCGTACTTTACGAACATACCGCCGATGAATACGCTTTCTGCCACGGGGCCCTCGCTGGGGCCGGTGATCTGGAAGCTCTCGCCGGGATGGGCGGAGAAGCAGTTCAGGTTCAGACAGTCGTTCCAGTCGGCGCGACCGATGAGAGGCAGCTTGTGGGGGCCCAGGTGGGTCATGGTGTAGGTAACGCTGCGGCGCAGGTGCTCCATCAGGGGCGCTGCCAGGGATTCGTCGTTGTCAAAGGCGACCTGCTCTTCCAGAATGGAGAAGTCGCCGGTTTCCCGCAGGTAGGCATCGGTACCGGCTACCAGCCACAGGGGGTCATCGTTAAAGCCGGAGCCAACAGCCAGGTTGCCCTTTTTGGTCAGGGGCTGATACTGATGGTAGGCAGAGCCATCGGGGAACTGGGTGGCGGCAATGTCCAGCAGCCGCTCTCTTGCCTTTTCGGGAATCATGTGGACAAAGCCCAATAGATCCTGGCAGGAGTCCCGGAAGCCCATGCCCCGGCCCATGCCGCTTTCAAAGTAGCTGGCGGAGCGGGACATATTAAAGGTGACCATGCACTGATACTGGTTCCAGATGTTTACCATCCGGTCAACCTTCTCGTCACCGGTGGAGGCGGAGTAGTTGGACAGCAGCCGCTGCCAGTCCTCTGCCAGGGCTGCCATAGCGGCATCAAAGGCGCCGGGGGCATTGTACTTTGCCATCATGGCATCGGCCCGGGCCTTATTGATGACGCCGGGGGCGATGAACTTTTCTTCCTGAGGATTTTCAATGTAGCCCAGACCCAGCAGAATGCTCTTGCTTTCGCCGGGGGCCAGGTTCAGGTCGAATTCCATGGCGCCTACAGGGGCCCAGCCGTGGGCAATCGTGCCGGTGCAGTGACCGTTCTTTACGGCTTCCGGCATCTGAGGGCCGCCGTAAACGCCTACAAACCCGTCCCGGGTGGTGTCGAAGCCGTCAAAGGGGGTATCGGACCAGAACACGGCGTAGTGATCCCGGCGCTCCCGGTACTCGGTCTTGTGGTAGATAGCCCGGTCGGTGAGCTCCACTTCGCCGGTGGAGAAGTTCCGCTGGAAGTTGGAGGAGTCGTCCATGGCATCCCACAGGCAGAACTCCAGATAGGGGAAGGCGGAAACGGACTGTGCGCTTTGCGTTTCGTTGGTTACGGTCAGGCGCATCAGCAGGCAGTTGTCTCCGTGGGGAACCATCATCTCCTGCTTGGCGGCAATACCGTTTTTCTTTCCCTCCAGAACAGTGTAGCCCAGGCCGTGGCGGCACTTGTAGGCATCCAGCTCCGTCTGCGTGGGCTGCCAGCCGGGATTCCAGACCGTTCCATCTGCATTTCTTAAATAGATGTGGAAACCATCGGAGTCCAGCGGGGAATTATTGTAGCGGTAGCGGGTGATCCGCCGGAGTCTGGCATCCTTATAAAAGCTGTAGCCTCCTGCGGTGTTAGACACCAAAGCGAAGAACGCTTCGCTGCCCAGGTAATTGATCCATGGCAAGGGCGTCTTGGGGGTTTCGATTACATACTCCCGGCGCTGATCGTCGAAATAGCCGTACTGCATTTCGGTTCCTCCTTTTTATTCCCACATAATCGTATAGAAAACGATTAAGTGTGGGCAATCTCTGATTTAGAATACATTATTTTTTGAAAAAACGCAATACTCTTTCGCTTGCTCCCAGAATTTTAGTGAACCTGAACAGTTTAAGTAGGTTGTGCTTGTGCAATTTTACGGTTTACGAAAAAACTACGAAACTTTTAACTTGTCAACATGAACATTTTTTTTGGGAGTTTTTGTTCAAACAATTCAAATTTCACCGTTTCGCTAAAAAACTTAAAAATGGCTCTTGCATTTTTAGCAAAAACGCGCTATCCTAAAGCTACGATAACGATTAAGGAAATCCGAGGCAGCCAGTCAGGAAAACAAAGAATTCCTCAGAGTTCCCCCGGAAGTCCCAAATCCGAATCGATGTCCCCTGCCAAAGGCAGAGTACATACACAAATGCATCAATTCTTTGAAGGAGGAAAATTCAATGAAAAAGGCATTATCCCTGATCCTTGCCTTGACCATGGTTCTGGCACTGTGTGCCTGTGGTCAGCAAGCCGCTCCCGCAGCCACTGAGGCTCCTGCAGCCACTGAGGCTCCCGCTACCGAAGCTCCTGCTACCGAGGCTCCCGCAGCTGAGGAAGGCAAGGTCTTCAACATCTACGCTTGGAACGAAGAGTTCAAGGGCTTCTTCGAGAAGTACTACACCGTTCCCGAAGGCGTAACCGTTAACTGGATCATCACCCCCAGCGATGGCGGTGCATACCAGGAGAAGCTGGATCAGGCCCTGATGGCTCAGGATTCTGCAGCTGCCGACGACAAGGTCGACCTGTTCCTGGCTGAAGCTGACTACATCCAGAAGTACACCGGTTCTGACTACACTCAGGACGTTACCGCTCTGGGCGTTACCGATTTCTCCAACACCTATGACTACACTGTGCAGACCGCTTCCGACGCCAATGGCGTTGTTAAGGGCGTTTCCTTCCAGTGCTGCCCCGCTGCTCTGATCTACCGCCGCTCCATCGCTAAGGATGTTCTGGGCACCGACGATCCCGATGAGGTTCAGGCTGCTCTGTCCGACTGGACTAAGTTCGCTGATGTAGCTGCTCAGGCTAAGGCTAAGGGCTACTACATGACCGCTTCCGAGTCCGCTACCTACCGTGTATTCTCCAACAACGTTTCCTCTCCCTTCGTTGATGACGGCAACAACCTGCAGATCGATGACGCTATCAAGACCTGGATGGCTCAGGCTAAGGAGTTCACCGAGAAGGGTTACACCCAGACCTGCGACATCTGGTCCGACGAGTGCACCGCTCAGATGTTCAAGGACGGCAAGACCATGTGCTACTTTGGACCTGCTTGGTACTACAACTTCTCCATGGGCAATGCTCAGGATGCTGAGAAGGGCTGCTTCGGTGACTGGGCCATCTGCGAAGGTCCTCAGGCTCACTTCTGGGGCGGCACCTGGCTGCTGGCTCCTACCGGCACCGACAACCCCACCATGGTTGCTGACATTATGAACACCTTCATCAACGATGAGGATGTCTGCACCAAGCTGGTTAAGGACGAGATGCAGTTCTCCAACAACCAGAAGGTTAACGCTGCTTGCGCTGCTGAGGGCGGCAACGACTTCCTGGGCGGCCAGAACGACACCGCTCTGTTCTGCGAGCTGGCTAAGAACATCGTTTTCGAGAACCACACCATCTACGACCAGGTCATCAACGAGGATCTGCAGAAGTGCTGGCGTGAGTACTGCGATGGCGACGTGACCGAAGATGCCGCTATGAGCAACTTCTACGCTCTGGTTTCCGAGTCCTATCCCACCATCGTAACTCCGTAAAACGAGCTTCCACGAAAATTCCTTACGGGGCAGGGCCTGCGCCCTGCCCCGTATCCTTTCCTTTCGGAATTGGCTCTCTGGGCGCGTACCTACGCACCCGGAGAGGCGCTGCTGAAAGGCAGGCCTGTATCCAGATATAGGGAGGTCATTTCATGAAATCGAAAACTGCCGTAGCACGCCCCAAGCGGAAAGGCATCAGCTATGCGAAGTGGGGCTACCTGTTTATCCTGCCCTTCTTTATTTCCTACTGTGTGTTCTCGCTGCTCCCCCAGCTCATGACCATCTACAACAGCTTCTTCGAGAATTATCGGGAAGGTCTGACTCAGGTTGGCCCTTACTTCGTGGGTATGCAGAACTATGTCAAGCTCTTTACCCCGGATAAGAACGGCTCGATCATTATTCTGAAGTTCGCTGCCAATACCCTCATCATGTGGATTGAGGGCGCTGTTCCCCAGATCCTCATTGCTCTGCTGCTGAGTGTGTTCTTCACCAGCTACCGGCTGAAAATCAAGGGCCAGCAGTTCTTTAAGACGGTTATTTATATGCCCAACCTGATCATGGCCTCCGCATTCTCCATGCTGTTCTTCACCCTGTTCTCCAACGTGGGCCCTGTGAACCAGCTGATCGTGCAGATGGGCTGGTCGGATGTGGCGATTCCCTTCTTCGACAAGCAGATTACCGTTCGCGGCCTGGTTGCGCTGATGAACTTCCTGATGTGGTTCGGCAATACCACCATTTTGCTGATGGCCGGTATCATGGGCATCGATCAGGCCCTCTTTGAGGCTGCCAACCTGGACGGCGCATCCTCCATTCAGACCTTCTTCCGTGTGACTCTGCCTCTGCTGATGCCGGTGCTGGTTTACACCATCATCACCGCTCTGATCGGCGGCCTGCAGATGTTCGATGTACCTCAGGTTCTGACCAACGGCGCCGGCACTCCCAACCGGTCTTCCACCACCCTGATTATGTACCTGAACAACTTCCTGAAGACCAGCAAAAACTACGGTATGGCCGGTGCAGTTTCCGTGATTATCTTCATCATTACGGGCCTGCTGAGCATTGTGGTCTTCAAGAGCCTGACCAAAGAAGATTAAGGAGGAGCCGCTATGTCTGCAAATACCAAAGAAGTTCGCAAAGTGAACGACAAGGACAGCCGCCAGGCAAAAGCTATGCTGACTCTGAGCCGTATCGTGGTTTACGCCATCCTGATTTTCCTGAGCTTCCTGTGCCTGTTCTCTTTCTATATGCTGATTATCAATTCCACCCGTTCCAACGCAGACCTGCAGGGCGGTTTCAGGCTGCTGCCCCAGGGTAACTTCCTGACCAACCTGAAAAACGCCTGGACGGATAGCTCTATCAACATCCCCAGAGGCATGGCAAACAGCTTCTTCGTTGCTGCTACCACCGCCCTGTTGACCACCTATTTCTCCGCCCTCACTGCTTACGGCCTCCATGCTTATGATTTTAAGCTGAAGGGCGCTGCCACTACCTTCATTCTGGCAGTCATGGTTATCCCCAAGCAGGTCAGTGCTTCCGGTTTTGTACAGCTGTGCTACCGTTTCGGCCTGACCGACAGCTACCTGCCTCTGATTCTGCCCGGCATCGCCGCTCCTGTGGTATTCTTCTACATGAAGCAATACATGGCAAGCGTCCTGCCCATGGAAATTGTGGATGCCGCCCGTGTGGATGGCTGCGGTGAGTTCCGCACCTTCAACCGGATCGTGCTTCCTATGATTAAGCCCGCTATGGCTGTTCAGCTGATCTTCTCCTTCGTGGAGTCCTGGAATAACTACTTCCTGCCCGCTCTGCTGCTGAACAAGTCCGAGATGAAGACCGTTCCTATGATGATTGCTCAGCTGCGTGCTGCGGACTATTCCAAGTTCGATATGGGCAAGGTGTATATGTTCATCCTGCTGGCAATTCTGCCTGTGCTGATTGTTTACATCTTCCTGTCCCGCTCCATCATCAAGGGCGTCACTGCTGGTTCCGTTAAGGGATAATGAAATAAATTCCCCCATATCGGCTGGCAATAGGCCGGTATGGGGAATTTTTAGGAAAGGAGCCTTTTTCCATGGTTTCCATGAAAGATATTGCCCAGCGCTGCGGTGTCTCTGTTGCAACCGTCAGTAAGGCACTGAATGATCAACCGGATATTGGCGCGGAAACCCGGGAACGGATTCGCTCCGCCGCCGAGGAAATGGGCTACGTAACCAATTCCGCCGCCAGGGCACTGAAAGCAAACCGTACCTTTAATATCGGAATTCTCTTTGTGGATGAGCGGAACAGCGGCCTGACCCACGAATACTTCTCCTCCATGCTGGAAAGCCTGAAGGTGGAGGTGGAATCCAAGGGCTACGATGTAACCTTTATCAACCGCAATGTAGGTCGTCAGCGCAGCTATTTGCAGCACTGCCTGTATCGCGGTGTGGATGGCGTTGTGATCGCCTGCGTGGATTTCTCCGACCCGGAGGTTCTGGAGCTGGTGAATTCCAATTTGCCGGTGGTGACCATTGACCACGTTTTTAACAACCGAATGAGCGTGGTTTCCGACAATGTTCAGGGCATGGAGGCCCTGGTCCGGTATGCTTATATCAACGGGCACCGGAAGCTTGCCTATATTCACGGCGAGCGCACCACCGTTACGGAGAACCGTCTGACCGGCTTCTATCGGGCTTGCGAGGCCCTGGGCATCAGCATCGATGATACCCTGGTGCGGGAAAGCCGTTACCATGATGCAAAGATGTGTGCCGAGGTGACAAGGGAGCTGTTGTCCGGCCCCAATCGCCCCACCTGTATTTTCTTCCCCGATGACTATTCCTACATCGGTGGAATGAATGTGATTCGGGAGATGGGTCTGCGGATTCCGGAAGACATTTCCGTAATGGGATACGATGGCGTGAATCTGGCGGATATTGTTTCTCCAAGGCTGACCACTTACTGCCAGGATACTTTTGCTATCGGTCGCGCGGCAGCCAGAGGGCTTATCGATTTAATCGAGCGTCCCAGAACTACCCTGACGGACAGAGTCGTTGTACCCGGTCACATCCGCGTCCGGGAATCCGTTGCCAAGCTGAAATAAACAAACGAAAAGCAGAGAGACGCCCGGTGCGTCTCTCTTTTCTGTTGCCGCGCCCTGCGGGGCGCCTTCGCCTCCCTACATGGGACGTAACCCCTGCTGCGTCCCATACCTGCGATTCCAAACGCTTCTCTTCGGAAGAAAACACTTGACAATACTGTAATTACTGTATATACTTAGCATATACAGTTGAGGTGACAATATGGATATACTCATCGATAACAAAAGCGGCGCACCGATTTACGATCAGATCTACAGCCAGATTAAGGCCCAGATTATCAGCGGCGCGCTGAAGGAGAACGAAGCGCTGCCCTCCATTCGGGGGCTTGCCAAGGACTTGCGCATCAGTTTCATTACCACCAAGCGTGCCTACGAGGAGCTGGAAAAAGAGGGCTTTCTCTATACCGTTCCCGCAAAGGGCTGCTATGTGGCGCCCCGAAATACGGAACTCCTGCGCGAGGAAAACCTGAAAAAAATTGAGTGGCACATTGACGAGGCCCTTCGTCTGGCGGCGGAAAGCGGGTTGGAGGCCGGACAGGTCCTGAAAATGGTTCAATTTGCATTGGAGGAAAAGCCATGAATGCTCTGGAAATTCGGAATTTAACCAAGTCTTACCCGGATTTTTCTCTGGATCACCTGTCCCTGACGCTGCCTGGCGGCTGCATTCTGGGCCTGATCGGGGAAAACGGAGCCGGGAAGAGCACGACAATTCGGTTAATCCTGGATATGATCCACAAGGATTCCGGCAGCGTGACGATATTTGGAAAGGACAACGGTCAGAACTTGGCCCTTACCAAGCAGGATATCGGCGTGGTGTTGGATGAAGTGGGCATACCAGGCTGCCTGAATGCTCACCAGGTGGGAGAAATCATGGGGAGAACCTACCGCAACTGGGATAAGGAGGTCTATCAAAACTACCTTACCCGGTTCTCTCTGCCGGAAAGGAAACCCTTTCAGAGCTATTCCAGGGGAATGCAGATGAAGCTTGGCTTGGCAATTGCCCTGAGTCACCATGCAAAGCTACTGCTGCTGGACGAAGCTACCTCCGGTCTGGATCCGGTGGTGCGGGACGAAGTGGTGGATACGCTCCTGTCCTTTGCCCGCCAGGGGGAGAATGCGGTGCTCATTTCCTCCCATATTGTCAGCGACCTGGAAAAGCTGTGCGACTATGTTGCGTTTCTGCACAAGGGAAAAATCATGCTTCTGGAAGAGAAGGATTACCTGCTGGGGGAGTATGGCTTGCTCCACTGCACGGCTTCTCAATTGGAGGAAATCCCCGCAGAGGCGATCCTGCACAAAAAGCTCACCCCCTACTCTGCGGAGGCCCTGGTAAAGCGGGACGCTCTGCCCGGGGGCACAACGGTCAGCCCCATCAGTATGGAGGAACTATTTATTTATATGAGCAAGGAGGCGGTTTGAATGAAGGCGCTTCTATTAAAGGACTGGTATCAGCTGAAGGCATACTGCCGGAGCGTGCTGCTGATTCCCCTGGTTTTTGCGGTGGTCAGTCTGTTTTCCGGGGAAAACTTCTTCTTTATTACCTATCCCGTGGCGGTTATGAGCCTGCTCCCGGTGACGCTGCTATCCTACGATGAGCGCAGCCATTGGAATAGCTTCTGTGCGGCGCTGCCCTACAGTCGGGCGCAGGTGGTCAGCAGCAAGTACCTGCTGGGTCTATTGGTGACCCTGCCGACCATTGCGGTGATGCTGATTCTATGTGCCATTCGGATGACGGCATCCGGCACATTCTTCTGGAGTGACTTCCTGGGCCTGGCAGACGGCCTGCTGCTTTTGGGCTTCTGCTCCTTTAGCCTGTGCATGCCCCTGCTGCTCCGGTTTGGTGTGGAAAAGGGCAGACTTTTCTACTATATCGTCATCGGCCTTACCTGTGCTTCCGCCTTCGTCCTTGGGGATGTAAACCCATCCTTCCCATACCTGGCGTTCCCGGTGGTTGTCCTTCTCTGCGCGCTCCTGTACGCCCTCAGCTGGCGGATTTCCGTGGGTATCTATGAGAAAAAGGAAATCCGGTAACACAAAAATGATAAAACAAAACGAACCGTCATTGCAGCCCATTGGGGAGCAACGACGGTTCGTTATTTTGGGGGAAGGTTATTTCTCCAGAATTACGGGGACGTTTACGGATACGGCACTTAGAATTGCCTTCGCGGCATCCTCCGGGGAGAGCAGCTGCTGCTCACCGGTTGCCATATTCTTTACGGAGCACAGCCCCTGGGCGATTTCGTCCTCTCCCAACAGTACGGCGAAGGGAACCTGCAGCTTGTTGGCGTAGGCCATCTTCTGCTTGAATTTCTTCTGCTCGCCGTAAAGCTGCACCCGCAGGCCAAAGGAACGGAGGGTTTCTGCCAGGGCAATGGCCTTGGACAGGTCTTCCGTCATAGGCAGCACCAGGGCATCGGCAGGAGCAGAGGGCAGGGCAGGGTTCAGCAGGCCCTGCTCATCCAGTACATAAAAGAGCCGGGTCAGGCCAATGGAAATGCCCACGCCGGGCAGCGCCTTTTCAATGTAGTAGCCAGCCAGGTTGTCGTAGCGCCCGCCGGAGCAGACAGAGCCGATTTCCGGATGATCCAGCAGGGCGGTCTCGTAAACCGTGCCGGTGTAGTAGTCCAGACCGCGGGCAATGGTCAGATCTACGGCAAAGTTCTCCTCCGGCACACCGAAGGCAGCCAGGTTGGCGGTGACGGCTTTCAGCTCGCCCAGACCGGTATCGAAGAGTTCGTTCTTGCCGGTATAGCCTTCCAGCGCGGCAATCACCTGGGCGTTGGTGCCCCGGATGGCAATGAAGGAGAGAATCCCGGCAGCCTGCTCCTGTGTCAGACCGCAGTCCTCCAGGAGGATCACCTTTACCTTGTCCGGGCCGATCTTATCCAGCTTGTCCACGGTGCGCATAATATCGCCGCTCTTGTCTGCCAGACCCAGCATATCGTAGAAGCCAGAGAGAATCTTTCGGTTGTTCACACGAATCTGGAAGCGCTTCAGACCGAAGCCCTGAAATACCTTGTAGATAATGGCGGGAATCTCCGCCTCGTTGAGAATATCCAGCTTGCCGTCACCGATGATATCGATATCGGCCTGGTAGAATTCCCGGAAGCGGCCACGCTGTGCCCGCTCACCCCGGTAGACCTTGCTGATTTGGAAGCGGCGGAAGGGGAAGGCCAGCTCGTTGTAGTGCAGGGCAACATATTTTGCCAGGGGAACGGTCAGGTCGAACCGAAGGGCCAGGTCGCTGTCACCTTTGGTGAAGCGGTAAATCTGCTTTTCGGTTTCTCCGCCGCCTTTGGCAAGAAGAATCTGAGCATCCTCGATAGCGGGAGTGTCCAGGGGGGCAAAGCCGTAGGAGGCGTAGGTATCCCGGAGAATCTGAACCATCTTTTCAAACCGGATCTGCTTGTCCGGCAGCAGCTCCATAAAGCCGGAGAGGGTACGGGGCTTGATAATATCCATAAACAAAGAATCCTTTCTGAAAAAAGCGTGAAAAGGGCAAACCACCCCCACTGTATTGGGGGGCGCGCTGCCTTAGAATTTCGGCTTGCTGTGAACCATTTCACGCCAATCCAGGTCGCCCCGCTGCAGGCCAAGGATGAACATCTCGGCGCTGGCAAGGTTGGTGGCAATGGGCACGTTCTGCTTGTCGCAGTGGCGAATGGTTTCAATCATCTGGGCGTCATCCCAGGGGTCGGTGGTGTTAGGATCGGTGAACAGCAGAACCAGATCAATTTCGTTGTAAGCAATGCGGGCGTTGATCTGCTGGTGACCGCCCTGCTTATGGGATAGCAGCAGGGTGATGGGCAAACCGGTATTGTCGGCAATCAGTCGTCCTGTGGTCGCCGTGGCGTAAAGGTTGTGCTTGGCGAGGACGCTCTTGTATGCGGTGCAGAACTGAACCATCAGTTCCTTCTTTTTGTCATGGGCCAGAAATGCGATATTCATCCTCTTCACTCCTTATAGAAATCACTTAAAGTTTCAACTTGGTGGGAATCCCCTCCAGCCGACAGGCAATTCGGCGGAAAGCCCGCGCTGCGGGGCACTTTTTGGCATACACCAGCACCGGCGCGCCAAAAGCGGCGGATAGGGTTATGTTGGGATCCTCCGGCACAACGCCGCTTAGGGGCGTTCCCGTGGTATCCATTACATCATCAATGGTCAGCCGGACGGTGGACAGAAGCTCCTCATCCACCCGATTGACAATCAGCCGTACATTTTGCTTGCCGGACAGTTCCAGCAAATCGCTGACCCGTGCGGCATCCCGGATGGCGGCGGGGCCTGGGCCGGTTACCAGGAGAAAACGGTCTGTCCAGGTGCTGCACAGGCGAAATCCTGCGTCTACCCCGGCGGGAGCATCCAGGAAAACATAGTCAAAGCTGCTCCGCGCCTGCCGGAGCATGGCACCAAAGGCTTCCGGGTCGATTTTCTCCACAGGCCGGTTCATGGGCGCAGTGAGAAACCGAAGGCTGGGGTATCTGGGATGCCGGGCGGCATCCTCCAGGCGATAGCTGCCCTCGGAAACATCCAGGAAGGACAGGGCTGGCACATCGCTCAGCCCCAGGGAAATATCCAGGTTCCGCAGTCCTACATCGCAGTCGATGCACAAAACATTTCTGCCTTTTTCCGCCAAGGCACTTGCGATACCGGCGCAAACGGATGTTTTGCCTGTGCCGCCCTTGCCGGAAACGATGGCATATAGTTCTCCCACGGACGCCCCTCCTAACATAGTTTAAGTCCATTATAAAGCCAAAACATACAAAAAGCAATAGCAAAATGCGGGCTTGCAAAAAGAAATTCATCATTTTAACCAAAAAGCTCGGGGCATATCCTGCAAAAAAATGGTTGCACAGGGAAAGGAAGTGAGCTATAATAGTAGCGAAAAAACGGGCTTCGGCCCGTAAAATGGAGGAGATTCTCATGTTCAATGCTATGATCGAAACTCTGAAGGCAAATCCCCGGAAGATCGTCTTCACTGAGGGCCACGATGCCCGTATTCTGGAGGCTACCTCTCGCCTGGTTGAGGGCGGCTTCCTGACCCCCATCCTGATCGGTAATGTGGACGAAGTGAAAGCCAACGCCAAGAAGGGTGGCTTCAATATCGAGGGTGTGGAGATCATCGATCCCCTGACCTACGCCGGTATGGACGAGATGGTAGATAAGATGGTTGAGCTGCGCAAGGGCAAGATGACCCCGGAGGATTGCCGCAAGGCTCTGTCCAAAGGCAACTACTTCGGCACCATGCTGGTAAAGATGGGCTACGCCGATTCTCTGCTGGGCGGCGCTACCTACTCCACCGCCGATACCGTCCGTCCCGCTCTGCAGTTGGTGAAAACCAAGAAGGGCGCACATCTGGTGTCTTCCTGCTTCATCCTGGTTCGCGGTGAAGAGAAGCTGGCTATGGGCGACTGCGCCATTAACCTGAGCTACGAGGATACCGTGGATAAGGAAGGCAACGTGGTTCTGACCGCTGCCCAAAAGCTGGCTGAGGTTGCTGTGGAAACTGCCCGCACCGCAAAGGTCTTCGGCATCGATCCCAAGGTTGCCATGCTGAGCTTCTCCACCAACGGCTCCGGCAAGGGCGGCACGGTGAAGCTGAGCCACGATGCTACCGCTGTTGCCAAGGAGCTGGCTCCTGAACTGGCAATTGACGGCGAGATGCAGTTCGATGCAGCCGTTGCCCCCGAGGTAGGCCAGCTGAAGTTCCCCGGCTCTCCCGTCGCCGGTCACGCCAATACCTTCATTTTCCCCAATATTGAGGCCGGCAACATCGGCTACAAGATTGCTCAGCGTCTGGGCGGCTTCGAGGCCTACGGCCCCATCCTGCAGGGCCTGGCTGCTCCCATCAACGACCTGTCCCGTGGCTGCAATGCCGACGAGGTCTACAAGATGGCAATCATCACTGCTGCAATGGTGTAATTCTTTCCATAAAAAACCTTCGCCGCCCCTGTTCGGGGCGGCGAAATTCATTATTTCCGAATTTCCGGCAAGCTGGCGGCGGCAACGGCCTGACCGATGCGCCGGGTTTTCTCATCCGGCAGCATCAGGGTAACGGTTTTTGCCAGAACGGGATGATCCTGCATAAGCACCTGCCGGGCGGTGGAGAGAATGATTTCTCCCCCCTTGCCGGACATGACCCGGCCCATAAGGATCAGCTTTTCAATATCGTAGAACCGGGCGTACAGCACCACGGTGTGGGCAAGGTAAATGCCGATATCCCGGAATACCTTGGCGGCCCGTTCGTCTCCCTCTTCCATCAGCTGCTGCACCTGCTTCAGCTGATCGGCAGGGGAAAGGGTTTCGTCCAGGGCAATGCCGGCCCTGGGGGCAAGCTTGATCACGGCATCCTGGGAAAAGTATTTGCATCCGGCGCCGATGTCCGTAGACCATTCGTCTGCCATGGCCTCTTCGCTCAGATCTACCGGGGCAAAGGCCAGCTCGGAAATCCAACCAAGAACATTTTTGTCCTTATCCACATAGCCCACGGCTTCGCTGGTGCCCATGGCTACGCCCATAATCCGCCCGGCATTCATGCCCATAGCGCCAGCCAGGGCGGACACATCTCCGTCGTTGGCTACCACCACCGGCACATCCCCGATTTCCTTGCCCGCCCGATCGTAGCAGGTTTTTACCTCGTCCCAGCGTTCCCGGGGGACTTTGTAGAAAATGCTGGAAATCATAGGGGCGTTGCCGATAAACGTACCGGCGGAGGAGACGCCGATGGCATCCACCCGGGGCATTTTGGATGCGGCGGTGCGGAAGGCGGTGAGAATTTCCCGGTACTGATAGTTGGGGTCGGGATTCAGCTTTGGGTGCCAGATAACCTCTTCGGAGTAGACGCATTCCCCATCAATGACAGCGGAAACCTTCCGATCGGAGCCGCCGGCATCGAACCCGATGCGGCAGCCGTCCAGATGCCCGCCCAAAGGCCGGGGGGATTCGTTGGGCTGGGGGCAGTCTTCCAAAGGCAGATCGATGATTTCCAGATCCACCTCATACAGCTTGTGGAAAAAATCAAAGTCAAAGGCCCGCTCACCGGTGGGAGCATAGTCCTTTTGCAGCTTTTGGGCAATGGGCGAGCAGCCGCAGATATAGATGCGGAAGCCGCCGATGGACCACAGCAGGAATTTTACCACCCGCTCTACATAGCGGTAGTCCGCCTGGGCCATTTCCGGAGTTCCGTGGATAAAGGTTCTGCGGACGGTGATCTTCCCTTCGTTTCGTTCAACGGCGATTGCCAGGGGCTTTGCTGCGCCCTGCAAATAGGCATCCATCCACACGCCAAAGGGAATAAAGCCGGGATCCAGCTGGGGGACGGCCCCCAAATCATAGGAAACACCTAAATAATTCATGGTGTGCATACCTCCATACAAAAGGCCCGTGGGATGCGGGCCTATGGAAAATTATACCATAGAACCTTCCGGTGTGCAAGAAAAATTGGAGAGAAGAATGCACAAAAATAGTTGAAAAAGGATTCTCTGCCCGGGAAGAATCCTTGACATTATCTCCAGGTTTGTTATACTGGAACTGCATGAAAAAGGAGGGCTGTGTATGGAAGAATCCATGGTGCAGAGCGTTCTGCCCCATTTTTTTCCGGAGGGCAGCGTAAAAAGCTGCTGCCGGTACGGCTGCGGTCACATCAATGAAACCTACTTGGTGGTGACGAAAAAGGGGCGGAGATATATTCTCCAGCGCATCAGCAGCCGGGCTTTCCCGGATGTAGAGGGCTTGCAGGAAAACATTGCCGCCATTACTCAGTACCTCCACAGCATCCTGGATAATCCAAACGCCGCCCTGACATTGATTCCCACCCTGGATGGGAAGAATTGGTATCACCAGGGGATAGACAGCGATTGGCGGGTGTTCGCGTTTATCGAGGGCAGCGTTTGTCTCCAGGCGCCCCAATGCCCGGAAGACCTATACCAGAGCGCCATTGCCTTTGGCAGCTTTCAGCAGCAGCTGTCCGGGTTTCCGGCGGAAACCCTTCACGAGACCATTCGCAATTTCCACAATACCCCAGACCGCTACCGGATATTCCGGGAAACCCTGGAAAAAGACCCCATGGGCCGGGCTGGTTCGGCGGAGAGGGAGATTGCGTTTGCGTTGGAACACGAACCTGTGGGCGGGAAGCTCACCCAAATGCTCCGGGACGGGGTTTTGCCCTTGCGGGTGACCCATAACGATACCAAGCTCAATAACGTTATGCTGGATGAAAAGACCCACACGCCCCTGTGCGTCATCGACCTGGATACCACCATGCCGGGACTCAGTGCGTATGATTTTGGGGACTCCATCCGCTTTGGCGCGGCTACGGCGGCAGAGGATGAGACGGACCTTTCCAAAATGGAGATGGACTTAGACCTTTACCGCATTTTCACCCGGGGATTTTTAAGGGCCTGCCCGGCCCTGACTCAGGCGGAACGGAAGTCGCTGCCCCTGGGGGCGCTGACCATGACGCTGGAATGCGGTGTCCGGTTTTTGACGGACTACCTGGATGGCGACCATTATTTTGGGACTGCCTACCCGGAGCACAACCTGCATCGCTGCCGTACCCAGTTTAAGCTGGTGGCGGATATGGAACAAAAATGGAAAGAAATGGAACAAATTATAGAGGAGGAAACCTGACTTATGGAAAAACCCGTTCTTGTGGTGATGGCTGCCGGTATGGGCAGCCGCTATGGCGGACTAAAGCAAATTGACCCGGTGGGGGCTCACGGGGAGGCAATCCTGGACTATTCCCTCTTTGATGCCCACGAGGCCGGTTTTGAAACGGCGGTGCTGATTATCAAGGAGGCCATCCGGAAGGACTTTATGGAAACCGTCGGTGCACGGCTGAAAAATGCGCCCATGGAAATCCGCTATGCCTTCCAGGAGGTGGAGAAGCTGCCCCAGGGTTACACCGTTCCGGAGGGCCGCACCAAGCCCTGGGGAACCTGCCATGCCGTAGCCTGTGCGGCAGAAACCATCGGCAATGCTCCCTTTGCCGTGATCAATGCAGACGATTACTACGGCAAGGCCGCCTTCCGGGAAATCTATAACTACCTGAGCACCCATACCGACGACGAAAAGTACCGCTACTGCATGGTGGGGTATGAGCTGGGAAAGACCGTTACGGACAATGGCTCCGTGGCCCGGGGCGTGTGCCAGGTGAACGACCAGGGGTATCTGAATGCGGTTATTGAGCGCACCCGGATCGAAAAGTATCCCGGCGGCATTCACTACACGGAAAACGGCGGCGAAACCTGGGTGGATGTGGACGAGAAAACCACGGTATCCATGAATATGTGGGGCTTTACCCCCAGCTTTGCCGCAGAGAGCAAGGCCCGCTTCCCGGCATTTCTGGATAAGGCCCTGAAAGAGAATCCTCTGAAGGGGGAGTATTTTCTCCCCTCCACCGTCACCGCCCTGCTGACGGAGGGCAAGGCCACGGTGCAGATGCTCTACTCCCCGGATAAGTGGCACGGGGTCACCTACGCGGCGGACAAGCCCGTGGTGGTAAAGGCGCTGGCGGATATGACCCAGGCAGGCCTCTACCCGGACGGATTGTGGAAATAAGACAATAGCAAAAGGCTCCCTTCCAGAGGGAGCCTTTTGTGCGCTGCGAGTCAAAAATATCCCCCGCCAAAGTGGCGGGGGATGGGGAAATTACATATCGAAGGGCTCCATGCTGAGAACGGGATGGCCCTTTTCAGCCAGGAAGTTCATCAGCTCTTCCGGATCCTCGGTGCAGACGGTTTCGTCGGCAATCATGTCGGTGAAGTTGTCTACGCCGTACATTTCCTTTGCAGTGGCATCCAGACGCTCACGAACCTGATCCTTCAGCTCCTTGGGCATCCAGACGATACGACCGGGGCCGCCTTCGGCTGCAATGAACTTCTTGGAGGAGATGAACTGCTTGCCGTGGCCCATGAAGCCGGGGGTCTGAACGCCGCCGCCGGTCATGGAGGCCATCTCGGAGAAGGTCATGCCCAGGGGGGTCATACCGGCGTGCTCACGGCAGGTGATGACAACGCCCATGGAAACGGGCTCAACACCGCAGATACACTCGAAGCAGCCGCAGGAGGTCATGGGATCCTGGAACAGGGAGTACAGGGTAACGTGCTCCAGAGCGCCATGAGAATACTTGGCAACGGCCTCGTCAACGTCTACATAGCGGCCCAGGTGCTCATCCAGGCAGTGCTCCTTGGGAACAATCTGGCAGGGACCGGTGGGATCCAGCTCGTTGGTAGCCTTGGCATCCAGCCAGGACACGGCGCCGCACAGACCCAGACGCTCGGGGGTAACGATACATACGTGGCTGGGGGAGAAGGCCTGGCACATGATGCAGGTGTAGTAAACGGGAACGGACTCATCGGTCATGGACTTCAGACGATCGTCACGCTTGTTAAACACGGCGTTGGCGGCAGCCCGCAGTTCCTTGTTCTTCTCGGCATCCACCACGATGGTGACCTGGCACTTGTCCACAACGGCCTCGAACTCGCTCTTGACCTT